>CAUTUJ010000012.1:0-18251 GCA_963541565.1 uncultured Acholeplasmataceae bacterium | reverse complement strand
CCAAGGAAGTTGGCCAAGGTTTGGTATTCATGCAACCAAAAGGGGCAACTATTCGCCGCACTGTTGAGCGCTATATTACCGACAAAGAACTAGCTCTTGGATATCAACACGTCTACACACCAATTTTAGCAAATGTCTTACTTTACGAAACATCTGGCCACTTTGCTCACTACAAAGACTCAATGTTTCCGGTACTTGAGTTCAATAGTGGCGAAAAAATGGTGCTGCGTCCAATGAACTGTCCACACCACATGCAAATATTTTCACAAAAACTACGCTCATATCAAGAACTGCCACTTAGAATTGCTGAACTTGGCATGATGCACAGATACGAAAAGTCAGGCTCGCTAACTGGTCTTGAAAGAGTTCGCGAAATGACTTTAAACGATGCACACATTTTTGTAACTCCAAAACAAATCAAACAAGAGTTTAGCCAAACAGTGAAACTAATTTTAGATTGCTATAAAGACTTTAATATTAAAGACTTTAGATTTAGATTGTCATACCGAGACAAGGAAGATAAAGAAAAATACTATCCAGATGACAAAATGTGGGACATGGCCGAAAAATATTTAAAAGAAACTATGGACTCACTAAAACTTACCTACTACGAGGCAAAAGGTGAAGCTGCCTTTTATGGTCCTAAACTAGATGTGCAAATTAAAACCGCAATTGGCCACGAAGAAACTCTTTCAACCGTTCAACTAGATTTCCTTTTGGCTAAACGTTTTGGCCTAACTTATGTCGACAAAGACGGTAAAGAAAAAACACCAGTGGTTATTCACCGCGGAGTGGTATCTACAATGGAGCGATTCATTGCTTACCTACTTGAAGAGACCAAGGGGGTTTTTCCACTTTGGTTGTCGCCAGATCAAATCAGAGTAATTCCTGTGAACAATGAGTTTCACTTAAAATATGCAAAACAAGTTGTCGCTCGTTTAAGAAAACAAGGTTTTATTGTTAACCTAGACGCATCTTCTGAAAAACTAGGCTACAAAATTAGACTATCGCAAACTCAAAAAGTTAACTACAGTCTAGTAATTGGCGACAACGAAGTTCAAAATAAATCAGTAACTTATCGTAAATACGGTGAAACTAAGCAAACCGAAATTAAGACTGGCGATTTTATAAAACTACTTAAAAAAGAAATTAAAACCAAAGGCTTAAAATAAATGATTGAGTTTAAAAATGTTAGTTTTTCTTATGATAAGAAAAACTTAGTTTTAACTGACCTTAGTTTTGTCTTAAAACCAGGCGAAATTATGGGCTTACTTGGTGCCAATGGCTCAGGTAAGTCTACTACTTTTAGACTGCTAACCGGACTAATAAAACCAGTAACTGGCTCGATTTCTATTTTTCAAAAAGAGCCTGGCTACGCCATTTCTAAGGATATTGGCTATATGCTTGAAGAACGAAGTTTAATTCAAAACATGAAAGTCAAAGACTACGTTTACTTTCTTTGTATGCTAAAAGACATGTCAAAAAAAGAAGTTGAGGCAGAACTCAAAAAACATCTTGAGTTTTTTGGCCTTAAAGATAAGTTTGACTCAAAAATCCAAGAACTTTCCAAAGGCATGCAACAACGTCTGCAATTTATTTTAGCTGTGCTAAATAAACCCAAACTCTTAATTTTAGACGAACCGTTTACAGGTTTAGATGTTTTTAACATAAAGTTGTTTATGGAAGTAATCAATGACTTAATAAAGTCAGGAACAATGGTAATTTTTTCTTCACACCAAATCGATCAAGTTGAGTCGCTTTGCTCAAAAGTTTTAATATTAAATCAAGGTAAAACCGTCGTACAAGGCGATTTAGACGAAATTAAACAAAACTTTTCAAAAGTTTATCTAAACATCGAAGCTCCAGAAATTGCCAAACAGTCTTTTTCAGGTCTAGACGGAATTTGTGAAATTAAAGAACTTTCTTTAAACCAAATTAGACTAACTTTAAAATCAGAAAACCACAGTCGACAAATTTTTAATTTTTTAAAAGACAAAGTAGACATCAAAAGATATTCACTAGACTACGCTTCCTTAAAGGAAATTTTTATTGCTAAGGTGAAGAATTATGAATAGCAAATTTGGTAAGTTATTTTTATATAATTTAGGCAGACGGCTAAAGACTAAAACCTTTTTATTTACTAATTTAATTTTGTTCTTTTTAATCTTTATTTTAAGCGCCCTACCTAATTTAGTTGCAGGTCGCAGAAATAAAGCAGAAATTGTTAAAAGCAAAGTTATTGTCAATACCTTAAAAGATGGTATGTACGGCGCTTACTCAATTGCTGATTTTAAAAATAAATTAACAGACCGCCTAGTTGGCAAAGACCCTAAAAAAAGCAATTTTGAACTTGAGTTTATCTCAGACTTTAATTTTAAGTTAAATCAAACAAGTTCAATTAAAACTTTTCTTGAAAACAAAAAAGCCACTGCTTTAGTTGACTTTAAAATGGCAAACTCAAGGCTTGTTACCGAAGTTTACTTTAATCAAACTAAACAAAGTGTGCAAACTGAACTAAACGCACAACTTCGTAAGTTTGCGGTGCACGATTTTTATAATTTAACTGAAGAGCAAGTGAATCCTCAAATCAATCAAAACAAGTTAACTTTGGATACTAAACGAATTGCCTTTATTTTACTTGTAGCTATGTTTACGGTGTTTATTTTTGCGTTTGCTTTTACCGCTCAGTTGTTCTCTGCAGACATTTTTAGTGAAAAACAAAGCAAAACAGTTGAGTTAATCTTTCAGTCAATTTCTCCACGTCAACACTTTTATACCAAGTTTTTTGCAATTATTGGCTATATTTTAATTCAGTTTGTGTTGCTTTCTTTTTATTCAACACTCGCGTCTGCACTTTTTGGCCAAAACATCAATTCAGGTCTACAGTTTACAGGCCTGAAAATTACCTCTGAACTGAAAGCAGCCATTACCACACCACTTACTCTTGGTTTGCTTGGCTTATTTATGCTGCTGTTTACCTCTATTTTGATTTCCGGAATTCTGGCGTCTTTTGCTCATAATTCTGAGTCTTTTCAAAATATCTTTTCGGTTTTGATGTTGATTTTTATCGCACCTTTCTATGTCGTCTTCTTTGCGTATAATTCCGAGTCTACTGTTGCACAAACCTTAATTCACGTCTTTGCTTACTTTCCACTAACTGGACTAATTACAGCACCTACTTTGATGTTAGCAGGTAGTATCTCTGTTATTGAAACCCTGGTTATTTTTACCTTAAATACAATAGGCGTAATTATCATTTTTTACTACGCACCGCAGATTTATCGTTTCTTTATTTTGAGATATGAAAAAATCAAGCTTAGTCAAATTTTTAAGAAATCTTACAGGAAAAATTTAAAAAATGCAGAAAAAAATTAAAAAAGTTTACGCCAAAATTATGGCTTCCATGTATGCGTTTCTTGCAATTGAGTTGGTTGCGCTTGTTTTTTTTCCATTGCTTTTTAAAGATAAAGTTATGCAAATTATGGCAGCGATTTCTATTTTTGCACTAATTCCTTTACTTGTTGTCATGCTACTGTTTTATTTAAGATATTTAGAGACTCTGTATTTGAAAAACTTTTTTAAATCAAGTGAGTTTGAAGAAGTCAGTCTAAGAATTAAAAACAAGTTAGGACTTACCTACACACCAGCGCTTACTTACTCACCTGAATACAAAATAAACAAAAAAAGCAATTTAAATTTATTAAATCAAGAAAACGGAATTATTTTAACTGAGTTTAAAGAAAGTGCAATTTTTTCGAGACATTTAGCCAGAGTTGAGTTTAATAATTTCTTAACAGAACTTCCTGACTTTGCTATATTTAACCACTATGCTTTAAATAAGCCTAAAGTAAATCGTCAATTTTTTGCCAAAAATACACCTACCCCTTTTAAAAATAAATTTAAACTCTACACTAAACAACCAAATTTATTTACTGAACGCGTATACACAGAAATCTATAGTACTTTTGCTAAGTTTAACTCAGTAATTTTGGTCAAAAAACTAAACACTTTAACTATTTTAATTTCAGACAAGGTACTTAGACTAACTCCAAATGTGTTAGAAAAAGAAAGCGAATACTTAGATAAACTAATACCTTCTTTAGATTCTTTTAAGAAAATTTTGACTGAAATTGAAAAAATTAAAACAAGCATAGTATAATCTTGTTAAATGTTTTTTAAAAAAGGAGCAATTTATGAAAAAAACTTTAATTGTTTTATTAACTTTTATTCTAGGTTTTCTCTTATATTCGTGTAAACCAAAAAACCCAGAAAAACCAAAACCAGTACCACCAAAAACATACACAGTAACTTACGATAAATACATCAAACCAACTATTGTTGGTGTTGAAAAACCAGTTAGCCCTCAAACTGTTTCAGAAAAAACTTTAGTTAAGTTTGAACTTGATTTAGACCTTGCTAAAAAAGATAACCTTAGAATTATCGGTGTTACTTTAGATAAAAAAGAATACTTGCTTTCAGATAAACTACTTAAAGACATTATGAAACTTGGCTTTGAAGTTACCGCTAACACAACTATTGAAACAAAAACTGAGTTTATTTATCAAGGCGAATTAAAAAGTCTAGAAGCCTACGGTGTTGAAACTAACAAACTTATTGAGACGCTTCCGTATGTTGATGAGTTTAGCAAAATCGCCAAAAGAGTTGACAGTTTAAAAGAAGTTTGGCAAATAATCTTGAAAGCCTTTGAAGTAAATGATTTTAATGAACTTAAACAAAAACTTGAAAAAGATCCTCTTGGCACAATTACTAATTTTTTAAAATCAGATATTAAATTCCCAAATCATCCAGAATTAAAACCACTTGAAGAGTTTATCCAAACTCTAAAACCAAATGTTTTCTATTTAGCATCACTTGCTTATGCTAAAGAAATTAAAATAGAAAACTTTATCAACTTTGCTGATTTGTCTAAACTTGGAACTAATTTAAAAGCAAATTTACTTAAAGCATTAAGCTACACTATGTTTGTTAGAAACCCAAAAAGACCAGATGAGTACAAAGCTGAGCTAATTAAGCACATCAATAGTGAAACTTCTCAAAAATACTTTGATATTCTTGATAAAATTGGCGCGCATATTTTGAGTTTTACTCAATTAAAAGATATTGATTTCTCTCAATTTGAAAACTTCGAAACTGCCTTAAAAGCATATCAGACAAATTTTGCAAAAATTTTTGAACTTAAAAACAAGGTCAAAACAGAAACAGATTTAGCTAAAAAAGCAGAGTTAGTTAACAAAATTAAAGCGTTAATTTCTGCAAATGCGACAGCATCAAAAAATTTAGCTGAAATTCTTTTAAAACAAAAAGAGCAAATCACCAAAATAACAGACTCTATCCAAGGATTAGTTAAGGAACTTGCTAGTTTAAGTGAATCTGAACACCAAGAATACACAAAAACTTTAAGCGAACTTCCGCATTTCTTACTTGAGTTAATTTATAAATTTGGAGAAAAAAGAGCACGTGCATTAAAAAACGAAGCTGGTGTTTCGGCGCCTGAGTATGAAGCTGAAAAATACAATAAATTCTTTTTATTTTGTGACGGTGTTAATAAAATTTTAGCGCATTCTGAAAAAACAGGTGACCCGAAAACTATACATCCGTCTGTAAAAAAATTAGTTGATTTGTTTTACAATGATTTTGTTAACGTGTTAGTAAAAGACTACAACAAGATTAAAAACCTAAATGAATTACTTAAAAAACAAGCCAGCGGACTAACTAAGTTGAGTGAAAACTTAGATAAACTAATTGAGAATTTAAAACTAAATAAATAATATAAAAACGCCTAATAAGGCGTTTTTATATTATTGTTTAACTTCAACTAATTTCTCTTCAATAAATAAGTTATTAAGTTTTCTTTTAGAACTAAAATTAGGCTTGAAATATCCGCTTTCCCATCTAGAAATTGTTACATAGGTAACCCCTAAAATTTTGGCAAGATCAGTTTGCGACAAAAAACGGCGGTCTCTTAGTTCTTTAATTAGCACAGAGTAATTCATTTTCCCTCCTTATTTAAACTTTATACACACAAATTATAAAAATGATTAAAAAATGTTTTAAAAAACTTTTCATAAATAACGTAGATTTTAGACCTTTTTCAGATGCGTTTTTACATTTTTATGAAAGTCATCAAATAAATCGCCTTACTAGCGGAACAATTTTGCTAAAAACCAAACACAAGCGTGTAACTAATGCGATACAAACAAATTGCTAAAATAGCGCTATATATAAATATAATAGGCTGATAATGCTTTGGGTGTGGTATAATTTTTTGTGTTAATTTAACCCACGGAGGACATCAATGCTGAAAAGAAAAAAATACGAAAATGCTGCTGGAAAAGTTCATCCTCTTGCATATGTTGTACTTGCATTTTTCTTAGTTTTAATCGCAATTACTATAGTTTTTATCACTCCAAGCGCAAAAACTAGATTTACCAACGAAATTCAAAAAAACTACTCTAATTTAAAATTTGGTCGTCAATTGGCAAACTCAGATAAATACACACGATACTTGCCAACTGAAAACATCTACATTCCAATTTCTCAAAAGAAACTATATTCTGTGTTAGAAAAATCAAAAACTGCTACTGAAAACTTAGTTTTTGCCTACTACGGAACCAGAACTCATAAAAATACTTTGGAAAACCTAGGACCAATTAACGAAGAGTTTACTCGTTTATTTGATGGTTACGAAAACGCACAAACTAAAGTAGAAAAAGACGAAGAGTTTGCAAAAGTTACTGGCAAAAAAATATACTTTCTTGATTTACTTAAAAAACCAGTTGAAATTGAAGACGAAAAATACTACTATCCTGACTACAAGAACTTTAAGAAAAAATATCCAGGTTTATATCAACCTAAATACAGTCAAACTATGTTAGTTTTCTACAAAGGTGAACTCCTTGATTTAAGTGCTGAGGAACAACTTAAAACTACACTTGAATCACACTCAGACATTCGTCTTGAAGTTCAAAGATTTATTGAACTAATCGCTAAAAAAACTTTTAGAAAATAATTTTAAATGATTTTAAATCAATACACTAAACAAATTCAGGCCGCAGCGCCCGAATTTGACTTAAATGCTTTAGATGTTTCTAAGAATCCCGACTTTGACTTAGCCTTGCCGCTTTTTAAACTAGCTGCTTTGACTAAGCAAAAACCTGCTGAGATTTTCCTTGCAATTGAACAAAAAATCGCTAATTTAAATATTATTCATGAACTCGTTTTTCTAAACGGGTTTTTAAATATTAAACTAAATCAAGATAAGTTCAAAGCAGATTTATTTAAAGTTTTAATTAAAGAAAATACAAGCTTTCCAGTTTTTTTACCAAACCAGCGCAAGTATTTTATTGACTACTCAAGTCCAAATGTTGCTAAGTTTTTCTCAGTCGGTCATCTAAGGTCAACAGTAATTGGAAACTCACTTAAACAAATCCTGAAGTGCACAGGCTCAGAGGTGTACGGTGAAAACTACCTTGGAGACTGGGGGACTCAGTTTGGTAAGATGATTTACGCTTATGAAAACTGGCTGGATGCCGCTGAGTTTCAAAAAAAACCACTTGAGCATTTGCAATCTCTGTATGTTCGTTTTCACAAAGAAGCCGAAGGCAACCCTGCGCTTGAAGACAAGGCTAGAGAAATTTTTAAAAACCTTGAAGACAGATCAGAAAAATACCTGGAACTTTGGCGTCAATTTAGAGAAATATCCATTGCTGAGTTCTTAAAAGTTTATCGCACACTTGGCGTTGAGTTTGAAAATATTTCGGGCGAATCTTTTTATAATGACAAGATGCAGCCAGTTTTAGCCAAACTTAGCGAAATGAAAGTTTTAGAAAAAGATGCAGGCGCTAAAATTGTTAGACTTGGCGAAGACATACCACCTGCTTTGCTGGTGCGTTCAGACGGTGCCACCCTTTACTTAACTCGTGATTTGACAGCCCTTGAATACAGAAAAAATCTACATAATTTTACAGATATTTTATATGTTGTTGGAAATGAGCAAAAACTGCACTTTGAACAACTAAAAAGACTAACCAAAATCTACGGAATTGACACCAACATCGCGCATGTTGGTTTTGGACTAGTTTTGACAAACGGTAAAAAAATGTCTACACGCGAAGGCAAAACCAAAGGTTTAAAAGCCTTGTTAGAACTCGCGATTACTGGTGCTAAAAATATAATTTTGGAAAAAAGACCAGAGACTAAGGAAATTGATTATTTGGCTGAAAAAATCGGAGTTGGTGCAATCATTTTTAATGACCTTAAAAACGACCGAACCCTGGATTTTGAGTTTAACTTAAGCCAAGCCTTGAAGTTTGAAGGCCAAACTGGTCCTTACATTCAGTATACTGTTGTAAGAATCGCTTCTATACTTGATGGAAAAACTCCTGACTTTACTAAGTTTGACTCTAAATATTTAACTAAAGAGTTTTGGCCTGTGTTAAAATTAATTGATAGTTTCAAAGAAACTATCAACAAAGCAGCCGAGAATTTAATGCCTTCCATTGTCGCTAAATACTTACTTAATCTATGCGCTAGTTTTAATAAACTATACGCACAAACTCACTTTACAGTTGAAGATAGTTTAGTTGAAAACGCAAACCTATGCTTCCTTTACTTCACAAGATTAGTTTTAGAAAAAGGTTTAAAACTGCTTGGAATATGTCCAATTGGCAAAATGTAAATTTTGTCAAACTGCTCGATTGGCGGAATTGGCAGACGCATACGACTCAAAATCGTACGGAGAAATCCATATCGGTTCGACCCCGATATCGAGCACCATTTAAAAGATTTTTTAAAAAAAGCACTCTAATTGAGCGCTTTTTTTATTTTTGAGTAATTTGCGCAGACCCTGGTAAGTATATTTGTGAAACTAAAAAGGACATAAATATGCACAAAAAAATATTTAGAAAAAGATTTACACTTTATGTATTTTTAATTACTCTGCAAGTTATTTTACTTATTTTTTTCACAACCTTCTTTATCTTAAGACAAAACAGGTTAAAGGTTGCAAAACAAGGTAAAGAAATTAAATTTTTTGACGTAAAAATCATGGGCGAAGTTAAGTTTCCAGGAACTTACCGAGTAATTAAGGGAACAGAACTTGCATCCGTTTTAAACTACGCAGGCGGATACACAGAAAACGCAGTTAGAGACTTAGTCGAGCAGACTAAAATTGACAGAAATCGTACTTTTTTAGTTAAAACCGACACAAAAGGCAAAATCACAAAAACTTATAACTTAAACACAGTTACCTATAGACAACTGATTGAAATTCCCAAAATTACCGAAGAAATCGCGACTAACATTTTAGTCAAACAAAGAACCACTCAATTTAAATCAGTTGAGGAACTACTTGAAATAAAAGGCATAGGTCCAAAAACCTTTGAACAAATCAAACCATACTTTTTTGCAGATTAAAAATACACTTTACTTAATTTTTCCACTTACAGCAATTTTTTTAGTAGCATTAAAATTCCCACTCTTTTTACTGATTTTACTACCTTATATTTACTTTGCCAGAAAAATAATTTCATATAAATCTGCATTTTTTATACTTTTATTTTTTGGGCTGGTTTATTTACTTAATTACTTACTTTTTAGTTTTCCGTATTTCGGAAATTACTACTATTGTTTTCAAAAATCAGGAGATACTACTTACTTAACAAACGGATTTACTCGCTTAGCAGTATACGCTGAGTCTGATATTCAAGTTGGTGATTTTATTAAAATAGATTCGCATTTTTACTTTGCAAGAGAATTAGATTTGAATCAGTTTTCTAAACAAATTGCAGGATATTACTACATTAGGCACAGCGCATCTAAGTTTAGTTTTAAATATTTTTATTACTCATATTATTTGTCTAAATACTTAACACTATTTCCTGAAAACATCAAAGTCTGGCTCTCAAAGTTTTTCTTGGCAGAACAGCGTGCTGACCTAGATACCCGCAGACTAATTTCGGGATACGGTTTGACTTCAGTAATTTCTGCAAGCGGTCTTTTTACCGCGTTTTTAATTACTTTAATTAAAAAAATCTTTAATTATTATTCGGTAAGTGAAAGAAAGCAGTTAATTTTTTTAACTGTTTTTTTATTTTGGCTACACTTTTCAAACCCAAAAGCTAGCAGTTTCAAGTTTGCCGTTGTCTACTTAATTTATTTAACAGCAAACTTAAAAAAAATTAAAATCAGTAAAATAAACACACTTTCATTTGCAGGTCTTGTCGCGTTTGTTTTAAATCCTTTTTCAGTGTTTAACCACTCATTTGTTTTAACTTATTTAATTTCATTTTTTTCAATTTTAAATAAAGTAAACTTCAAGTGGCAACAAGGCTATTTTAAAGCAAAAATTAAATCAAGCATTTATTTTTATTTAATTATTTTTCCGCTGAGTGTAAACTTTGGCGGCAAACTCAATTTAGTTAACCTGTTTTTTAGTAGTTTTATTTTACAGTTTTTAACTTATTTTTATTTCCCTTTAATACTAATTTTGCTTTTTTTCTATCCAATATCTTATGCTTTAGAATACCCTTATCGGGCGATTTTAACATTATTTAAACAATCTAAAATAAACTTTTTGGAACTGAGTTTTCCTGAGTTTTCAACCTACTTACTTGCGCTTTATTATCTACTTTTAATTTTCTTAATTTTTAGAAAAACCACTTTTGTTTATCTAAAAAAATACATCTTTATTTTGGCGTTAGTTTTATTTAAAACAAGGTTTTTACTCACACCTTTGCCCTATTTAAAAACTGTACAAGAAAGCAATACAACAGCGATAATTTTAATTTCAAACGCTAGAGCCACACTCATCAATCCAGGAAGTAAAACGCTTGGTGCATTTAAGAAACTTGGATTTGTCTTTAAACCTGAAGTAATTTATACAGATTCATTTTACTTTGAAAAAGAGTTATTTACTTTAAACGAAGTCAAACCAAGTAAATTTTACTTCACTAAACTGCCCAAAACTGTGCAAGACAACTACTATTTTTTGCCGAATAATTTTCAAATCGGGCAAATTGAGCTAAATTTATTGCATACAACTAAAACGTATGAACACTCTGCTAATAGAAGCCCGATTTTAGAACTAAAATACCAAAACGTTTCGTTAGTTTTTCTAAACTCAACAACTCACTCAAAACTTAACCTATTTATCTCAGAACACAAAAACCTAAAGCCTACTCATATTTTTGCTAGACCCAAAAGCGCCGCTACTGAGCCTTATTTTCAAAATAAGTTGCGCTATGTTAAAAACATAGCAACAACTAAAACCACAGACACCTATTTTTTAACTAAAAAATCAGTCTTTAGATATAGCGCACAATACATGCTTTTTGAAAAACTCTAAAATTACTGTTTTATTTAAAAAGTTAGCCAAAAAGCAAAAAACAAACCAGACTTCTGGCTAAAAATGTTATAATTAAGCAGTTAAATCAAGGAGAAAAATATGAAAAAAGTCTTTTCAACTACGATCGGCGGTCGTAGCCTAAGAGTAGAGATTGGCGAAGTTGCTAAACAAGCACAAGCCTCTGCTTTAGTTTATTATGGAGATACTTGTGTGCTTTCTACAGTTTGCTCAAAAGCAAATGAAAACCCACTACAAGATTTCTTTCCACTAATGGTAATTTACCAAGAAAAAAAATATGCTGGTGGTAAAATCCCTGGCAATTTTATGCGAAGAGAAGGTAAAGGTTCAGAATACGAAACCTTAATGTCTAGACTAATTGACAGGCCTATTCGCCCACTTTTTAAAGAAGGATATAAAGACGAAGTACAAGTTGTAAACACCGTAATGTCTTTTGATGAAACCTGCTCAGCACCACTTACCGCAATGGTTGGCTCATCTATTGCATTATCTGTATCTTCACTACCTTTTGAAGGCCCAATTGCTGGTGTTTGTGTTGGTATGATTGATGGTGAGTTTGTCATCAACCCGTCTATCGCTGATTTAGAAAAATCTAGTTTAAACTTAACAGTTGCTGGTACTAAAGACGCTATTAACATGGTTGAAGCCGGAGCAAATGAATTAAGTGAAGAGACTATGGTTGAAGCAATTTTATTTGCGCACGCCGAAATTAAGAAAATTTGTGCATTTATCTCATCAATTCAAGCTGAAATTGGTGCGGCTAAAAAACCAGTTGAAATTACTGTATATAACCCTAAATTAGTTGGTGAACTTGAAAAAAACTACGCTAAAAAAATTAAAACCGCGCTACTTGTTTTTGACAAACAAGAACGCGACTTAGCGCTAGAGACTTTGAGAGCAGAAGTCATTGAACTTTACTCAAAGCAATACGATAAACTAAATCTAGACGAAGATACTCGTAAACTTTATGACAACGAAGTGTTTTTAGCATACGAAGATTTAGTTAAAATTGAGTTTAGAAAACTTATCACTGTTGACAAAATTCGCCCTGATTCAAGAAAAGTCAAAGAAATTCGCCCACTTTCATCAAGACTAGACATTTTGCCAAGAGCACATGGTTCTGCACTATTTACTCGTGGTCAAACTCAGGCATTAGCGGTTCTGACTTTAGGTGGTGAAAAAGACAAACAAATTATTGATGACCTTGGATTTGAAGAAGACAAGAGATTTACACTGCACTATAACTTCCCACCTTACTCAGTTGGTGAAACTGGTAGATATGGCGCACCTGGCCGCAGAGAAATTGGACACGGTACTTTAGCACGACGTGCTATTCTCCCTATGCTACCATCTGAAGAAGAATTTCCATACACAATTCGTTTAGTTTCAGAAATTTTGGAATCTAACGGTTCGTCTTCAATGGCAACAGTTTGTGGCTCAACTTTGGCCTTAATGGCGGGTGGTGTGCCATTAAAGGCACCTGTTGCTGGTATTGCAATGGGTCTAATTAAAGAAGGTAAAAACTACACAATTTTAACTGACATTCAAGGCATGGAAGACCACCTTGGTGATATGGACTTCAAAGTTGCCGGAACCAAAGCTGGTATCACTGCTCTGCAAATGGACATTAAAATTGCCGGAATTGATAAAGCCATTTTAACCGAGGCTCTAGCCGATGCTAAAGAGGCGCGTTTTGCTTTACTTGCACACATGCAAACAACAATTGCAGAACCAAGAAAAGAAGTTGCAGACTGCGCACCGCATGTCAAAGTTCTTACCATCAACCCAGATAAAATTAAAGATGTAATTGGCAGTGGCGGTAAGGTTATAAATCAAATCATTCAAGATTGCGGAAACTGTGATATTGAAATTTCTCAAGACGGAAAAGTGGTAATTAGACACCCTGAGGCTAAATACATCCAAATGGCTTACGACAAGGTATATAACTTAACTCGTGAAGTTGAAGTTGGTGCAGTTTATGAAGCAAAAGTTACTAGAATTGAAAAATATGGAGCTTTTGTTGAACTTTGGCCAGGTACAGAAGGTTTGATGCACATTTCTCAAATTGCGCTGGAACGCATTGAAAAAGTAGAAGACGTGCTTTCACTTGGCGACCAAATTTTAGTTAAATGCATCGGAGTTGACGAAAAAGGTAGAGTCGACCTTTCTCGCAAAGAAGTTTTAAAGAAAAACAAAACCAAATAGCTTTTTTTTATAAGTAAAAAAAATACACAGACAATCGAGCGGAAACGTTAGGAAAGTCCATGCTAGCACTAGCTGTGATGCTGGTAGTGATTGTGCCAAGGCAATAAATAACCTTGGGCAAGATGAGTATTATCTTGACGACGAAAATGTTTATTTTCATAAAGTGCCACAGAGACGAGTTGATTTAGTTCAAGTGAAACGGGTAAACTCCACAAGCTAGAAACCCAAATTTTGGTAGGGGAACCGCTTTTGTTTCAAATTAAGAAGAGACAAACGGAATGCATATGCATTAGATAAATGATTGTTTAAATACAGAACATGGCTTATTATGTATTTTTATTTACTAATCTAAATAATATACACAAATAGTTTTTATTTTTTTAAAACTTAAAGAGGTGAAAATGTTAATTTTCTTAATTTTTATATGTTTAATAGTTTCGCTCTTGGCAATAATTCTTTTAGCCTTTTTAATAAGTTCGCTAAGAAGAAAGCAATATTATGATTTTGTAGATAAACATAGTTTAGGTTTGAAGAAATTAAGAGAACTTAATTTAGAGTATCAGTTTCTTAAAGTTGAAAACTTTAATTTAGAAAAAATTTACGATAATGAACATTTCTTTGAAATAGTTCAACCTGTTGATCTTTTAATTTATGAGTTAAGGTTTTTAAAAACGAGAGTAAAAGAAAACATACAATATGCTAAGGTAAATCAGAAAAAACACGGAATTTATTTAAAAAGAGTTAAAAATGAATGTCTTATTTTTGACTTTGACACAGCTATTCCTTTTAAAAATACACAATACTTAAAACAAGTATTAACAAACGTGATATCTAGAGGAGTTAAAAAACCAGTAACTGAGTTTTCTATTTCAGTTAAAATCTACAGGTCTTTAATAAATGGCAGTCTAGTTAGCTATAAAAAAGATGTATTTGACAGCGAGACAATTGTTGAACTTATCGGAATGATTGAAGAAAAACGTGGAGATTATTATCTAAATCCTGAAATTTGGGACTCAATTTCTAAAGTAGAAAGAGCACGAGTTTCAAATAAAGTTAGATTTGCGATTTATGCACGCGATAACTATCGTTGTGTTAAATGTGGTGATACCGAAGACTTAGAAATTGACCATATATATCCGATTTCCAAGGGTGGGAAAAGTGATTTAAATAATTTACAAACGCTTTGTCATCACTGTAATTATCAGAAAGGCAACCGCATTTAGATAAAAGAAACTAGTTCATAATCTATTATTTAGCGTAGTAGACAATTAAAAGAATAATAAAAATTAAAAAGTGCGTTAAAGCGATTAAGAAATTAGAAATATAGTAGAAACGCTTAATTGGTTTTTCTGTCCATCTTTGACAGTATTCAAAATAAGTTTCTCCCAATTTTTGTCCAGTTAAGACCGTAAAAAATGACTTAGTTCCGTAAAAAAGTGGAGACAGTATATTTTTATTGGCCATCAAAATCACCCAGCCAATAAAGAAAACAAAAACCGTTGAAATAGTAAAGGCATTCAGCCAACTTGTAAGGCCGTAACTGCTTTGCCAGTTTAGTGCTAAATAAACAATTAACGCTGAAAAAATAACTTCAAAAAACAATGCAAAAAGGTAACTTGCTTCTAAGAAGGTAAAGTTTCTTTCTTTTAACTTAACAAAATAAGTTTGTTTAACCCTGTTTAACTTAAGTTGATCTACTTCGCCTCGCATTTTAAAATTTCTCCGATTTTATTTAAAGCAGCCGTTGGCATACCAACTACATTTAAGTAGTCTCCAGTAATTTTTTCAATTAAATTGTTTTCCTCATCTTGTATACCGTATCCACCCGCCTTATCAAAAGGTTTAGTGAGTTCTATGTATTTCTTAATTTCTGCTATGCTATTTTTCTTAAAATGAACGTAAGTTGTTACTTGAAACGAATAGACTTTGGTTTTGTGAATTATTGCCACTCCGCTAACTACTCTGTGCTTTTTACCATTTAACATTTTTAACATCTCAAAGCAACGTTCAGCGGTTTCTGGCTTTCCTAAAATTTCATTTTTCAAAACTACTGTGGTATCAGTTGCCAATACTATATCGTCTTGAGATAAGTTTTCTTCATCAAGAACAGATTTTGCTTTAAAATAAGCCTGTATAGTCGCGTAACTACGCCAATTTACAGCACTTATTTTGCTTTCATCCCAACTTGGTTTAACGGCTATAAAATCAAAATTATGTTCAGTTAAAATTTGAATTCTACGTGGTGATTGACTGGCTAAAATTAACATAATTACCTCTTGTTTTTGTGAAAAACACCTATCTTGCTTGTGTTATAATATTATATATTAAATAAAGAAATTATGAAAAAAATTTTAAATACTTTAAAAAAAATCCAAACATGTTATCCAGATAAAACTTTTATTTTAGCAGTATCTGGTGGGGTTGATAGTATGGTTTTACTAGACGCAGCAATTAAAATAAAACTAAATTGCGTTGTGGTAAATTTCAATCACCATAAGAGAAAAGCCAGTGAAAAAGAAGCAAAATTAGTTGAGAAAACGGCTCATGTTAACAACTTAAAAGTTGTACTTAAAGATATTAAAATTGAAAAAAATAGTAATTTCCAAAAACTCGCAAGAGACTGTAGAATAGCCTTGTTAAAAGAAATTGCCAAGGAAAACAACACAAACTTAATAGTGTCTGCTCACCACTTAAATGACCTTGCTGAAACTATGCTGATGAACTTTGTCAGCCAAGGTATGTTTAAATCACTAAGTGGTTTTGACGCTAAACACGAAGACGACGGATTTATTTTTTTAAAGCCTTTTAAAGAAATTAAAAAATCAGAGCTGTACGAATACGCAAAAAATCACAAACTCATTTTTTTTGAAGACGAGAGTAATTTTAAAAACAACTACACGAGAAACCAATTTAGAAACTTAGTTATTCCTGAACTAGAAAAGCAAAACCCTAAACTGACAGACAGAATGTTTTTGCTTTCAGAAATTTTTCAGTCACTCGACTCAAGCGTTAAAAAAACTGCTCTTGGCTTTATTCAAAACAAAGATATTTTTTCAATTCCAGAATATCTAGCACATCCCTTGCATATTAGACTATATATATTGGCCGAACTCTTAAATCAAAATAAAATCACTTTTAATTTAAAAAAAATAACGCAAATTGACAAGTTAATTTCAAGTGCTCGTCCAAACGGTGAAATCAAATTAAGTAATACCTGGTTTTTTAAAAAAACTTACGCGGATTTTTCGCTAAAAAAACAAGCAAATTCACCACTATTATATAAATATAATATAGATAATTTTTGTTTTAATTCAAAACACCCACAAACCAGTTTAATAAACTGTATAATTGAATATAGTACTGGTGCGCTTAAACTACCTTTTTTAGTCAGAACTCAAAAGCCTGGTGACTTACTTAACTACAGTTATGGCAAAAAATCTGTAGCCAAGTTGTTTAAAGACGCTAAAGTACCACTTTATTTTAGAAAGCAATATCCGATTTTAACAGATTCAGCCAACCAAATTATCTACATCCCAAAACTATATAAAAACGACACTCTTGGGGTTGGCGAAACTCTTAAAATTGAGTTTATAGGTGAACTATGCGAAATTTACTCAAAAAAGATATCCAAAAAGTCCTAATTTCTCGCTTTAGTATTAAAAGACAAATTAAGCGAGTAGCAAAGGAAGTTTCCAAGGCTTACTTTGACAAGACTCCGCTTTTGATTGGCATTTTAAATGGCTCTGTTCCATTTTTAACCGAGCTTTCTCTAAAATTGTCTATTAACTGCGAAATTCAGTATATGTCTACAAAATCTTATTTTGGCGGCACTGAGTCAACTGGCAAAGTTCTGCTGAACTCTAGTCTGCTTCCAGATGTCAAAAACCGAGATGTATTGATAGTTGACGATATTATGGATTCGGGCATAACCCTTAACTTAATTAAAGAAACGCTTCTTAAAAACGGAGCAAAATCCGTTAAGACAGCGGTACTTTTAAATAAAATCACGAAGAGAAAAGTAGAAATTGAGCCTGATTTCGCTGCTTTTAAAATCCCTGACCTTTTCATTGTCGGATTTGGTCTGGACTACAAAGAACTTTACCGTAATTTGCCCTACATTGCTTTACTGAAACCCAGCGTTTTAAGTGAGCAGAAAGGATAAGACTGATAAATGAAACCAAATAAACCAAATAAACCAAATAAACAACCTAAAAAATTCAATTTATTTTCTAACAAAAGTTTTTGGATTAACTTAATTGTTACTGTAATTGTCGTAATTTTTGTAATTAGAATTAGCAGAAGAATTTACGATAATTTAAAAGTAAAAGTAGCATACGCAGAACTAAAAACTCAACTGGGCGCGAAAAACGTTGCACTTGGCTACGATAAGTTTGACGATTCACTTAAAAAATATTTAGAAAAACAACTAATTAAATCAGAACTTACCGTCACTCACCTAAGCATTCGTGAAACTGCGGCAGGTAACTTGCACATTGACTTTAGATACCAAAAAAATGGCAAGCAAATCAGAGCCACAGTTTACGAGCGAATTGACCGCGCACAGGCCAGTGAAATTAGACACATTGTTGAGTACTACAACTCAACGGATAAAAAAATACTTTACAGCAACGTTCTTGAGTCTAGTTTCAATATTTTTTCGTTT
>CAUTUJ010000011.1:0-19432 GCA_963541565.1 uncultured Acholeplasmataceae bacterium | reverse complement strand
CGGACTCTAAAAAAATTACAAAGGTGGCGTTTTAAATGACTTTAATCGCAGTCGACAAAATCAGAGAAAACCACATTAAAACAGGAATTGAGTTTTACTTAAAACAACTTCCAAAAATTCAAATTATTGAAATAAAAGTCAAAGACAAAGAAAGAGAGTCTCAAGATATTTTAAAACAAATCAAACCAAGTGACTTTGTTGTGTTGCTTGATGTGCAAGGTGAGTTTATGGACTCGCTTGAATACTCAAAGTATCTAGAAAAACTAGAAAACCAAGCCAAAGATATAGTGTTTGTTATTGGTGGCAGTTATGGAGTTTCTAATTTAGTTAAACAAAGAGCCAATAAATTGCTTTCATTTTCTAAAATGACTTTTCCACATGAGCTTTTTAGACTAATGTTTTTTGAGCAACTATACCGTGCCTATAGTTTAAAAAACAACAAAAAGTATCATAAATAAACTATAATGTAAGTGATTTTAAGGAACAAATTAAGGGAGGTTAAATGACTTTTAAAGACACATATTTAAGCACAATTTCGGCAATTAAAAGCCTAAAAGTTGCGCAAATTAACCCCCAAATTATGGTAAATGGCCAGTACATATTTACTGAGTTTGAATACATTTTTGGCCCATGTTCAATTGAGTCTGAAACTCAACTTGAAGAAATTGCTAAAGCCATTAAGGAAAGTGGTTTTAAGTTCCTGAGAGCAGGCGCTTATAAACTCAGAACTGAGCCAAATTCTTTTCAAGGACTTGGCAAAAAAGGGCTTGAAATACTTCATCAAATTGGTAAAAAATATGGACTTATAACTATTTCGGAAATCCCTTCACTAGCGCATTTAAATGAGTTTGTCCAGTATTGCGACATCATTCAAGTTGGCATGCGAAATATGCGCAACTTTGAACTTCTAAAAGCACTTGGCAAAATCAATAAACCAGTTATTTTAAAACGCGGAGACTCTTCTACCGTGCTTGAGTTTCTACAGGCCAGTGAGTATATTTTGAAGCACGGAAATGATCAAATCATACTTTGCGAAAGAGGTATTCGCACATTTGAAACTTTAACCAGAAACACGCTAGATTTAACTGGTGCCTTTATCTTAAAAGACTTAGTTAAAATTCCTGTGATTATTGACCCAAGTCATAGCATTGGTTCTACTGAGTATGTTGAAAAGTTTCTTCCATATATTGAAAAACTAGAGTTTTCAGGCGCTTTAGTGGAATGTGCAAAAGAACCTGAAAAGGCTTTATCTGACGGTTTTCAAGCATTAAAATTAACCAACATTGCTAGGTTTAGCAAAAATAAAAATAAATAAAGAGGAGTTTAAAATGGCATATAAAACTACTGTATTTAAAAGAAATGTAACAATTGGCAGAGTTGTTGACTATATTCAAATTTGCAACAACTTAGCCTTTAATAAACGCGTTTTTGTGGTTACTGACCAAAATGTGTTTGACTCAAGCGCACGTACTGAGTTTGCTAAAAAAATTTCTGTTAAAGTTCACTGGATTGTTTTAAAACCAGGTGAGGCTTACAAAAATATACAATCAGTCTCTGCTGTATTGATGCATTTAGATCAAAATAACTTCACAGCTAACGATGTTTTAATTGGTTTTGGTGGTGGTGTGGTTTGTGACTTAACTTCATTTATTGCATCAACTCTATACAGAGGTGTTGCCCATGTTTTAGTTCCAACTTCTGTAATCGCGATGGTTGACGCTGCAATTGGTGGAAAAACTGGTATCAACTACTTAAATATTAAAAACTACCTTGGTACTGTTTATCCTGCTTATGAAACTATAATTGATCCAACCTACCTTGAAAGTCTGCCTGCACTTGAATACAAACAAGGTGTTGCTGAAGTTCTTAAAATAGCCTTAATAGCCGATAAAACTCTACTTAAAAAACTAATTAAAAACAACTTCACTTTAAACGAAGAGATAATTAAACGCTCAATCTTAGCCAAAAAAGCAATTGTTGAAAAAGACGCATATTCTTTAAATCGCCGTAAGATGTTGAACTTTGGACATACTCTTGGACACACCATAGAGTCTAGTTTAAATCTAGATATTGCGCATGGTGAGGCCGTGCTTTACGGAATGTTGCTTGAAACTGAGTTAATATATGAAAAAGGTTTAATTAAAAAACCAGTTTTTGACAAAGTCTTGAAAGCCATCAAATCATTTCCACTATATAAACGCGAAAAACTTGAAGAAATTAGAAGAAGTATTTTAGTTAAATATCTATTTAATGACAAAAAACAAACCAAGAATAGTGAAATTACTTTAACTAAAGTTAAAAAAATCGGCAAAGGCGAATTAGTTAATGTCTCAATTTCAGACATTCAGGCTTATTTAAACTAATGGAGAATAATCTTAAATTTTATTCTGATTTAAAAGAGGGTGTGTTTAGCGCACCTTCTTTTAAATCAGACACAATTAGAAAACTTTTAGTCTTGGCTTTTTTAGGCAAACCAGCAAAAATTTACGGCGCTTCTTTGTCGTTAGATGAAATAATTACCATCAAAGCCTTGGATGAACTTGGTGTAAAAATTGAAGTTGATGGATACGGTATTCAAATCAAAAAATCCGCTAATCTTAACTACATCGAAGACTTTATTGATTGCGGTGAATCTGCTACTTTATTTAGACTACTTTTTCCACTTCTACTTTTTAAGTTTGGCGAAGTTAGATTAACTGGGCAAGATAGTATTTTTAGTCGCCCACTTGACGATTTTAAAAAAATTTTTCCGCAAATTGACTTCAAACTACACCCCAATACTAAAAAATGCGAAGCTAAAGGTGTAGTTGAAAATCAAGTAATTGAAGTAAACTCAAAAATATCTAGCCAGTATTTGTCTGGTGTATTTTTAGCCTGTGCTTTAATTGGCAATGGCAACAAAATCAAGACCGATTTTGATTTAACTAAACCAAATTTTGCAACGCTCACACTTGATGTGTTAAAAGAGTTTGGCTTTAAATTAAAAAAAGACGAAAAAAACTATCTATATTTTGAACAAGTTAAAAACTTTGAAGTTCCCACAGAAATAGAAGTTCGCCGCGACTACACGCATCTTTTGACATTGCTTGCCTTAACTAAAGGCATTTATAATAAAGTTAGCTTTGATGGTCTTAGTGTCAACGACAAATACAGTTTTGAAGTTTTTGATCAACTTAACAAAATTGGCTACACCCCAATTATTAAAGGTAATTTTATTTCGCTTCCCAAAACTCCACGCAAAATTGACTATGCAGAAATTGACCTTAAAAACTCAATTGACAATGTTTTTTCTATATTTGCGCTTTGTTTAACTAACCCAGCTAAATATCGTTTTTTAAATATTGATACTTTATCTTTTAAAGAAAGCGATAGACTTTCTTTACTGTTTTCTATTTTAAAACAACTTAAAATACAACACAATTACGATGGTGGAGTCCTTGAGTTTTCAGTTTCCAAAAATTGTGATTTTTATCATGTTAACTGCTCAGATTTTATTGACCATCGTGCGCAAATACTGGAACTAATTTTTAAATACTGGGCTAAAGTCCCTGAGTTTACTTTGCCGTATTACTTTTCTGTCTTTAAGTCATACCCTGAGTTTCTCACTTATTTTAAAACAGAAACACAAGACCTTGAACAGTTAGAAAAACTGCGCCAGAAAATTGATGAAATTGACAAAAAAATCGAGTCTGCTCTTTTTGAGCGCAAAAAAATTACTGATCAAGTTGCTCGATTCAAAAAAGAAAACTCACTTGACTTGGTTTCGCATGAACGCCGTCATTTTGTTATTAATCGAAAAAAATCTATATTGTCCAGAAACTTCTTTAACCGACTAGTTTCATTTACAGAATCTAGCAACCAACTTTCTGTTTTTGGCGCTGGCTTGGTGGGCCAAGGAATTGCGGATTCGTTGTCTCCAGACATTCACGAAGAAATCTCAAAGGTTGTCAAAGTCAAAAAATATCGCTATGAATTGTTTGAATGCGCAAACGAAAAAGATTTACCCAAACTCGTTGAAAACTTAATTTTAGATGAAAACAAATTGTTTTTAAATATCACTACACCATTTAAAAACTCAATTCTTAAAATCACCGATCAGCAAAGTGATATTGTTAAAGAAACTAAAGCGGCTAACACAGTTTTTCAAAAATACGGCAAACTTTATCTACTAAATACTGATTTTTTTGGAGTTTTTTCGTTCATACACGCTATACCTAATTTAAATGATGAAATATATATTTTAGGAAACGGTGCTGTTGCTAGAACTATCAAATCTGCGCTTGAGTTTTACGCTGGATATACTAATTTGGCTAAACCTTTAACCTTTTTTGTTTCACTCTCTCTGAGTAAAGAAGGCGAAATCAGCTACTCTGAGTTTTTAAAACGCGTCAAGGGAAAAAAGGAAGCTGTTATTTTTAATGCAACAACTTGTTCATTTCAAAAATTAATTGACCAAGGTTCGTTTGATCCTGAGTTTTTTGAAACTGCTAGCTTTATTTGCTCTGTTAACTATAAACTAGACAGTCTTGAGTTTAGACTGAAGTATCCGCATGTAATGTATGGTGAAAAAATGCTAATTTACCAAGCATTTGTTTCACTCTACGCTGCTTTGACAAATGAAACAGACACTGGTGAACTACTTAGCGCTTTATTTTGGTACATGGTAAATGCAGCAGAGTATTAAGATATCCGGTAAAGTTAAGATTAAGATTTACGGAGACACCCACAGCCCAAGAATTGGAATTCGGTTAACCGGTTTTCCAAAAGATTTTGCTGTAAATTTTAATCAAGTAGATAAAGCCCTTCAAAGACGAAAATCTACTTCTGTTTTCACAACTCCAAGAAAGGAGCCAGATAAGTATGTTGTCGTCTCTGGATTTCAGGGAAATAAAACTACTGGTGAAGAAATTGATGTTTATTTTGAAAACACAAACGCACAGTCTAAAGACTACCGACAGTTTAGTTTAACTCCAAGACCAGGTCAAGCTGATTTTGTTTCAATTCAAAAGTATGGACAAACTTTTCCAGGTGGCGGACTTTTTTCAGGTAGAACTACGATTTTATTTGTATTTATCGGTGAACTTATTCGCCAATATTTAGACCTTGAGTTTAGTAGCGAAATTAAACAAATTGGTACTGAAAAGAATCCTTTTAAGTTTGCTGAATATTTAAATCAAATTAAAACAGAACAAGACAGTGTTGGGGTTAAAATTTTAACTACTTTAACTGGATTAAAACCAGGTGTCGGTTCAGTTTTTTTCAATAAATTAAACTCCAATATCGCTAGATTTGTGTATTTAATACCCGGTGTGAAAGCGCTTGGTTTTGGTCTGGGTTCTGAGACAGTTTACAAAAAAGGCTCTGAATACAACGATGCCTTAGCGGATTTATCTGGTAGAACTTACACTAATAATGCAGGCGGAATTGTTGGCGGGATTTCAAATGGAAATCCTATTTTAATTGAAACTACTTTCAGGCCAACCGGTTCAATTTCTAAACCACAAGAAACTCTTAACTTAAAAACTGGTAAAATAGAGTTGATAGAAATCAAAGGCAGACACGACACTTGCTTTGGATTAAGAGTACCAGTTATAGTAGAAGCAATGGTAGCATTGGCTGTGTTTGCTACAATTGAAGGAGATAAAAATGATTAAAATAGCTGTTGATATGATGGGTGGCGACCTAGGAATTTTTGAAAATAAAAAATCCATAAAAGCCTTATTGGGCGAAAATATAGATATTGAATTTTACTTAGTTGGAGATGAAAGTAAACTAAGTGAGTTTTCTAATCACCCTCAATGCAAAATCATTCACACAGAAAAATACCTAGATATGGGTGTGGAAGATTCGTTTGCTGAGTTTAGAAAGTCTCCTGAGCATTCTCTTTTTAAAGCACTTACTTTACTTAAAAACAACCAAGTTGACGCTGTAGTTTCAGCTGGTCCAACTCAAGCTGTGGTTTTTGGCGCTCACTTGATTGTAGGTAGACTACCAAAAGTCCGTAGATTAGCGTTAGCCATTCCTTTCAACACTATAGATGGTACTAAAAAAATTCTACTAGATTGTGGTGCTACTGCCGAAATTTCTCCAAAAGATTTAGTTGATTTTTCGCAAATTGGAGTTACTTATTTAAAACAACTTATCGGCAACAACGATTTTTTACCACAAGTTGGGCTGGTTTCAATAGGTTCAGAAAAAGGAAAAGGCCGTGAGTTTGAACGCTCTGCTTATGATTTACTTAACGAAACTCACGAGTTTAATTTTTACGGTAACGTTGAGCCAAAGGAACTATTTTTTAAAAATGCAGATGTTTTAGTAACAGACGGATTTAGCGGCAACTTAATTTTAAAATCCATGGAAGGCGCCTTGTTAGGCTTTAAAGAGAACTTTAAAAAAGAACTAAAGTATTGTTTATTTAAAAAACTTGCCTTCTTAATTTTAAGAAAATCAATTAAGAGAGCAGTTAAGAAACTTACTGCAAACGACACTGGCGGTGCCTTGATTCTTGGAACTAAAGGTGTGGTAGTTAAGGCACACGGTGCCGCTAAACACCAAGACTTAAAGCAAGCCATTAAACAGGCTAAAGTTTTTGTTGAAAACAACATTATTGAAAAATTCTTAAAAGGACTTGAAAATGACTGATGAGAAAGCCTTTTTAAAATCAATTGGAATTAAGGTAAAAAACTTAAAAAACTTTATTCCTGCTTTTATTCACTCTTCGTATGGCAACTTAAACAAACTGCCAAATTACGAACGACGTGAGTTTTTAGGAGACAGTATTTTAGATTTTTTGGCAGCCGAAGCATTGTTAAAAAAGTATCCAGATGAAAACGAGGGCTTTCTTTCAAAACAACGGGCTGCAATGATTTCAGAAGACGCTCTTTTGGTTTACGCCAAAAAAATCAATTTAGATAACTATATTAAAACCAGAGTTTCGCCAATTCCAAAATCAATAATTGCCGACTGTATGGAAGCCTTAATTGGCTCAATTTATCTAGATAGTGGAATTGAAAACTGCAGACATTTTTTTGAGAAATATATTTGGTCTGTGTTTTTAAAAGAGATTGATATTATTGACTACAAAACCGTCTTACAAGAGTATTATCAAGGATTTTCAAATAAGTTAATTTCATACAAACTTATATCTGAATCAGGGCCTAGTAACGACAAAGTTTTTGTCTCTGGAGTTTATTATGAAAAAGATGTACTCCTGGCTACTGGAACTGGTCGTTCAAAGGCTTTGTCTGAAAAAGAAGCTGCTAAAAAAGCCCTTGAAAAACTGCAGACCAAGGAGAACATAAATGCTTGAAAAATTATTTTTAGACTACTCGCTTGACTTTTTAAAACTAGTCTCTGAACACCAAAAGAAGTTAAATTTATCGGCAAACGAGTATTCTTTTGTGGTACTTTTACTTTCAGAAAAAAAGAAAAAACACACAGTGCTTTCTTTTGTTAAAAAAACTGGACTTGAAAAAAGTGTTGCTGAAAACACTTTAAACTCGCTACACTCTAAAAAAATCATTACTTTTGTCTACGAAGAAAACGAAAATGGTAAAGTTAGAGAACTAATTTCTTTAAAACCACTCTACGCACAAATTTTAGACTTTATTCAAAATCCAGAGTTAGACCCACAAGAATGTTTACTAAAAGAAGTTGGTGAACTGATTGAAAAAAATGCTAAACCGCTTTCTGCAAATCAGTATATTTTGATTAAAAACTGGCTTGAGAGTAAAAAAATTACACCTAGTGCTTTGAAAGAAATTATTGAAAATATTATTAAAGAAGGGTTTTTTACGTTTAGTAAGTTAGAGGCGGTTGTTCAAAACTATTCGGTTGAAGGCAAACCACTCGACCAAAAAGATAAAAAAATCCTTTCACAAATTTTCAAACAATAGTTTGGTTTTTTAAAAAACAAACACAACAAAACAAAAATGTACCCCATTTCTGCTGTCCAGGAAATGGGGTACATTTTGATTTAAATTTTTTTTAATAAAGTATTTGTTTAGTTAAATAATTTATTAAAAAAAATTTAACTTGGCGGTAAGAATAATTATTTATCTTAAAAAAGATAAACAATTATGATACACATCAAGTTTAGTCTAGTGGTCGCAGTCGTTAATTGAACTTAAGATACCGATTGTAGCATTTCTAACACTTTTTGCAACTACGTTTTTTAGAACACTAAAAATGTTTTTTCTACTTTTTTTCATATTTTTCCTCCTTTCGTATTTAAATATATTAACACATTTTAAAAAAACATGCAAACAAAGCACTCGTTTGGAATATTTACAAACCTTTAGAATTGTAATATAATATTATATAAAGACGAGTCAAAAGTTCTTAAAAAGGTAGGTAATAATGGAAATATTTATTGGATCTGATCACGCTGGTTTTGAAGCAAAAGAAAAAATCAAAGCACATTTAAAAGAAACAACTAAGCACGTAATTATAGACCTTGGAACTAACTCAACAGATTCAGTTGACTATCCAGTTTTTGGTGAAAAAGTTGCCAGAAAAGTAGTTGAAACTAACGGCTCACTCGGAATTGTTATCTGCGGTTCTGGAATCGGAATTTCTATCGCTGCCAATAAAGTCAAGGGAGCCAGATGTGCCTTGGTTTACACAAAAGAGGCTGCTCGCTTAGCTAAACTTCACAACAACGCAAACATTATTGCGTTAAGCGGACGCGGGTTTGATACAAACACACTAATTGAGTTTGTTGAAGAATTTTTACAAAGTGAATTTGAAGCAGGCAGACATCAGCGTAGAGTTGATATGCTAAACTCACTTTAATCAAAAGGAGTAGACAATGGTAAAAATTTTAAATCATCCGTTAATTGAACACAAAATGAGTCAACTGCGTTCGGTTCACACTAAAACCAAAGAATTTAGAGAATTGGTTTCTGAAATCGCAACTTTGGTAACCTACGAACTTTCTCGCGATTTTCAAACTAAAACCGTGGAAGTCACTACTCCGATTGTCAAAACTAAATGCCAGGAACTCAAAGAAGAAGTTGTTTTAATTCCAGTTTTAAGAGCAGGACTCGGCATGGTAGAAGGGGTTTGCAGTTTAATTCCAACTGCCAAAATCGGACACATTGGCCTATACCGCGACGAAGAGACTCTGGAGCCAAAAAAATACTTCTTTAAAGTCCCTGAAAACACTAAAAACTCACTTGTTATTGTGCTAGATCCGATGTTAGCAACTGGACACTCAGCTGCTTACGCAATTCAGGCATTGAAAGAAATTGGAGTTAAAAACATCAGATATGCTGGCATTGTTGGTTGCCCTGAAGGGATTAAGCTATTACAAGAAAAACACCCAGATGTCGATATTTATTTAGCTCAAGAAGACAAGCGCTTAAATGAAAACGGCTACATTGTTCCTGGACTTGGGGATTGTGGTGACCGTTTATTTGGCACTAAATAATTTATGAAGAAATTCGGCGCCTGGTATTTACTTGTCAGTCAAATTATTTTTTCGCTGTTAATTCCAACGGCAGTCGGTGCCTTGATTGCCAAAAAGTCTGGCTATAGTCCAGTTGGTATTGGCATTGCTGCTTTAATTGGTTTTGGAATTGGTTTTGTGTCTTCTATTTCTTTTGCTCTAAACATTTACCGTAAACTAATTAAAACCGAAAAAAAAGAACCAAAACCTCAAGACACCTCCAAAATTGGCGATGAAAATCAAAACGATTAATCACTTTGTTTATTTTCTTTACTTATTTAGTTTTATTTTGGCCTTAGTTTGGGTGTACTTCGACAAAACTGCGTATTTGTTTGCAAACTTCGCTTTGCTTTATTGTTTTTTATTTACTTTAATTTTAAAAACAGAGTTAAAAACTTTTAAAAAAGCACAAGTTTTCGGATTTACTATTTTGCAAAACTTTGTAATTTTTATATTGTTTTTACTAATATTTATGTTAAACAGCATTTTAAAGTTAAAAACACCTGGTTTAAATTATTTAAGTTTTGGCACAACTTTGGCTGCGAGTATTGTGCTTACAAGTATTGCAATTTTAGTTGAAGTTAAAATTACGAAAGGAGAAATATGTTAGAAAATCTCGAAATTAATAAATTCCCACAAGCAATTACCCCATATTTTTTTGCATCTCTTTTCATAATGACTATAATCGCTATATATGTTTCTGCAATAGGCGCTGCGGTTGAAAGACTTGGCGGAAAAGAGCCAAATAAATTTCTCTATTGGCACATTAAAGCGGTTGACAACGTCAATCATTTTTTAAACCCCAACATTGGGATTCACTGGCGAACTGCTGCACCCTATATCTTCACGCTAATTTTCTTTATTTTGTTTGCCAATATTTCAGGTATTTTTGGACTTATTACTCCAACTGCCTTTACCGCAATTACAGTTCCGCTAACTTTGTTTTCACTATACTGCAAACATCAAATCGGGCTAAAATCAAGAAAAGCTAAACATTTCAAAGGTTTGTTTGAACCAGTTTCTATTATGTTTCCAATCAACCTGCTTTCTGAGTTTACGCCGATACTTTCCATGAGTTTTCGTTTATTTGGAAATATAGTAAGCGGTGGAATTCTACTTTCTTTAGTCTACTCGCTACTTGGCGGTCTTTCTCCGTTTGTCACACCAATCATGCATTTTATCTTTGATATTTTGTTTGGCTGTATTCAAACCTTGGTGTTTGTACTGCTAACAGTTATCGCAATTTCTCAAAAAACAGAAGACACGGATAAGTATGAAAACACAGATGAAAACTTTTTACTAGAGTATAATTCAGTATACAAAAACGCAAAAAATTAAAATTAGGAGGATATATTTATGGACACAATTTTAAACTTAATTGCTAACTTAAACTTAATGCAAGTTGTAGGTTCACTTGCCTACATCGGTGCAGGAATTGCCGTATTTACAGGTTTTGCAACTTCTATCGGACAAGGTTTAATTGGTATGAAAGCCGTTGAAGGGGTTGCCCGTCAACCAGAGGCTTCAAACAAAATTATGATCTTAATGATCATTGCCCAAACTGTCGTTGAAACTTCGGCTATTTACGGTATGGTTGTTGCCTTTACTTTAGCAAGTAAATAAGCACCTATTTAGTTTCACTTTCTTTAAAAATGACTATCTACACAGATATTTCTAAAAACATAGTAAAGACCGTTGAAAAAGGTCTTTACTCAATGTTTTCAGATTGGTCTATAATTGTCTATCAATTAACTGCACTGTTTATTCTTTACTTAATAGTGCGCTTTTTCTTTTGGAAAAAAATCACTAAGTTTTTAGACGAAAGTAGAATGCAGGAAATTAAAGAAAAGCAAGAAGCAAGTAAAGCACAAGCAGAAATCAAAGCACTTAAAGCAGAAATTAGTCAAAAATATTTATCTGCTCGCGATGACATTGAACAAATGAGAGAGACTTTAATTAAAGACGCTCAACTAGAACGCGACGAAATTTTGTCAAAGGCTAAAAAAACCGCAGAGCGCAGACTTGCTAAACTAGATATTGAAATTGAAGCCGAAATTAAAGAAAAAGAAGCCGAAATCAAGCAAGCGATTAAAGCAATTTCTTACAAGGCAACTAAGTTAATTGTCAAAAAAGAAATTGATAAAAACTTATACGAAAACGAACTTGATCTTTTAATTGAAACTGAGCTGAAAAATGCAAAAAAATAATTTCACCAAGTACGCACACGCCTATTTTAATTTTGTTAAAGACAAAACTTCGCAAAATATTTTGATTGAAGAACTACACACCTTTAAAAATATATACACTAAAAGCCCTGAGTTAATTTCTGCCCTTGCCTATGGTCGCATAGACGCCGCTAGAGTGCTTGCTCAGTTTAGCGTAGAAACTCAAAAGTTTTTAAGGATTTTAATTAAAGATAAAGCAATTTTGGCAATTGACAAAATTTACGCTGAGTTTATGCGTCTTGAAAACATTGAAAGAAATCAAGCTTATGTCACAATTTCTTCGCCCAAAAAATTAACCGATAAACAACTTAAAACTTTAACTTTTGAACTTAAAAAAATCATTCAAGGAAAAGACTTAATTTTAAGACAAGAAATTAATCCTAAACTAATAGATGGTCTTAAAATTGACTACGCAGGTCTTAGTCTGGACTTATCGCTTTTAACTAAATTAAAAGAAATGTTTAGGTAAAGAAAGGAAGCAAAATGGCTTTAGATATCAAAAAACTACAAACTCAAATTGAACAAGAGCTGAAGGCTCAACAAAACGAAAGCCAATTCCAAGAAGTCGGCTATATTTTGACAGTCGGTGATGGAATCTGTTTTTGCTATGGACTTAAAAACGCCATGATGGGCGAAAAAGTCGTATTTAACAGTTCATGTTTTGGAGTTATTTTTAACTTAGAAGTTGATAAAGTCGGAATTATTTTACTTGGAGATATTTTTTCAATTAAGGAAGGCGATGAGTGTAGGCTAACCGGCAAAATCTTTGAAGTACCAGTTGGCGAGGCTTTACTTGGACGCGTAGTTGACCCATTGGGTGAGCCTCAAGACGGACTTGAAAAAATAATCGCGACAGAATCCCTGCCGATTGAAAGACCTGCACACGCTGTGATGGAACGTGACCACGTCAATGAACCACTGTTGACCGGAATTGGAATGATTGATGCCTTGATTCCAATCGGCAAAGGTCAAAGAGAACTAATCATCGGCGACAGACAAACTGGAAAAACTTCTATTGCTATTGACACTATTTTAAATCAACAAGGTAAAAACGTAATTTGTGTCTACACAGCAATCGGACAAAAACAGCAAACTGTTGCACAAATTAGAAAAACCTTAGAAGAACACAACGCCCTTGAATATACAATTATTGTCTCTGCCCCTGCACACAAAGAAGGAACACTTCAGTATCTTGCTCCGTTTTCAGCCTGCTCTATGGCAGAATACTTCGCTGAACGCGGTCGCGATGTTTTAATAGTCTACGACGACCTTTCTAAACACGCCGTGGCTTACCGTGAACTTTCGCTCTTACTAAAACGTCCCCCTGGTAGAGAAGCCTTTCCTGGAGACATATTTTATTTACACTCTAGATTACTTGAACGCTCTGCAAAACTATCTAAAAGTTTAGGCGGAGGTTCTCTGACCGCGCTTCCTATTATTGAAACTAAAGCAGGAGACATCTCTGCCTATATTCCAACTAACGTTATTTCAATTACCGATGGACAAATTTTTCTTGAAACCGAACTTTTTTACAAAGGCATTCGTCCCGCTATTAACTCAGGGCTATCAGTTTCCCGAGTTGGTGGGTCTGCTCAGTTTAAAGCAGTTAAGCGAGTCTCTGGGCTACTTCGTATATTTTTAGCGTCATATAAAGAACTTGAGTCTTTCTCGCAATTTGGCTCAGATTTAGATGAACTTTCTTTAAAGAAACTGGCCAGAGGTCGCCTGGTTATCGAAATTTTTAAACAAAATATCCACGAACTAATTGATTTTACGACTTTAGCCTGTGTTCTTTGGGCACTTAACCGTGAACTACTTGACGACATACCGTTGACTAAAGTTAAGACTTTTGTTAATTTTGTAAGTAAGTTTCTGCAAAGCGAAGAGACCGGAAAAGCGGTTTATAGCGTAATTTCTAAAACCAAAGATTTTCCAGAAGAGACGTTGATGTCAGAACTGATTTTGAAAATCAAAAAGGTTCTTTAATGCTTAACTTAAAAGAAACTAAGAAAAAGATCCAAGCGCTTTCTGAAACCGAAAAGATAGTTTCGGCAATGCAAGCAACGGCTCTTTCTAAAATTAACTCAGCCCAACGCAAAATTACTGAGTATAACTCGTTTATGCGTTCATTTAAAGAGATTTTTCTTTCAGTTTTTAAAACTAACGAAAATCCAATTTTTCAAAAACACGAAAACGGCGAAACTATTTATATAGTGATAACTTCTGACAAAGGGTTGTGTGGTTCGTTTCACTCAGAACTATTTAAAAAGTTATTCTTGCATTCTCGCCGCAACCAAAATCACCACGCTTTAGTGATTGGCAAAAAGGGCCACAGTTTCTTACGACAAAAAGAACATATTTTAATTAATAGAAAACCAATCTTTAACCGTGAAGACATCAACATTACTTATTTTCGCAAATATGTTTTAGATATTAAAAGCCTATTTTTAGCAGGTTATATTAAAAATGTTTACCTAGTTTATAACAATTCCAAAAATGCTTTGGAAAAAGAAACTAAAATTGAGCGAATTTTGCCAATTACTAGACACATTTTTGAAGAGCAAGAAAGCCCACAAACTGAATACATTTACGATGAGTCTAAAAACCGCATAATAAGTGAGTTGATTGTGACTTTTATAGAATCCAAAATTTTTGGGGCGATGCTAAAGTCAAAAGCCTGTGAACACCAAGAGCGACAACTTGCGATGAAAAAGGCCTCTGATAACTGCAAAAAGTTATTTGAAAAGTTAACTTTGGAATACAACCGCGCAAGACAAAGTCAAATTACTTCTGAGTTAATAGACATCGTAAACGGTTCTTGACAAGAAAGGATTTAAAAATGGGAAAAATACACGAAATTATTGGTCCAGTAGTAGATGTTTACTTTGACAGCGAACTACCTAAGATCAATACCTGTTTAAAAGTTAATAACCACGGACAAGAGTGTTTCTTAGAAGTACTTTTGCACGTCGGTGACAAGGTTTGTAGAACCATTGCTTTCTCGCCAACAGATGGTCTTAAAAAAGGACTTGATGTCATTGACACCAAAGCACCAATTAAAGTACCGGTTGGCACCAAAACCCTTGGTCGTATGTTTAACACACTTGGCCAGCCAATTGATTTAAACGGAGAACTAAAAGTAGACTCCGTTAAACCGGAGCCAATTCACAAAGCACCACCTCAATTTGCTAAACTTTCTACAGAAGTTGAAATTTTGGAAACTGGAATTAAAGTAATTGACTTGCTTGCGCCTTACATCAAAGGTGGGAAAATTGGGTTATTTGGCGGTGCTGGGGTTGGAAAAACCGTGTTAATCCAAGAACTAATTCACAATGTTGCCAAAGCCACTGGCGGTATTTCTATTTTTGCCGGAGTTGGTGAACGTTCTCGCGAAGGTTTTGATCTTTACACTGAAATGAAAGAGTCTGGAGTTTTGAAAAACACAGCCTTAGTTTTTGGTCAAATGAACGAACCACCTGGGGTTCGTATGCGAGCACCACTGACCGCGCTTACTATGGCTGAGTATTTTCGCGATGTTAAAAAACAAGACACTTTACTTTTTATTGACAACATTTTTAGATACGTACAAGCAGGTTCAGAAGTTTCTGCACTTCTTGGTCGCATGCCATCTGCAGTTGGTTATCAGCCAACTTTAGCAACTGAAATGGGTAGGCTGCAAGAGAGAATTACTTCAACTAAAGACGGGTCAATTACTTCAATTCAAGCAGTATACGTGCCGGCTGATGACTACACAGATCCGGCTCCGTCTACTGTATTTTCTCATCTTGACGCTACTACTAACTTAAAACGTCAACTAATTGAAGAAGGTATATATCCCGCAGTTGATCCTTTAGCTTCAACTTCTTCTGCACTTAATCCAAATATTTGTGGAACTGAGCACTACACAGTGGCTAGAAGAGTCCAAGAAATTATTCAAAGATACTACGAACTTCTAGACATTATTGCGATTCTTGGAATGGATGAACTTTCAGATAGCGACAAACTTATTGTGCACCGTGCTCGTCGCGTGCGTTTCTTTTTATCACAATCCATGCACGTTGCCGAGCAGTTTACCGGAATTAAGGGTAGTTTTGTGCGTTTAAAAGATACAATTAAAGGTTTTAAAGACATACTAGACGGTAAATACGACCACATTGAAGAAGAGGCTTTCCATATGGTTGGGTCAATTGAAGAGATGCTTGAAAAAGCCAACTCTTTAAAGAAAGCACAAAATGCAGTTTAATCTATATTTATATCAAGGGTTAGTTTTAAGTAAAGAGGCCACTAAGTTTTTGTTGAAAGACAAAAATGGCGAGGTTGTGATAATGGATAAACATATCCCAATTGTTTTGTCTGCGCTTGAGGCTACTTTAGTTTTAACTCTTAAAAACAACGAAATTAAGTATATTTGTCTTGAACGTGGAATCATTGAGTTTAAACAAAACACCGCTAAAGTTTTGGCTTCGCTCGCTGTTGTCAGAGATTCTGAAAAAGACGCACAAACTGCTTTTCTTGAGGCTAAAAACACGGCGTTAAACAATGCCAAGAAAGAAAACAACGAGTTTACGATTTTAGAAAAGAAACTTAAAGACCAAATACATTTAACCAAAGCAGGTTCGCTTTAAAATTTGAAACAGAAATGAAAAATGCAGGTAGTACCTGCATTTTTCATTTAGTTTAATTAGTTAAGGTGTACTCAGAAATATCGACAACTATATAGGAAACTGAGTCTTTGTAAATTGTGAGGTTGACATTTACTTTAACGATATCACTGCCTTTTTGCATTAAGTCGTTTATTTTATCTGCACACACGTTAAAGGCAGTACAAGAAATTGCGCTGTTTGCGTGAACTAGTTCAAACTTAGCAACACTTGTTCCTTTTGCACTTTTAAAAACTTTTTGGTTTTTAATTTTAGCAATTGTAGTAATTGTGTGTCTATGCTCTATTTCTTGAAATGGCACAAAATACTTTTCTTTAGACAGCTTGTTCAGTAAATCATATTTTAAGTTAAAGCCAAGCGCTTTAAACTCAAAATCACTCAGTTCACTGTCTGAGTATTCAGATTCACTTTTTTTGTAGTCAGAAAGTAAAGCTGTATGCTCACGCATCATAGCAAGGTCATGCATTTGTTTTTTAGTCAAACCAAAACCATCTAGTGCACTTGCAAAAATTAAGTTTTCAAGTTGTTCCTGCGATAAGATGTCTTTAGTTTTAATTAAAAAATCAACATAGTCTGTGTATTTTTGTGAGTTTAATTGTTCAACAAGTTCTCTGTTAATTCTTTTAACTGCAGTTAAAGGAAGCAAGATTTTGTTTTGACTAAGTTTGCATTTTTTTCCAGAAATCAAAATTCGTGGATTTAAAACAAAATATCCTTTTAGTTTTGCCTCAAAAATGCATTTTAAAATAGTTTCTGAGTCTCCTGTATAGAGTTCAAAGAAAGCAGCCGCAAAACAGTTGAAGTAATTTGCTTTGATATAGGCCATTTGATAAGCCAAAGTGGCATATCCTACTGAATGGCTTTTGTTGAAACCGTATTCAGCAAACTTCTTGATGAATGCAAATATTTTTTCAGCAACCTCAGGGCTGTAGCCGTTGGCAGTTGCTTTCTTTAAAAATAAAGGGTGCTCTTTTTCAATTCTGCTTTGGTCTTTTTTAGAAATTGCTCTTCTAAATAAATCTGCCTCAGCAAAAGAATATCCGCCAATTTTTTTAGCAATTTCAATAATTTGTTCTTGATATAAAATGATGCCGTTAGTACTTTTAATAATTTCAGTTATTTCTTTAGGTAAATCAGTTTCAAAAAAGCCTTGCTTTTTATTTTCAATATAGATGTCAATTTGGTCAAGTGCACCTGGTCTGTATAGAGCCACAGTGTCTACAATGTCTGCAAAAGTTTTAGTCTGCATTCTTCTGCAAAGTCTCTTAAAACCTTCTGTTTCTAGCTGAAAAATTCCTTCGGTGTCTGATTTAGCAATTAGTTTAAATGTATCTTGATTTTCAAAGTCAGTTATGCCTTTAAACTCAGGGTCAAACTTTTTAACGTAATTTAGTTGTTTCTTTAAAACTGTTAAGTTATTTAAGGAAAGCAAGTCAAGTTTAAGTAGACCAATTGACTCAAGTTCATTCATATCAAAAACTAACTGATTAAAATCTCCGTATGGTGATTTTTTAACTGGTAAATATTCAGTCAGTTTAACATTTGAAACAATTAAAGCAGATGCGTGAGTTGAAAATGTTTGAATTTTGCCGTATAGAGTTTTGCAAACATCAGAAACTTCGCGAACAAGTGGTTTAGTGTAATACTCTAAATTTCCTTCAACTTCTCTTTTGATATCTCTTTTTTCAGATTCAGAAACTGCTAAAATTCTGACAACATCGTTGAGTGCAGATTTTTCTAAATATTTGTTTTGGGTATTTACAAAAGCGATTTTATCATTTCCAAAAAGTTCAGTTAAATATTTAACTACTTTTAATTTATCTAAGCTGTCAACATCAATATCAATATCTGGATATCCTTGCCTAAACTTGTTTAAGAAACGCTCAAAAATTAAGTTATGCTTAACGGGATCAATTTCAGTTATGCCAAGAGCCCAAGCAACAAGCGAACCAACTGCAGAACCGCGACCAGGTCCGATTAGCACATCGTTTGCTTTCGCCCATCTGCAAATTTCACTAACTAATAGAAAATAGTTTGCAAAATTAAGTTCTGTAATCACACCGAGTTCGTGCTTTGTCCTTTCTTTGTATTCAGATCCAAGGTGCTCGCAAAACTTATAAACTCTATTTTGAATTTCTTCGTTTGGATTTGGATAAATTTGTGGGATTTCAAACTTTGGAAGTTCGTATTCAAACAATTGTATTTGGTCAAAAAAAGCATTTAAATTATCTAGAAGAATTGGATTGTATTCGCGAATTAATTCTTTAAGTTCTTCAGCAGTTTGCAGATAATGATTACCAATTTCTTTATCTGTACTACCGTTAATTTTTCTTAAGTACTCGTGTGCTTTTACATGCTCAACTTCTGAATACTCTGCACTTAAACCAGGTAGTAAGGCGATATTGTAGTTTTTAACAATGCATTCAACTTTCTTTATGTGCTCATTTGAATAAGCAAAGTCAAGTATGTAATAAACATTGAAAGCACTTAGCTTTTCAAGCATAACTTTTGCGTTTTCTGTTTTTAATATTTCTGTGTTTTGCTCGCTTATAACAAACAAGAAATCATCTTTATGCTCAAAGCAAAAATCAAAATCAATACTTTGGTTTAAATCTATTTCTTTATATTTTTTAAGTAAAAGATGGAAAGTATTTAAATTTCTTGGAAAAATCAATATATTCAAACTATTTTTTTCAAGATTTAAGCGCGTAGCAAGGCTAATTAAACCAGTTTTGTTTGCATCTTTACAACATTTGAAAAACTCAAGCATGCCACCAAAATTATAGTCAGCAAGCACAGGTATATCGTATCCTTTGCTTAATTGTAGGCGGACTGCATCCGACACTGGAATTAGTGAGTGTTGATACGAAAAAACACTTTTAAAGTTTAATAAAGCAAACATTAGAAGTTAATAAAATCTTTTGCGAATTCCATACATTCGCGAATTTTATCGTCGTCTGGTTGATAGATACAAGAAAGTCCTTTTTCTCTAAAAAGTAGTGCACCTACTTCTTTTACTCTATCTTCCCAAATATCCATCCAAATAGGGTCATCATACCAACCATAAGAGCCAAATAAGGCGATTTTACGCCCTTTTA
>CAUTUJ010000010.1:0-19526 GCA_963541565.1 uncultured Acholeplasmataceae bacterium | reverse complement strand
ATTAGTTTTAGATATTTTTTTGTAGTGCAAAACTGAAAACATCCCAACTAAAAATATGGTAAAATACATTAACGACAAAAAAATCACTTGTCCTTGTTTTTAAGGAAAAAACAACGGCAAGTTAATTTAAATTAAATTTTAAAAAACAATTATTTACACGAGGTGCATTATTACTAATATTAAAATTTTTGGACTTGGTGGATTTGGAGAAATTGGAAAAAACTTCTTTTGCCTACAAGTCAATCGTTCTATCTTTATTTTAGACGCTGGGCTAAAATACCCAACTCAACAACAGTTTGGAATTGATTCAATTATTGCAGACTACTCAACTCTCTTGCCACATAAAGACCAAATTCAGGCGATATTTTTATCGTCTTTTAAAGACGAAAACATCGGAGCCCTGCCTTTTTTACTTAAACAAATCAAGGTACCAGTTTACGCAACAGAACTGACAATTCACCAAATCAAGCAGGTCTTAGAAGATACTCCTGACTTAAATCACGCCGATGTTGAGTTTAGAGAAATTAAAAAAGGCACTAAAGCGAATTTTAAAGACTGTAGTTTTTCTTTTTATTTCACAAGTTCAGCGCTTCCTGAAAGTGTTGGTATCATTGCTCAAACTGAACTTGGTAAAATCATTTACACAGGTTCTTTTTCTTTAAATAAAACTCCGCATCCGCTTTATCAAACTGAGTTTTCAGCCCTAATGGAAGCGGCCTTAGCCAAAGACACCTTGGCTTTACTTCCAGACTGCTCGGGTGTTTCTCAGTTTACCACTACATTTACACAAGACAAATACCAGGCGTTTTTGACAACTGTTTTTAAAAATACCGAAGGTCGTCTGTTTTTTGCAGTTGCAGACACCGACATTAAGCGTATTCAAGAAATAATTACTTGGGCTGAACAACTAGACAGAAAAATTTGCTTCTCTAGCCGCAAGTCTTTTATGAAACTGCTACCTTTAATTAAAAAAGGTTATCTATCACTTGATTTAAAATCGCTAGTTTCACAAAAACACGTTTATGAAAACGGTATTCAAAATGTGGTTATGATAATCACTGGCAACCTAAATACCCCTTTAATTAAACTACAAAGCATCGCAAAGTCCAAAAACCCACGCCAAACGCTTTCAAAGACAGACGCCGTGTGTATTTTAATGAAACCAATTCCAGGGGTTGAGACAATGTTTGCCGCAACCTTGGACGAACTTTTTAAAACAGAGTGCAAAACTTACTACAGGCCTAATTTAATTGTCCATGACCTGGCTTCCAGCACCGACATTTCTTTCATGCTTTCGCTTCTAAACCCACGCTATATTATTCCTTTGCGTGGTGAGTATAGCCAACAGGTTAAACTCAAAGAAACTTTAATAACTTTTGGGTTTAGCGAAAAAAATATCTTAATTATGGAAAACGGAGACATTGCTCACTTTAATAAAAAATCCGGATTTGTTTCAAAAAAAGAGTTGCCTGCTGCAGATAAACTAATTGATGAAGTGCCGATTGACGAAAACAACGATATTATTGTTAAAGAACGTGCATACTTAGCCGAAGACGGAATTTTTATCCTTGCCTTTAGATACTCCTTTCAAGACCGCAAAGTACACGGTGACTTTAATATATTTTCAAAAGGCTTTTCTCGGGACACCGAATTTATTTCAGAAATCACCGAAAGTGCTAAAACCTTTTTAGCAAATTTCTCTGCAAAATTAGGTGAACGTGGTTTGCAGTTAAATGACTTAAAAAAACAACTTCGCCAACACATTGCTAACTTTATTTACACAAAGAAGCGCAAAAACCCGATAGTTAACACTATAGTTTCAGTAATTCGCTAATCTCGCTTTTTAATGGCAAAAAACGCACAAATGTGTTAACATTAATTGTTATTACCACATAGAAAAAGTCTTTTAAACATGCATGTTTGCATTACTTTTATAGTGAGTCTTTTAAGGAGGAAAATATGTACGCTATATTTGCTGTAGGTGGCAAACAATTTAAAGCCGAAAAAGGTCAAAAATTGTTTTTAGAAAAACTAAACAACGCAGTTGACGAAACTGTTGAGTTTAAAGAAGTGCTACTAGTTTCTGGCGATAAAGTTAAAGTTGGCGCGCCATATGTTAAGGGTGCTAAAATTGTCGCTAAAGTGCTTCGCCACGGTAAACAAAAGAAAGTCATCGTTTTTAAATACAAAGATAAAAACAATGACAAAGTTAAAAAAGGTCACAGACAACCATACACAGAAGTTTTGGTTGAAGACATTGTTGTTGCATAATCGCAACTAAGTACTTGATTAAGTTTAAAGTAGATGAATTAACGCAGAAACTAAGCGTAAAAGGCCACGCCGAGGCTGGTCCTTTTGGCCAAGATATAGTTTGCGCCGGCGTTTCTGTTTTATTTCAATCTCACATCAATTTACTGGAGTTTCTAAAAGAAACTAAAAACATTGAGTATAAATTAACCGAAGCCGAATTTAGGTACAAAATCACGAAGTCTAGCCAAGCAACCGAGGCTGTGTTTAAAAACTTAGTTTATACTCTAAAGGATATGTCTAGACAATATCCCGAAAACATCAAGGAGGAATAAAAATGCTATTACTCATAAATTTACAGTTATTCGCATCTAAAAAAGGTGTTGGTTCGACTAAAAACGGACGCGATTCCATTTCTAAACGTTTAGGTGCTAAGTTATCAGATGGTCAATATTGCACAGCTGGTTCAATTATCTATCGTCAACGCGGTACCAAAGTTCATCCTGGTAACAATGTCGGAAAAGGCGGCGACGATACATTGTTTGCCTTAATTTCTGGAATTGTGAAATTTGAACGCATCAGCAGAACTAAAAAACAAGTTTCTGTCTACGCTAAATAACCAAGGTAACTAACTTAGTTACCTTTTTTAATATTAAAGGAAAAAAAGTATGTTAGTAGATGAAGTAAAAGTAGTCTTCAAAGCAGGTCAAGGCGGAAACGGAAAAGTTGCCTTCAGACGAGAAAAGTATGTTGAGTTTGGAGGACCTGCTGGTGGAAACGGTGGAAACGGAGGTTCCGTTGTAATCGTTGGCGACAGCGCTCTTAATAACCTACTTTGGTTTAAAAACAATAATTTAATTAAAGCACAAAACGGACAAAACGGTGCGGAGAAGTCATGCAACGGCAAAAATGGCGAAAACACCGTGGTCAAAGTACCACTTGGCACTCAAGTCTGGGTAGACGGTGAGTTGCTTTTTGAAGTTTTGACCGAAAAAGATGAGTTTATCGTGGCACATGGAGGACGTGGTGGCAGAGGTAACAAATCCTTTAAGTCCAATCGCAATCAAGCACCAGATTACGCTGAAAATGGCCTGCCTGGTGAAGAGGTTCAAACAAAACTAATTTTAAAGTACATCGCAGACATTGGTTTGGTTGGTTTTCCAAATGTCGGAAAATCCTCAACTTTAGCGCTGATTTCCCGAGCCAACCCAAAAATCGCGGATTACGAGTTTACCACCCTGATTCCAAACCTAGGGGTAGTTTCAACTAAAGAAAAAGACTTCGTAGTCTGCGATATTCCCGGAATTATTGAAAACGCTCATCTTGGCGAAGGCCTAGGTTTTACTTTTCTTCGCCACATTGAGCGCTGCAAGGTACTTGCCCATGTTTTGGATTTAACTAAGGACCCAAAAAACGCTTACCTGCAAATTAAGGCAGAACTCATGAAATACTCAAAACAACTGGTTAAGAAAAAAGAACTAATTATTTTAAACAAAGCAGACTTAGTTGAACAAGCTACAATTGACGAAGCACTTAAATGCTTTAAAAATAAACCAAAAGTTGTAATTTCTACAAAAAACTACTTAGATTCAAGCAAAGTAATTGCCAAAATGGATTTGGTTTTATCTAGAGTAAAACCGTTTGTAGAACAGGCAAGCACTGAAATTCAAGCTGAGTTAAAACCAAAAACTGACAAAACGCAAAACAATTTATTTACAGTTAAGAGAGAAGAAAATTGTTTTGTAATTGAAGGTAAAATGATTTTTGACCTTTTTTACAAGGTTGATTTTAACAACGACTCTTCAGTTAAACGCTTTGCTTATCAATTAAGGTCACTTGGAGTTGACGAAGCACTGCTTGAACACGGCGCTAAAAACGGAGATGTTGTACGCATCAAAGATTTTTACTTTGACTTTATAGTCTAAGACTGAAAAAGGGATACGGATACAGAGATGTATCCGTATTTTTATGTAAAAATGCTAAAAATTACGGATGGAAAATATATGATATTTTACTTTGAAAAACAGCAATATTTAGCTTAAAATTAAGCTTAAAATTCATATTTTAATTTTTATCCGTTAAAATATGTAAAATTACATAAAATTACGGATGTAAAACAAAGTTTGTTATAATTAGTGTGTAGGTGTAATATGGAAATTAAAAGAGACTTATACTTAAATAAATTGATTGAAAAGAAATGGAACGGACGAATTAAAATAATTACCGGACTTCGCCGTGTTGGTAAAAGTTATTTACTTTTTAATTTATTTAAAAACCATTTACTTAAAGAAAAAGTCGGAAAAGACCAAATAATAACCTTTGCTTTTGACAACGCCGAAGACTTAAGGCTACTAGAAAGATATTTACCTGAACAAAAAACCTTGGTTAGCAAGCAAACAAACACTCGTTTATTTGTTAATCATTTGAAATTTCTTGAGTTTATTTTAGATAAAACCAATGACAAATCAAAAAAATACTATATCTTACTTGACGAAATTCAGTTACTTGAGTATTTTGTTTTTGTACTAAACGGTTTGCTTAGACACGAAAACTTTGATGTGTATGTAACTGGTAGTAATTCAAAACTATTGTCTAAAGATATTGCTACTGAGTTTAGGGGTAGAGGGGACGCAATACACCTGTATCCGCTTTCTTTTAAAGAATACTTTTACTGTTTTAACGCAGATTTCGACACTGCCTTCTTTGAGTATTCTTATTTTGGTGGAATGCCGATTATTTTAAACGAAAAAGCGCAGGCTGATAAACAAAAACTACTGAAATTACTTTTTACAGAAATTTATATTAAAGATATTGCAGAATACAATTCTTTGAAAAACATCAATTCTTTTTCTCAGTTACTAGAGACACTCGCCAGTCAAATAGGCTCATTTACTAATCCAAACAAACTAGAAAATACCTTTAAGTCAAAAATAAAAATTAACTATGACAATGAAACTATTAAAACCCACATTGAATACATTAAAAATGCTTTCTTGTTGTCTGAAGCCAAAAGATATGATTTAAAAGGAAGAAAATATATAGGCGCTGGCTCAAAGTACTACTTTGCCGATTCCGGTTTAAGAAACGCTTTGATTAACTTTAGACAGGTTGAGTCTACCCATATTTTGGAAAATATAGTTTATAACGAACTTATTTTAAATGGTTTTAATGTAGATGTTGGTACAGTTGAAGTTAGCGAAAAAAGCGGTTCTGAGATTAAAAGAAAAACTTTAGAAATTGACTTTATTTGCAATAAGCTAAATGAACGTATCTATATCCAAGTTGCCTTTAGTCTTGCTGATTTAGATAAACTAAATCAAGAGAAAAAACCACTTTTACGCATTAAAGACAATTTTAGAAAAATAATTGTAGTTCACCAAAATATTCATAAGTATTTTAGTGAAGAAGGAATAGAAATTATTTCGTTAAAAGATTTTTTACTAAACGGAATTTGATGCAAATTGCCAAAAAATGTTAAAAGGGTACTCTACCCTAGTTATTAGGATGGGATACCTTTTATTTTAATTATGTATTTTTTAGTGTCTTTTAATTTTTTAAAATATTTAAGTAATGCAGATTCGTTTTCTGAGTTAACTTCATTTAAATAAGCGTGTTTTTGTTGTTCAAGTTGCATTAGCTTAACTTTAAAAGAGTTATTTTCTTGCTTTAGTTTCATTAAATAATTTACCTTAATTGCCTCTTTTTGTGCGTTGATTTTCAAGCGCGTTTGAACTTTGTTTAAAAAAACTAGTTGTTCAAGACGTTTCTTTTCGCGAGGCTCTTGCTTCAGGGTTGAAATACTAATCTTAATTTTTCGTTTCAAATTAGTTTGCTTCTTTAAAAACTCTCGGTTGATTTTGTTGCGTTGGTTTTTGGCTTTTTGTTTTTTTAAGTAAATCAAGTCTCGCTTTTCTCTCTTAATTTCTTCCAGAAACCCATCGTGTGCAGCACTTAGCGCCAAGGTTATTTCGGTTTTTAAGTTAGTAATTAAACCTAAGTAACTGTGTTGTTTTTTAACAATTTTATCGCGGTGTTCTTGGAACCATTTTTTCAAATTTTTAAACTCAGCTATAAAGTTAGTCTGAAAATCGCGAACTGCTTTTGTTTGCACTCCAGTTGTGTGCATAGTTTTTCTAAAATACTGGTCACTTAAGTTTTTAAAGTGGTCAGAGAAATAAAAAGCATCAAAAAAATCGTTGCTTTTCATTTTTTTAAGTTCTGCAAGCCTACTAACTATATTTTCAGTAAAGTAAGTGATGTTGGTCTTAATTTTAAGTTCAGCGTTCGCCTGAACTTTTTTAATGGCTTTGAAAAATTCTTTGGTTGACTGAAAACTAATTTCGTCAACATTGGCAGTGGCCAAGATTTGTTTTAAAGTTGATTCGTATTCTTTTTGGTTAGCTTTCAGCATTGTAGCAACTTTTAGTTGATTTTGCTTGATTTCAAGTAGCCAGTTTTCAGTTTCTTGAATAACTTTATTTAAAATTTTTTCAGCCTGTAGGTTAATTAAGTCAAGGGTTCTTTTAAACTGAAAAGACAAAACAAGCGCTATGGTTTCTGCAATATAGGCATTGAACTCAAATAACTCAAAATCAGAGACTTGCTCTTTTTCAAAAAAATCCTGCTCTATTTCAGTAATTGCTGATTTTAGTAGCACTGCGATGTTGTAGTTATGTTTGTTTAAAGAGTTTGCGTAATTTAAAACAAAGTCAAAATTCAGAATTTTGTTCATGTCGTTTTTATTAAAGATTGTAAAAAAATCTTCAACAATTTCAATTAGTTTAACAAAACTATTTTCATTAGTTGCGAAAAACAACTTAGCGTTTTCAGTTTCTTTTTTTAAGAAGGAGTTTAAGAAGTATAAGTTAAAAGAAAAGTCAATTGCATTCAGTCTTTGCAAGTGTGCTTTTTCGTTTTCGCTTTTTTTTAAAATTAAGTTATTTAAAAGCGAAGAGTGATAGTAGTTTAGGTGAGTTAGTCTCAGTTCTTTTGCTGCATTTATTTTTTGTTTAATTAAGTTCGCATCAGAAAAAGCAGAGAAAATTAAGTTTTCTTTTTCTTGATTTAAGTTATCTTGTTTAATATTTAAGATTTCTTTTAAGTGATTAAAATTAGTTTCTTGGTTTTGTTGAATTGAGTTTTGAATGTAGTTAACCTCGGCTATTTTATTTTTATTTATCAAAATATTTAAGTTAAAAAACTCACGAGAAATAAATAAATACTTGTCAAAAGTATCTAAAGTTTTTTGAAAGTAAGACTTAATTTGATCAAGACAATTGTGCTTAGTTTCAACTAGTTTTTGAATGACAATTTTATTTTTTAAAATACTAGCGTCGCGTTTTTGTTCAATTTTTGTGTTAGTTTCAGCAGCTTGCTCTTTAATTTTGGTAATTTTTTCGTTAACAACTGCCACTTTTTGACTAAAGCTATTTAAGTATTGCGCGATTTGTTTATTGTAGTTGTCTTTGATTTTTGCGACTTTCTGATTTTGGATGTTTGTTGGATACTCTTTTATATAGACTGAGTTAAGGTCAGTAAAGTAAATTTTTTCAAAACTTTTTAACTCGGTTTTTTTCATTTCTGCTAAATGGTCTAACTCAGCAGTAGGTTTTGTAAGTTTAGCCCTATATTCAAGTTCATTTTCTTTTAAAATATTTGTGAAATTACTTTCTATGGTTTCAATTATTTTTTGCTGTCTAGCGATTTTTTCGTTAAAAAAGGTGTCAATTGTTTTAATACTTTGTTCTTTTTCTTGGTGAATTTTATTAACTTTTGCGTTATAAAAATTAACCAAAGTTTTAAACCAAATAGTGTCGTCTTGTTGCTCGTTAATTGACTCAAAATTAGTTTTTTCGCTAGTTTCCGGCAACATGGCTTGCAGGTTTTTAGACTTTGTAGCAAAGTTTGCATGGATAAAGTTTAGACGTAATTTTAGATTTTGGTCAGTTAGTCTTATCTGGTCTTTTGTAGACTTTAAGATAATATTTTCGTCTTTCAGTTTTTTGTCGGTAAAAGAAATAATTTGTTCGTCAAACTCAAAATTACTTTTTTTATTTTCTTCTCTTAATATGTTTTTCTTATTTACTAATCTATAGTTAGCGCTGTCTACAAACTTTTCCATTTCAGTTTCTTTGCTGATTAGTTTTTGGCTAAACTCAGCTTGTTTTTCTGAAACTTCCTTAAAAATATCTTTAGTTTTTAGTTTAAATTCGTGAATTTTGTTGTCAATAAACAAAAAATTAGCCTGAATTTGGCTGTTGATTTTCTCTTCAAGACTGCGCACTTCTTCGGTTGAAGTCACAAGTTCTTTAATAATTTTGTCAAAAACACTTTCGTACTTTTTAAAGTCTAGAGTTGATTTAAAAATGTTTTGAAATGTTTTTATCAGGTCTTCTTTGTTTAACATATTCCTTAAAATTATACCACAGCAAACAACTGAATTTTTGGCTTTATTTCGGCTTTTTAGTTTAATTTGCAAATCATTCGCAAATTATTTTAAGATGGTATATAATTACTAAATAAAGGAACTTGACATGAAAAAAATCTTTTCTTTTACAATTACATTTTTTTTAATTTTTACACTATTTGGGTGTGCAGCGTTGCAAGAATACAGTTTAAATGACTTTAACAAGCCTGGTAAGTTAGTTAAATCAGTTTACGGTAAGCACGGTGAGGAAATTAAAGTTAAAAATGGCAGGTTTTCAGCAAAACGAAACAGCTTTGTTTTAAAGTATGAGAAACTAGATAAAGAAAAAGTTAATTTTGATTATTTTAAGACTTACCAAAAAGATTCAACGCTTGAGCTAAATATTACTAATTTTTCGTATCCTGGTAATTTTGTTTTTAAGTATTTAGTTAAAAAAACAACAGATGAAAACTACAAATTAGTGTATTCAGGTACTTTAAAAATGCCGAAGAGCAACATTGTTTTGAATGATGAGTATGACCATGCTTTAGTAATGGCAGAAGTATATTCCCTAGACGGAAAGACTTTGTTTTTCCAAACTTATCCAGAAATTATTACTTTTAGTAAAGAAAAAGAAAACAACCTATCAGTTAGACACTTAAACGAAGCGCAATACAATTATTTAAAAAATGGCTTTATTGAAAAAAACATACCAATAAATTTACTTGACCTAAATGCTGATTTGATTTATTTTTCAGAAATTCCAAAAACAGATAAATTTGAGATATCTAAACTTTTAACTAAGGTAACTTATATAAATCTAAGCGCTAGTTATTTTGATAAAAAAAATACCGCCGAAGACTATCTGTTTATTTCTGAGTTTACTAATTTAAAAAAAATTGTTGCACCTAAAAATATAGACCACACAGAACTTATCAAACTACTTAAATCACACCAAAGCATTTCTGAGCTGGTTCTTAAAAACAACTCAAAAATCACCAATCTTAATTTACTAAATACACTTAGTTTGGATGAACTTGAGTTGAACTACGATGATATAAAACCGGTTGTTTCTGACTTTAATGCATTTAAAAAAATCAACTTAAAATCACTTAAAGTTGACGGCAATTTTGATTTATCTAATGTTGATTTTGGCAACAAATTAACTAAGTTAAAACTAAGCAAAGTTACTTTAACCTCACTTAACAATATCTCTAAACTAACCAATTTATCTGACTTAAAGTTATATAAAATTAAAGGAATAAAAAATGATAATTTCGCTTTACTGGGCAATTTAACTAAACTTAAATATCTAGAAATTACTTACTCTGCTACACTTTCTAACGTTTCTTTTTTAAATAAACTTACTCATCTTTCTGAACTAAATTTAAGCAATTCAACAAACTTTTCTACCTTTAATTTTCAAAACAATTTAAGTAAAACCTCAATTAAAAAACTTAATTTAGCCAGCACTAAATTCAGTAGTTTAAGTGAATACACTTACTTTAACAGAACTCTTTTATTTTATTTAAATAACACTCCTTTTTTAGTTAAGTATCCAGAAATTTCAGACGCCAAAGAAATTACTTATTTTGACGGCAAAAACTACATAATTGACCACATAGACCACATTCACGCCGAGCAGTTTAGTGACCTTTCTTTAGATGAGCAAAGTAAGTTTTTTAAAAAAACCAAAGAAACTTTTTTTGGTAAAGGCAAAGTTATTGGTTTTGACAAGAAAGGCTATTTTGTAAAAGTAAGAACTCTAAATCAAGCAAACCAAATAATTGAGCAAATTTATTATTTTTTAGGTTTTCCTGACTTTGAATTTGACTTTCCAGATTGGCGAGTTGATGAGTTTGAGCCAAGCGCTGAAATTAAGGAAAGTGTGCTTAACAGACTAGTTCAAAAAAAACTAAGTAAACAACCCGAACTAAAAACTCAAATTGACAAAATCACAAAAAACACAAATCTTACTATTTTTGAAAAAGTTAGTCAAATCAATTTACTTTAAAGCACTAATTAGTTGCTATAATTTTTACTATGAAAGTTGACGAATTTAATTTTAATTTAGACCCTGGAAGAATAGCACAAACTCCTTATCAAAAAAGAGACAGCGCGAAACTTTTAGTTTGCTCTCGTGAAACTGGTACTTTAACTGACCTTAATTTTTCAGATATTCTGAGTTACTTTAAGCCAGGCGATGTTTTGGTTTTAAATAACTCAAAAGTTGTGCCTTTTCGTCTACATGGTCAAAAAGAAACTGGAGGCGCGGTTGAAGTGCTTTTATTAAAACCGACTGAAAAAAATGTATTTGAAGCACTTACTAAGCCTCAAAAGAAATTAAAAATCGGCACCACTATTACTTTTTCAGACAAACTAACAGCAGAAGTTGTTGAGTTAAAAAAAGAAGGCATAACCTCACTTAAATTAAACTACGCGGGTAATTTATATGAGATTTTAGACGAAATTGGTGAAATGCCACTACCTCCATACATTAAAACCAAATGCAAAAACAAAACAGACTACCAAACAGTATACGCAAAAATTGATGGGTCTGCTGCAGCTCCGACCGCTGGATTTCATTTTACTCCTGAGTTGCTTACTGCACTTAAAAGCAAAGGTGTTGAGATCGCAGAAGTTACTTTACACGTTGGACTCGGCACCTTTCGTCCACCAACTGTGGAAAACGTGCTTGACCACAAAATGCATAAAGAAATTTACTTTATTACTAAAAAAACCGCAGATATTTTAAATAAAGCACTACTAGAAAAAAGAAGAATTGTGGCCTGTGGTACAACTTCTGTTAGAGTTCTTGAGTCTGCCTACCGCGAAAACTTAGGCTTCACAGAAACCAGTTCAGAGACTGATATTTTTATCTATCCAGGCTATCGCTTCAAAGTGGTATCTGCTTTAATTACAAATTTCCATTTGCCAAAATCAACTTTAATTATGCTTGTGTCTGCTTTTTGGACCAAAGCAGATACTCTTCGCGCTTATGCACACGCAATTGAAAACGGCTATATGTTTTTTTCATTTGGCGACGCAATGTTAATATACTGAAAAGAAAGAACTAGTCAAATGAATTTAAAAAATAAAAAAAGGCTAATTGATGCCTCTGTCTTTGCAGTATTTGCTGCCTTGATTGTTTTGTTTTCCTGGGTTCCACAAATTGGCTTTATTCAAATCCCGCCTGTTTCTTTAACGATAATTCCGGTATTTGTGTTGTTTTCTTTGGGAGTTTTGCCGTGGTACTACACGGTTTTACTTGCCACTATTTTTGGGCTAAACTCCTGGCTCTATGCTCTGGCTTTTGCAACTTCGCCAATTGACTTGGCGTTTCAAAATTTTTTAGTCGCGGTTCCTGCCCGAGTTTTCTTTGGTTTTGTTGCTGTTTTTATCTACGCTATATTTAAAAAAATTGGTGAAGACAGGATTTGGAAAAAAGCACTATTATTTGCACTTTATCTTACTTTCTTTTGTCTGGCTTATTTTGCCTTAGTTAAACTCAGCAAAACCTACAGTCTAGGCATGAAAATATTTGTCTTTACATTGGTCTCAGTTTTATTTATAGGTTCACTAATTTTATTTATTTTAACTTTTAAAAAGCGAACTTTAGTGATTGCAAACACCGTAATTTTAAGTCAATTAATCTATTCAGCTATGGTGCTAGGTGTTTTGTTTTTATATTTGTATATCAAAGCACTATATCCTTTAAATGCTGGTAAGTTGTTTTTATCAATTATTTCTTTTAACACAGTTTTAGAGACCTTGCTTTCCTTGTTAATTTGTGTGCCAATTTATACAGTAGTTCAATTTACTTATAGACAACACCTTTTAAATAACCCTAGAAACTTAGATGAGGAAAATAGTGGTGACAAGTGAATTTTTTTTAATAGACATCGGCAATACCAGAGTAAAAACTGCAGTTTATTTGGATAACAAATTCAAAGTACTGACCTCTGTTTTAACCAAAGACTTTGAAAAAAACCTCGCTACTTCCTTACTTAAAGACCTAGGAGTTAAAAAAACACCAGTTTACTTTATTTCAGTAGTACCAAAAGCAACAGAAGTTTTAATTGCTGCTTTAAAAGAACAAGAATGTGAGTTTACAGAACTAACTTATTTGAAATTGCCAGTAAATATTAAAGAAAAATTCCCAAGTGATATTGGCGCTGATCTACTGGCTTTAGTTTTTTCAGTTTCTAAATCAGAGCGAACTTTGATTGCCGATATTGGTACTTTTAATAAATACCTGCTGATATCTAAAAATCAAATAGAAAGTGCCGCTATTTCGCCAGGCTACAATTTAAAATACAGTCTGATTTCTAAAGCCGCCTTGCTTTCTTCGCACAGTCCAAAAATTCCTGAAACTTTGATGTCAAAAAACACCAAAGATTGCCTAGATAGTGGGATTTACTTCTCGTCTTGTTTTGAGATTTCTGAGTTTTTGCGTATAATATATAAAGATAATCCAACCATAAAATCAGTTTATTTAACTGGTGGATCTGCTCAGTTTTTTTTAAAAAAACTAAAAGGAAATCTGCCTTTAAAATACGACGATACTTTAGTTTTTAAAGGTATGATTAAACTGGCTAATTTAATTTTAGGAGGAAAAAAATGGCTGATAAAAAATTAAGTTTAGAAATGGAAGTCTATACAAAGTGGTTAAACCAAGAAAAACTTCCTCAATACTTACTAGATGAATTAAAGAAATTTGGCAAAAAAGAAATCAAAGAATCTTTCTATAAAGACTTGGAATTTGGAACAGGTGGGCTTCGCGGTCTAATCGGACCTGGTACAAATCGTATGAACATCTTTACAGTTAGACGCTGCTCAAAAGGTCTGGCTGACTATATTTTGGAAACCAAAACTTACAAAGACCAAGGTGTGGTGATTTGTTATGATAACCGCCATCATTCAAAAGACTTTGCAGAAGAAGCCGCAAGCGTGCTTGCGCATGCCGGAATTAAGGTATATTTATTTAAAGAACTACGCCCTACCCCAATGGTTTCGTTTGCAGTTCGCTATCTAAACGCCGGCTTTGGTGTAATGGTAACCGCTTCTCACAACCCAAAAGAATACAATGGATACAAAGTTTACAATCACACAGGTGCGCAATTGGAAGTTGATGAGGCTGATGCTGTAGTTCAAAAAATCAATGCTATCAAAGACATGTTTTCAATTGAAACTGAACATGACTCTAAACTAATTGAGTATGTTCTTGAAGACGTGGAAAAAGCATTCTTTAAGGCTTGCGACAAAATCCAGTTAAATAAACCAAAAGACCCAGTTTCTGTATTGTTTTCACCAGTTCATGGAACAGGCGCTACTATTATTCCGCGTTACTTGGAACAAAAAGGTTTTAACGTTGTTAAATACCTGCCACACATGACAATTGACCCAGATTTTCCAAATGTTAAAGTTGTCAACCCTGAGTTTATCAAAGCCTGGGATGGGCTTTATCCTTACGCTCAAAAAGAAAATTGCGAACTGATTTTAATGTCAGACCCAGACGCAGATAGAATTGGCGTGGCTGTTAAACACAACAAAGACTTTGTGTTCTTAAATGGTAATCAAATGGCCCACGCTTTACTTTACTACACTCTTTCTCAACGCAAAGAAAAAGGAACTCTGTCTAAAGACGGAGTTGTGATTTCTACAGTTGTTACTACTGACTTACTTCGTGTGATGACCGAAGACTTTGGCCTTAAGTTTGTCTACACTCTAACCGGCTTTAAATTTATTGCTGGTGAAATGAATAAATTAAAAGAAGGTCAATATGTATTTGGCTGTGAGGAGTCAATTGGCTTTATTTTAGGTGAACACACTAGAGACAAAGACGCTCTTCAAGCCGCTTACATGTTTTCAGAACTAGCATCTTGGCTAAAAGGCCGCAACCAAACAATTGTGGATTATTTGGACGAAATTTATGAAAAATACGGCTACTATCTTGAATACACTGAAAACATTGTCTTAAAAGGTTTCGAAGGTGCTCAGCGTATTCAGCGAATTGTTGAAAACTTCCGAGAAACTGGACTTGAGTTAAAAGGACACACTATCGTTAAAGTAGAAGACTACAAAGCACAAACCAGAACTTATCAAGAAGGTAAAGTTGAAAAAATCACTCTACCTAAACAAAATTTCTTAAAATACTACCTAGAAGACGGCTCTTGGGTAACAGTGCGTCCTTCTGGCACTGAGCCAAAAATTAAAATTTACTTCTCTGTACATACTTCTTCAAAAGCAAAATCAGTTGAAGAACTTGAGTCAATTAAGAGCCAAGTTCTGAAAAAAATTAAGAAAATTAAATAAGAAAGGTTAATTTTGTGGACTTTCAAAAAAGGCGAACTAATTTATTTAACCTGCTGCCAGCAGGTTCAATTACCTTGGTATTTTCTGGCTTTGAGTTAAAGTACTCAGCAGACCAAACTTTTCCATTTGAAGTTAATCGAGATTTTTACTATTTAACTGGAATTAATGAAGACAACTGTGTGCTTTGCTTAGTTAAAGGCAAAGACAGCACGCAAACTATTTTATTTAAGGAAGAAACTGATCCGACAATTGCCCTTTGGGTAGGAGAACGCTTGACTTTAAAAGCAGCGGGAGAAATTGCCAAAATTGACACGGTTTTAAATATCTCTAAATTAAAAGGATACGTTAAAGGTTTAACCGAGGCTACCCGCTCTGCTGTATTTGGAGAAATTAGCACTCTTTACTTAAATCTAGAAACTGACTTTTTGTATTCAGACAGTTACAGATTTGCAGACTTTGTTAAACAAACTCTGCCACAACTAACAATTCAAAATGTTCACCAAAAAATCGCTAGTCTGAGAATGATTAAAGACAAAGAAGAAATTAAGTGCTTGCAAAAAGCAGTTGATGTCACTGCAGACGCACTTGCTGCCATTCGTAAAAACATTAAGTCAGGAATTTATGAATACGACATTGAAGCTGAATATAACTATGTACTTAAGAAAAATAACACTAGAACTTCTTTTGCCTCAATTATTGGAAGCGGTAAAAACTCAACTACTTTGCACTACGTTGTCAACTCAGACAAGGTAGAGCCAAATACTTTGTGTGTTTGCGATGTGGGCGTGAACTTCCAAAATTACGCTTCAGATATCACTAGAACTTACCCAGTTGACAGTAAGTTTACCGCAAGACAAAAGCAAATTTACAATATTGTACTAAAAGCACAAACTAAAGCAATGGCAGCACTTAAACCAGGCTTGACTTGGGCTGAGTATAACAAAATTGCTCGTGATGTTTTAATTGAAGAAAGTTTAAAAATTGGTTTAATTAAAAAGCCTGAAGAAATTGGCAAATATTACTACCACTCAGTTGGACATTTTTTAGGTCTAGATGTTCACGATACAGGCGACTACACTAAACCGTTGGCTGCAGGAATGTATTTAACTTGTGAACCTGGACTTTATATAGCTGAAGAGAAGATTGGGGTTAGAATAGAAGACGATATTTTAATTACCAAAGACGGACACATTTGCTTGTCTGCTGGTATTGAAAAAGACCCTGATAAAATTGAGAAATTACTGCAAAACAAAGTAAATAAACATTAAAAAACGCCTAGTTAGGCGTTTTTTGCTATTTTTGATAAATTAAAGAGCTTTCAACTACATTAACTATATTAAGTCTGACTTAAATTTCTATTTGTTAGATTGCACAAGTTTTAGGCTATAAAGCCATATTTATCACAAATATTTTAAAAAAATTTGAACTCAAGATTAGTTATATTCTGTGTAAATGTCGGTGTAAATGTCGGTGTAAATGTCGGTGTAAATGTCGCATTTTTATTGAAATTTGTCGCTAGATATGACATGTTTATTTTAAAAGGGTAGTTATGCTGGTTGAGTCTAATAAAATTGAATTAAAGGTAAAATGCACTAACCAAATTGTAAAAGAAATTGTCGCATTTTTGAATGCAGAGGGCGGAAAAATATACATAGGTGTCGATAATGATGGAAAAGTTGCCGGTGTTTCTAATATTGACCAAATTTTAAGGTCAATTTGCGACATTATTGCTACCCAAATAGAACCAAGCGTGCAGGACATGGTAAAAACAGAACTAGAAAGCATAAACGGCATTCTTGTTGTAGTAGTAATTGTAAAAAAAGGTATATCTCCTTTGTATTGTATAAAAAATATGGTTTTTCAACAAGCGGATGTGCAATTAGGGTAGGTTCTTCTTCAAGAGAAATGGATGCTGAACAAATCAGAGCAAGATATAAACAAAAATTTTTTGACGACGATGTTTTAGTATCTTCTGCTACTGACTTACCAATTTTATCATTTCAAACTTTGAAAAACCCCTATTTAGAATTTGGCTATAAATTAAATGAAGAAACTTTTGAAACTAATCTAACGTTAATAAACAGTAGCAGCAAATACAACAAAATGGCCGAACTGCTTTCTGATAATAATCGATTTTCTTTAATATTTGTAAAATTTAGTGGAAAAACTAAAGCCGCGTTATCACAAAGAAGTAATTATGGAAACAAATCAATAATTTTTGGATATCGTCAACTTATGAACAGAATTGCTGCGGAAAACATATGTCTTTCAGATACATCAGTTAGACCAAGAAAAGACACATTTTTATTTCATTACGACAGTGTAAATGAAGCTATTGTTAACGCAATAGTTCACAATGATTGGTCTATTGCAGAGCCACAAGTTTCATTTTTTAGCGATAGAATTGAAATTTTATCGCACGGAGGCCTTCCGTATAACTTAAAATTAAAAGATTTTTTTTTGGGTATTAGTAAACCTAGAAATGCTAAACTAACGAAGATATTTTCAGATCTAGATATAGTAGACCACACAGGACATGGCATTCCAATTATTATTGAAAACTACGGCAAAGGTGTTTTGAAATTAGTGATAATTATATTATTGTGTCTATACCTTTCAACGAAAAAGTTGCTTAGGAAATTAAAACAGGTATTAACGTTTCTCTAGAAACACATTTAAAATTAAATAAGACTGAACAAAAAATAACTTTACTGCTTTTAAAGGAACCAACGCTAACCACTGATAAAATCGCAACATTGCTACATAAAACAAAGAGAACTGCGGAGCGATATTTAAAAGCACTAAAGGATAAATGTTACATTAAAAGAGAAGGCGCAGACAAAAAAGGCAATTGGGTAATTTTAAAATAGTCCTAACTTATTGAATAGCGAAGTTATAACCAAATAGCTTCGCTAATTTATTATTTACAGTGTATTACACAACATTTTGTAGTTCTAAAAGCCATTTTTCCTTTCTTGCAAATAAAAAAAGACCTTTAAGGCTTTCGTTTCCTTAAAGGTCTTTTAGTTATCCCCTAAAAAGTTTATAGAACCAAATTACTTTGTATTGTAAAAAATTTTAATTTGCTTTAAATCATATATGAACTTGTTATGTTTCATGTGCTGAAACTCAAAATGTTGTTTAGTAAAAGACTTTGCAAATTGAAAAAACATACTAATTATAAAAAAGAAGAACACAGCAAAAACTAAAAAGATAATCAGTTTCCAAAAACCATATTTATCGTACAGTGCTTTACAAACAAGTGTAACAATCAAATAATAAAGAGAACTAAGTATTGTTATTGCCTTGTTGAAACTAACTGAAAAATTACTCTTTTGTTTTTCCTTGGCCTCTTCTATCAATAAATTAAGAACATCAGTGTTTTGAATATTGATACCACAGCTTTCAAGAACTTCAATCACTTCGCTAATGTATTTTCCTGTGTTTTCGCATTCATCTTCAGTATCAACATTATTTGCTTTATTTTTAAAAGCCAAAAAAAGCAAAAAAAATAAAAATATAGTTAATAAAACCAAAAAGCTCGCCAAATAAACTAATTTTGTGTTAAAGATGTAAAACAAAAACAGAGTAGCGATTACTAACATAAACAAAATAAATAAGATCAAGGCAAATTTAGTTTTTAGTGGCATTTTTTGTTTTTTGTTTTCAAGCAAAGAACAATATCTTGCAAATAAAATATCAAAATTCATAATAAGTCCACACCTAACATTTTTACTAAGTTATTTTTAACATTTTCTTTTAACTTACTCACACTAACTTCCTTAATTTCAGCGATAGCCTTGTAGGTCTCTTCAATCATATAAGGCAAACAAGTTTTTCCTCTATATTTACCAGGTGCTAAATAAGGACTATCTGTTTCTACCAGCAAGTTATCAAGCGGGATTTTTTTTACCACTTCTCTTAAAGCATCTGCATTTTTAAAAGTAACTATCCCAGTTATTCCTATCATAAACTGCATTTCATTTACAAATTTCAAAGCAATATCTAAATCACCGTCAAAACAATGAATAGAGCCTTTTAATTTACCGCGATACGGATAAATTAAGTCAAAAACTTCTCTGTAAGCACTTCTTCCGTGAATAACTACAGGTATTTTATTTTTAGAAGCAAACTCAATTTGTTTTAAAAAAATTTCTTTTTGTTGAGCAAAATTATCTTTGCGCCAATAAAGGTCAATCCCAATTTCTCCAAATCCCACAACTATATCTTTGTTCTTTCGCCAAAGTTCAATTAACTCCTCAAAACTGTCTTGGCAGTTTTGAGGGTCAATTCCAATAGTTGCAAATGTGTGGTATTTGCGAGCAAGTTCAATAGTCGTTTTGTTGTCAGCGCTACCAGTTCCGCAGATTATGTATTTAGTGTTGTTTTCCTTACACTTTTTGGCGTTTTCTTCACACAGTCTATCTCGGTCTTTTTCAATTGACCCTAAATGTGCGTGGTAGTCAATAAAAGGTGTGTCCACTATATTAAGAAATGTAGCCAGCGGCTCTTAAAGCACTTGCAATCCAACTTGCGTCAAATAGATTTTTTGCGTGTG
>CAUTUJ010000009.1:0-20053 GCA_963541565.1 uncultured Acholeplasmataceae bacterium | reverse complement strand
GAAAAAATTACTTTTTAGTCTTAAAAATCTTGTGCTAAATTTCTGAACTCAGGTTTTATTTACAGGAATTTTTTTGTCAAAACTGAAAGATCCCTCATTTCCTAGACAAAGGAAAGGGAGACCTTTCAAAACTAGATAAAGGATAGTTTTTGTTTAATTGCCTATTAACTTTTCTTTAAATAAAAAGTAAAGTAAATCACTATCTACACACGGAGCAATTAAATCAGCATTCTCTTTTAACTTAACGCAATCTGAGTTTTCCATGCATACTGAGAAGTCTGCGTGTTTTAACATCTCAAAATCGTTTTCGCCATCTCCAGTTGCTATTACTTTGCAATCTTTTTCAATTAACTGATTTTTGGCTAAATAACTTTTTAAAATTTCAATTCCTTTTTGTTTAGAAAAACCTTTTAAAGTGCAGTCTAGTCCTTTTTGTTTATTCCAAAAATAAAAGTCCAAACTACTAAAACTATTTTTAATTGAAGTCAAGTCTTCAGGATAGTTTGAAGACAACCAAAGTGAATAAATTTCTTTACTTAAAATACTTTTGTTATTTGTAAGTTTAAATTCTTTTTCGCGCATTTTTTCGGCGCTGTCGTGCATATTTGCGTAATACGCAAACTTACTTGTTGTAAATCCTAGGTTAACTCGTTTACTTGCGCAAATTTCGTTTAATTTAACAATGTCTTGGTTAGAAAAACAATGTTTTGAAATTAACTTTTTTTGAAACTCAATATATTGCCCGTTTGAAAGTACTAAAAAATCAAGATACTTTAAAACTGGTTTTAAAACCTTGATTTTAGGCTTACCACGGCCTGTTGCAACTCCGCAGAGAGTTTCTTTGTCTTCGCTCAACTCTTTAAGTAGTTTGCGTGTATTTGGCAAAATTTGCCCGTGTTTTTTGGAGTATAGAGTACCGTCAATGTCAAAAACAAAAATTTTTTTAATCATTTACAAAAAGTCTCCCTGTGTAGTTAATTAAAGCTAAGACCCTTAAAGGCACTTGCTCTGCTTTGTATATATTATATTATGGTAAAATATTTAGGTATGCACGGAGGAATTATACATATATGAAAATAGAAAAATTAGAAAAAAATCAAATAAAAGTGACAGCAAAAGTCTCACTTTCTGACTTTGAAAGCGGACTTGACTACGCATATCAATTAGTAAAAGAAAAAGTAGAAATTAAAGGTTTTAGAAAAGGCCAAGCGCCACGCTCAATTTATGAAAACAGATACGGCAAGGCTTCACTTTTCAACGATGCTTTAAACTTTGTTATCAACGCTAAGTTTGAAGATGTGCTTTTCGCCAAAGAATACGAAGTAGTTGCTGAACCTACAAACGTTGAACTTAATCCAAAAGAACCAAAACTAGCCGAAGAAGAGTTTGAAGTAATTTTAACAATTCCAGTAAAGCCAGAAGTTAAACTAGGGCTGTATAAAGGTATTGAAATTAAAAAACCAAACACTAAAGTTACCGCTAAAGAAGTTGACGAAAAAATCACTGAAGAACTAAACCGCTCTGCCAAACTAGTTGCTAAAGACAAACTTGTTGAAAAAGGAGATACCGCCAACATTAACTTTGAAGGTTTTGTAGACAACGTTGCTTTCCCTGGTGGAAAAGGCACTGATTTTGACTTAAAAATTGGCTCAGGTCAATTCATCCCTGGCTTTGAAGAACAACTAATTGGCCTAAAAGCAGGTGATGAGAAAGATGTTAACGTAACTTTTCCAGAAGACTACCAGGCCGCTGATTTAAAATGTAAGGCCGCTATTTTTAAATGCCGAGTTAACTCAGTTAAAGTATCTGAACTACCTGCTTTAACCGACGAATGGGTCAAAGAACTTAAAAAAGACAAAATTGAGACAGTTGAACAATACAAAGCCCACATGAAGTCAGTTATCTCTCAACTGAAAGAAAAACAAGAAAATGAACGCATCAAAAAGGAAGCCCTTGAAGAGGCTTCAAACAACGCAGTTATAGAAATTCCTGAGGCTATGATTGAAGCACAAGCCAACCGCAACCGTCGCCGTATTGAAGAAAGTCTGAAAGCCTATGGCTTAAACTACACACAATACTTAGAGATGACTGGCAAAAAATCAGAAGACGCGCTGGCTGAAGAGAAAAAAGCGGCATATGAACAAATTCACGAAGCCTTAACACTAGACGCAATCGCGAATGCTGAAAAACTTGACGCAACAGACGCAGAAATAGAGGCACATTTTCTAGAAATCGCCAAACAATACAACTCTTCTGTTGAAGAAGTTAAAAAACAATTAAGCAAAGAAAATGTAGCAAAAGACTTAAAAGTCGGAAAAGCACACGACTTTATTGTCAAGAACGCTAAGCTAGTATAAAAATGGATTTAAATCAGCAAAACTTACTACCTGTTGTTCCACTTAGAAACTCTGTACCACTGCCAGCAACTTCTCTTCGTCTAGACATTGGCAGACCAAGTTCTGTAAAAGCCTTGGACGCCGCGGAACGCGGAACTGGTAAACAAATTATTTTGTTAATTCAAAAAAACCCAGACATTGAAAATCCAGAGCAAAAAGACTTAGAGCAGTTTGGGGTAATTGCTAAAGTTGGCTTTAAGATAAAAAATGACCTTCCAGGCACAGAAACTTCGTATAAAGTTAAATTCCATGTCTCTAGGCGAATTAAACTAATAAATTACTTTCCTGCATCTAGCCAATCACCATTTGCTTCCTGTTCTTTTGAATACGCGGATGTAGAAAGCCAAAACTTATCTGAAAAAGCCTTGGTTACTCAAAAACTGTTAGTTGAAAAAAACCGCGAGTTTTTAAAATCAGCGCCCGGTGATACTAAAGAACTTTACAACGCCGAGTTTAATTCAGCCGAAGAGGTTTATCTGCTTGGCAATAGTTTAACACGCGAGTTTGCGCGTAGACTAAACTACCTAAACGCAAATACTATGGAAGACTTGCTCAAAACCGCGTTAATTGACTTTGAGTATCTATCTATGACTAATTCTTTGGAGAAAAAAATTCAAGAAGAAGTACAAAGATCAATAGACGAAGCACAACGCGAGTACTTTTTGCGCGAAAAAATGAAAGCCATACAAAACGAACTTGGTGATCGCGCTCGCAAGATTGACGAAATTGAGCAAATCAGAGCCGCAATATTGGCTGCTAAAATGCCTGCACAAACTGAGACTAACTTACTTAATGAATTAAAGAAGTACCAAACTGCCTCTTCTTATTCTCCTGAAGCTGGTTCTATTAAAACTTATCTAGATTTCGCAGTTTCTCTTCCTTGGAACAAATTTTCCAAAGACTGCACTGACATTAAAAAAGTTAAAAACGCACTTGACAAAAAACACTATGGACTAAAACAAGTTAAAGACAAAATTCTTGAATACTTGTCTGTCCAAATTAAGACTAAAAAAGTCCCACAAGCAATTCTTTGTTTAGTTGGGCCTCCTGGTACTGGAAAAACTTCCTTAGCAATTTCTATCGCTGAGGCTTTAAATAAACACTTTACCAAAATCTCTTTAGGTGGTGCAGACGATGAGTCTGATATCCTTGGTTTTCGCCGCACTTACGTTGGGGCACTTCCTGGCCGTATTTTAAAAGGTATGGTTAAAGCCGGCACTAAAAACCCGCTTTTCTTACTTGATGAAATTGATAAAATCGGCAAATCTCACCGAGGAGATCCAGCAGCTGCCTTATTGGAAGTTCTAGACCCTTCGCAAAACTTCCGTTTTGAAGACCACTTTTTAGAGGAACCTTTTGATTTGTCTAAAGTGATGTTTATCACAACTGCCAATTACTTAGAAAACATTCCTGAACCTTTAATGGACAGAATGGAAATTATTCAGTTAAGCAGTTACACCGAAGTTGAAAAATACCATATTGCCACCGAATACTTAATTCCAGATAACTTAAAACTAGCCGGAATTAAACCAGATCAATTAACTTTCACAGACTCAGGTATTTATAAACTAATTCAACACTACACTCGCGAAGCAGGAATTCGCGAACTGAACCGACTAATTGGCACGATTTCTCGTAAGTTTGTCAAAAAACTCTTGGCCAAAGAACTAACCGCTTTAGAAATTAATGAAAACAACTTGGAGGAGTATCTAGGTAAGTTCAGATTTTTCCACAATATTGCAGACCAAAAAGACCAAGTTGGAGTTGTGACTGGTCTTGCCTATACCGCGTATGGTGGCGATACTTTGAAAATTGAGGCAAACACCTATGCTGGTAAAGGCGACGTGGTTTTAACCGGAAAACTAGGAGATGTCATGAAAGAATCCGCGATTACCGCGCTTTCTTTTGTTAAATCTAAAGCCGATGAGTTTGGAATTGATCCCGAAATTTTTGCGAAAAACACTATTCACATTCACGTGCCAGAAGGCGCTGTTCCCAAAGACGGGCCAAGCGCGGGTATCACTATGTGCACAGCAATTGTTTCGCTTTTAACTAAAAAACCAGTTAAACACACTGTTGGAATGACCGGAGAAATCACTTTAACCGGACAAATCTTGCCAATTGGCGGTTTAAAAGAAAAAGCAATTTCTGCACACCGCTCAGGTTTAAGACAAATCTTGATTCCAAAAGACAACATTCGCGATATTCAAGACATTCCAGAAGAAGTACTTAAAGACCTTGAAATCACACCTGTGTCTGAAATCAAGGAAGTCTTAAAAGCAGCCTTACTGGCTTAAAACTAAACTCTGTTAAATGTTTGTAAAATCAGTATTTGATTTAAAAACTAAACCCACAGATTTGCCCGAAGTTTTGCTGCTTGGCCGCAGTAACGTGGGTAAGTCTAGTTTTATTAACAACTTTTTTCAAAGCAAAATTGCAAAAGTTTCTCAAAAACCCGGCAAGACTATTGCACTTAACTACTTTAAATATAAAGACTTGTTTTATTTAGTTGACACACCTGGCTACGGGTTTGCTAAAGTTGACTTTAAAACTCAAGAAAGTTTCACACGTCTACTTGGAACTTATATTGGCACAAAAGACTACGCTTTAGTTTTGATGTTAATAGATTTTTATGTAGGTCCTACTCAAAAAGACTTAGAGATGTATGAATATCTGCTTAGCCAAAGGGTTTTCCCTTTAATTTGTTTTACTAAAGTAGACAAAGAAAAAAAGTCTAAGGTATTTAGTAAGAAAAACCAATTTCAAAAGCAGTTTCCAGACTCTAAATTGTTTTTTGTAAATAACGAAGTTGCTTTTTCTAGTCAAGTACTAATTGAACACTTAACTAATTATTTTAAGGAGAAAACAGCATGAAAAAAATTATTATCATGACCGATTCATCCCCAGATATTTCGCCTGAATTTAAAAAAAATGCAGAAATTTTTCAGTTTCCTTTCCAAATTACTTTCAACGAAGAAACTTTTCCAGATAACGGTGAAAACGATGCACTTGAGTTTTTTGCTAAAGTCAATCAAGCTAAAACTAAAGATGTTCCAAAAACCGCAGCCCCTAGTCCAGAGGTTTTTCTGAGTCTAATTGAAAGTCAACTAAAAGGAAACGACTACTATTTAGTTTACTTTGGTATCGGTTCAAGATACTCAGCCTCTTTAAACTACTTCCAAGTTGCCCTAAAGAACTTAGCGCCTGAATATAAAAACCGCACTTTTTTTATAGACACCTGGCAAATTGCTTCAGGTGTAACTATGCTAATTAAAAAGGCTGTTGAAATTAAAGACCAAGTTCAGTCAATTGAAGAGTTTTTAGACTTCTTAAATGAATACAAAAAAGGCATGGTTATCGAGTTTATCTCAAAAGACCTTAGTTACTTAAAAAGAAGTGGCCGAGTATCAGGAATGCAGTCGCTAATTGGCTCTATTTTGCAAATCAAGCCAATTTTCCACTCAGAGCAAAACGATATTTTACCAAGAAAGTCAATAGGCACACATATCAAAGCCCTAGAAAATGTGTTTAATGTTTTTTTTGAACACTACCAAAAAGGCGAGATTGACGAAAAAACTGTGGCTATTGCAACTATTGACGATGAACGCTTTGCTAAATATTTAGAAGACAAAATAAGTGAGCATTGTCCTGATATCAAGACAGTTCGCTCGTTTTTAACTAAAACTATTTGTGTGCACTCAGGTGCTAACATCACAGGTATTTGCTACCACGTCAAAAAAGCAAGTTAATTTAAAAATAAGATAAAAATGGATAAAAAATATAGTTTTGCAAACGATAGTTTAATTTATGAGCGTTGGCTTAAAGCCAATGTTTTTTTACCTTCCCAAAAAGGCAAAGGTTTTACTGTTGTAATCCCGCCGCCAAATATCACCGGAATTTTACATATTGGCCATGCTTATGACAACACCCTTCAAGACGCCGTGATTCGTTTTCAGCGAATGCAGGGCAAAGCCACACTTTATTTTCCTGGAACTGACCACGCAGGCGTTGCAACTCAGGCTAAAGTTGACGCTAAGTTAAAAGAACAAGGCACTAACCGTTTTGAAATCGGCAGAACTGAGTTTTTAAAAGCAGCCTGGGACTGGAAAACAGAGCACGAAGACACAATTCGCCGTCAATGGCAAAAAATGGGACTATCTTTAGATTATTCTCGTGAACTTTTTACACTTGACAAAGGACATTCTGAAATCGTTGCAAAACGTTTTATTGAACTTTATGAACGTGGTCTAATTTACCGAGACTACAAAATCATTAACTGGGACATTCAGGCAAAAACTGCACTTTCAAATATAGAAGTTGTGCATAAAGAAAGTAAGTCTAAACTTTACTTTATTAAATATTTATTTAAAGGAAGTGAAACTGACGGAGTGGTGGTTGCAACTACTCGTCCAGAGACTTGTTTTGCAGATCAGGCGTTAATGGTTAACCCGAAAGACGAAAGATACCGTGCGCTAATTGGCAAAACTGTTTTAATTCCAACTACTAACATAGAAATTCCAATAATTGCAGATGAATACGTAGAAAAAGACTTTGGAACAGGTGTTGTAAAAGTAACTCCTGCACACGACCCAAATGATTTTGAAGTTGCCAAAAGGCACAATCTAGCCAAGCCACTTTGTATGCATGAAGACGGAACATTAAACGAGATGGCCGGTAAATACGCAGGTCAAGACCGTTTTGTTTGTCGCGAAAATTTACTTTTAGATTTAAGAAAAACAGGTCAGTTTATTAAAGCCGAAGAACATCTTAACTCAGTTGGCTACTCTGAGCGCACAGACACAGTAGTTGAACCTAGACTTTCGCTACAATGGTTTTTAAAAATGGATTATTTTTCAAAACTAGCGCGTAGTTCTAAAACTAAGTTTTATCCCTCTAGATTTAAAAAAGTCTTTATCAACTGGATGACAGATACCCTAGACTGGTGTATTTCTCGCCAAGTTTGGTGGGGACACCGTATACCAGTTTGGTATAAGGGCACAGAAATTAAAGCCCAAATTGAGTCACCTGGAGCAGGTTGGCACCAAGACGAAGATGTCCTTGACACTTGGTTTTCTTCATCTCTTTGGCCGCTTTCTTGTCTTTCGCAAAAACCAGGCGACCTTGAGCGTTTCTTTCCGACTCAACTGCTGGTAACCGGATACGACATAATATTTTTCTGGGTTTCAAGAATGATTTTCCAAAGTCTAGATATTGCCAAAACTGATCCTTTTAAAGAAGTTTTAATTCATGGACTTGTCAGAGCAGCAGACGGCCAGAAGATGTCAAAGTCGCTTAATAATGGGATTAACCCATTTGACGTGATTAAAGAGTTTGGAGCAGACAGTTTAAGATATTTCTTAGTAACTTCATCATCTCCTGGAACTGACATTAGATATGACCGCGTCAAAATTGAGTCTGCTTGGAATAATTTAAACAAACTTTGGAACATCTCTAGGTTTATTTTAGGTGACTTTACAAAACCTGTGAAAGCAGTTTCGGCCAAAACTCTGGCGGATAACTATATCTTGGCAAGTTTAAACGAAACAGTTTTAAAATACACTCGCTTATTTAAAAAATACGAATTTCAAGAAGCCGCTAAAGTTTTGCAAAACTTTATCTGGCAAGACTTTTCATCTGAATACTTAGAAATTGCAAAAGTCCAAAAAAGAACAGATAGCCTTAAAGAAAACACTAACAAAATTTTGGTCTACGTGCTTAGTCAAATCCTTAAACTACTGCATCCTATAGTTCCTTTTGTAACCGAAAACATTTTTTCAATGTACAACTCAGAACTTTTAATTAGTGCTCGCTGGCCAAAGGCTAAGAAAGAGGAAAACAAGGCTGTTTTCACTGATTTTGAAATATTTAAAAAAGTTCTTTTGATGTTGCGTTCATATATAGCCGAAAACAAAATTACTAATGCCCTGTCTGTTACTTTGGTTGCTAAAAACACAAAAACCAAAGCAATACTTTTTGAAAACCTTGAAAATATTCGTTCAATTTTAAAACTCGCAGAACTAAACTTAGCAGATTCGTGCACTGTTGATTCTGCTGAGTTAATTGACGCTAATTTCTCGGTTTTTGTGCACGCAGAAAAACAAAATCCAGAACAACTAAAAGAACAACTTAAATACCTTGAGGCTGAAATTAAAAGGTCTGAGTCAATTTTAAATAATTCCGGGTTTTTAGCCAAGGCTCCTGCTGCTAAAATTTACTCAGAAAAAGAAAAGTACGCAAAATACTTAAAAGAGTTTGAAAAAGTTAAAAATGCACTTGAAAGATAAATTAAAACTTTTGCTCAAACACCTTTACATTAGAACAGGCTATCCAAAAGACGAAAATATTTCAAGAATCAAAAAAGCCTTAAAATATTTAAATCTAGACTTTCAAAACACTTTTAAAGTCCATGTAGTTGGCACTAACGGTAAAGGCAGCACAGCGATTTTTTTAGCCAAACTTTTTGAGCGTAAATACAAAAAAGTCGGACTTTTTACCTCACCTCACTACATTGACTTCAGTGAGCGTATCCAAGTCAACTCTAAACAAATCAGCGCAAAAAAACTATATCCTATTTTAACTAGCCTACTATACGATGGTTTTTTTCAAGCCTATTCTTTTTTTGAACTAACTTTTTTAACAGCCTTAATTTACTTTAAAGCCCAAAAATGCGATTGTCTTGTAATTGAAGCCGGTATTGGTGCAAAAAATGATGTCACAAACTGTTTTAGATACAAAGCATCTTTTTTGACCAACATTGGACTTGACCACACTGAAACACTGGGCGGTAGTCTTGAAGAAATTTTTAAAGATAAAATAGCAACCCTTAAAGACCATCAGTTGTTTTTTACAAACGATGCAACTTTTTTTGAAGAAATTAAACAAATTGGCGAAACTAACCACTCACCGGTTTTTTTAACTGATTTTAATAAGTTTGACATCAGTAAAGAAAATAAGGTCATATACGACAAAACACATATTTTTAAAACTAATTTCAATGAAGGCTTTTTAAAACAAAATCTGGCTTTGGTTTTAACTTATTTTCTAAATTTTACCGATATTTCTGTTAAAAAAATCCAAAAAACTTTGAAAAAAACAAAAATCCCATTTAGATTTGCTAAATTAAAGTCAAATATTGTAGTAGATGGTGCTCACAATCCAGCAGCAATTTCTCAAATTATTCCTAAAATTAAAAAACTAAAAAACCCATGTGTAGTGCTTTCTGTGTTAAAACCTAAAGACTACGCGGGTATTTTTGAACTTTTTTTAAAAGAAAAAATAGAAGTTAAGTATTTAGATTTTCCAGATATTCGCAGTTATTCATTTAAAGAAATTAAAACCCCTAACATCAAATATTTAAGTTCGCTTGCTGAACTTAATTTTAAAACAAACAAAACCTATATTTTTACAGGTTCTATCCACTTTGTTGGCTATATAGTTTCTGAACTTAAAAAAAATAGAGTGCTTAAATAAGCACTCTATTTTTTTAAAAAACAACTTTTTAAAGAATAATTGTTTCTTTGTTTTCTATATCTTTTGGCTGAATTTTTAATTTTGTAATTTCGTCTCTTAAGAAGTTAGATTTTAAATATAGTCCAACAATTCCAACAATTGCAACAAAGAAACCAACAATCAACAGAATATCGTGAACTTTTTCAATGTCAAACTCGTTGACAAGCGAAATTATGTAAAAAACTAAATAGGTAATGCCAATAGCGGTTATTCCTATGAAAAAGATAACCATTGTAAACGCGTATAGTCCAATTAAATTTGTTAATAGAAAAGGTAATACCAGTATAACAAAAATCGGTATAAAAACTAATGAGCATAACAACACTATAGATAAAATAAATGCTGTTTTTGTTTGTTTTAAACTTCTTTCAAGTTTTTGTAGTTTAATTTCTTGCATTAAGCACCTCACAACACATAAAAATTATAGCCCATAAACACGATAAAAGAAAATTGTTAGAAACACTTGATAAACCTGATATGAGTTTTCAAAACAAATTTTTAAAAAACCACACTATATATTGACAACAAAACGCGGCCATGAGCGAAGTTTTTTTGTTATATTAGTTGAAATATTTAGAAAAATTTTATACAATAAAAAGGTATGTGGTCCGCTGCAACTCAAAAATTTATCTAAAATAGCATGAACACATTCTTTTAAAAATCTTACAAGGAGGACCCGATATGAGTTTAAAAGGTCAACAATTGCTTGCTGAGTTAACAAAATCTTACTTAAAGCAAGATGTTCCTAGTTTCGGACCTGGTGATAACGTTAAAGTACACGTTACCATTAAGGAAGAAAAACGTACCAGAACCCAGTTGTTTGAAGGTTTGGTAATTAAAAGACAAGGTAGAGGAGTTTCTGAAACTTTTACTGTTAGAAAAATTTCTTACGGTGTTGCAGTTGAAAGAACTTTCCCAATCCACTCACCACTAATTGCCAAAATTGAAGTTACCAGACACGGAAAAGTACGCCGTGCTAAACTTAACTACATCCGTAATCTTTCAACTAAGGCTGCACGTATTAAAGAAGTTAGAAAATAGTTTTTAACTTTTAAATCATTTTAAAAGCCCCACAATGTGGGGCTTTTAATTTACTTAGTACTTTAGTTTAATTCAAAGTATTGCTTTAAGACTGGTTTCTTTAAAAGTGCTTGTTTTTCTTCTTCGGTTAAATATTTTTTGTCAATAATAACTTCGCCAACGTATTTTTTAAACCAACTTACAGACATTGGATAAATTCCTGAAAACCCAGGTTCAGTGCCCCATGAGTTTTCTACTTTAAACTTAGTAACTTGTTTTTTAACTTCAGAAAAACCAGTGAAAACCATGGCGTGTGTTAATCTTAGCTCTTGCATTTCAATTCTGTCTTTTTCTGAGTACTCTAAATCTAGACCAAAAATTTCTTTCCAAGCAACCATTTCATTGGCAAAATGTTTAGAGTCGCTTTCTTTGCCAACATCGCAGGCAAACCAAACAGGTAAGTTATCTCTAAGTTGTGCAACAGTTAGTTCAATTAGTCTTTGTTTTGGCAAGTTAAACTCAACTTGACAAGGCGCACCTTCCATATTAGTGCAGTATTCAAGTTCATAAGGTTGCATAAACTCAAAGTTACGCGAGCAGTCTGAAGAGACAGTCACGTAGTCATCTAAGTTAATGTCTACGTATTTTTCAAAAAAGGTTTGCGGAGTTAAATTACGTTCAATGTGATATTTTTTGTCTTTATCGGTGTATTCAAAGTCAAATTTTTCAATTGGCGCTGGCATTGAACTAGAAATAACTTTAAAAGCATCTAAAAACGCTTTTTCTCTAAGTTCTTTATTTAATTCAACTTTGCCTGCCTTGAAATTACTTTGAGCGTCGGCTGCGTATTTTTTGGCAATCAAAGTAATTAAACTCTGCATATGGTGTGTATTTGAAGTTTGTGCGTTTTCAGGTTGTACAGATTTTGGCACAATTCCATATTTTTTAACTAAGTTAACAAAGTATTGCCAGTAGCCGCCGTCTCCAGTTAAGGGTTCGTTGATAAACATAAAGCGACGATCTTCTGGGTCTAGACTTAAGTTTTTGTCAATTACTGAAAAAAAGTAATTTACTTTTTCTAGTAAATCATAGTATTGCAGATAAGACTGAGAAAGTTCAAAACTCTCTAGTTTTAATTTTTTGGCTATTTGATATCTTAAAAAAGTTAAACCTGAAAACATCCAGCAACGGCCAGATTGTTTTTGGTTAGAGATATTTAAAGCAGGGATGGAATGCGAAAAATGAGTGCTGACAAGTTGTTCGTTTTCTTGAACATAGACAACGTCTGCTAATTTAGAGCGAACAAGGGCTCTTTTAATTGCACTAAGTTGTTTGTTTTTTAAAAAACTTTTGTTGTATTTTTGAAGTAGTTCTTTTGAAATTTCCATAATTATTTTCCAACTGGAGTCAAAATTCCCTGGTCAATAGCCTCCGGGTAAGGGTATTTTTCTTCACGCATTCTAGCAAAAATCACGTAAATTAAGCCGTGTTCATAGTCTATTCTGGTAACCACTCCATAACTTCTTTCTTTTTCTACTTTGACTTTTTGGCCAATTAGTTTTTTGTCTTCTATTCTGTCCATAAATTAGTACCTCTTTGGTTTTAATTTTACCACGAAATGGCGACTAAACCTATAAAAAGACGGTTTTTTCGCAATTTTAAAATAAAAAACGAGATTTTTTAAATCTCGTTTTCGTTTTCTAACTCAGGCTTTTGGACTTGAGTTTCTTGCATTTTGTCAAATATTTCACTAACCGAAATTGGCGCGAATAACTTACCTTGAAAACAAATGTCTTTGATTTTTTTAATTGTGTTAAACTCTTCTTTTTTAGTTAAGTCTTTGACAATCAAATAAGAGTTTGTTTTTTTAGTTTCAAGGGCAAACATCTTAATAAACTCAGTAAAACGAATACCATCTGTGTATCTTTGAACTACTCCTTGAAAACCACATCTTAAGTACGCCGAGATATTTTTGGTAAACACTTTATGTTTGCTTTGTTCAAGGTTTTGTTTGAAGTTTTCAACTACCCCAGGTAGTTCTTCTTCGTTTGGAAATAAAAAATAAATGTGTGGGGCCAGATATTTGTATTTTAGTTTACTTATTTGTTTTTTAAGCTCCAGAGACATTAAAGACTCGCTAGACAGTGGCAAAAGAACATCAAAAATCTGGCCGAATCTTTCAGTTGCTAAATTTAGCGCGTTTACAACTTCTTTAAATAAAATTGAGTCGATTTCTACAGCCTTGCGGTGCTTTTTTGCAATTTCTTTAATTTCTTTAAAATCCAGGTCGTAGCCGTCTAGGCTAAAGCCAGCCTGGTAAAGCACAACGGTTTTATTTTCATCAACTATCGGCAAAAGCATTAACTTCAACTTATCTGGGTAGTTTAAAATTAGTTTGATAACGTCGTCTTCAAAAATATCTTGGTGCAGATCTTCTTTTTCAAAAATATGGAAAACTTTTTGATTAGTTTTGGCTAGGTTTAAAGCAAGGTCTGCAAATCTATAGATTTTTTTAAAAGTTTTGTTGTAAGTTGCAGTTGGATATCTAAGTGCAGAGGCCGTAAATAAAAAGGTTAACTCTAAGCAGTTTTGTTTGCCGATGATTTGTGTTTTTTTGCTTAGTTCGCTAAGCACATTGCTCAAGGCTCTAATGTCGTTAAAATCTACAAACAAAGCAAATTTGTTGTCTTGAATGAAGTAAATTAAGTCAGTGTTAAAAAACTCTTTTAAGACATCTAGAAACTCAGCAATATATTTTTCTTGCAGTTCAAGCGAGTAGAGGTGGCGGTTATCGAAGTTCAGTTCAATTAAAATTAAGGAAAACTTATCAATTAACTTACTTTGAAAAGCGCGTTCAAGTTCAGTGCGCGAATACAGCCCATATATATTGTTGACCTTCGCAGTTTCTGCCAATGTGTTGATTGTGCTTTGTTCTTCGTCTATGTCTAAAACTACTGAAAATACCACGACTTTGCCAAACAAATCAACAGAACTTGCGAGTTCCATGACTTGTTTTTTTCTGAGTCTATATTTTTGCTTTAGTGAGTTTCCTGGTTTTAAACTACAAGTTAAAAACTCTTTTTTGTAACTAATTTTGTCGCTACCCGCAATTTGCGTGCAGTATTGGTCTAGCGTAGTTGTCTCAACTCCGTCTAAAAGCATGCGCATTCCTGCGCTTAGATGAATTTGTTCGTCAATGTAGTACTTAAACGCTAGGGTTGAGTTTTCTTTTAAAGTGGTAAATAAGTTGGTAATTTGTTTTAATTTCAGTAAGTTTTGGTCTTTTTCAAAAACATCTAAAATAAGCGCTGAAAGCAATTTAAAGTAAGAGTACTCGCTTTCTTGAAAGTTATGACTTTGCACAATAAACTTTAAGTTTTTACTTAAAGAAAAACAGTAAAGAGTTTGGTATTCAGAGGAGTAAGGATTGCCGGTAAGTGGGTTTTTAAACTCAGTTAAATCGCCTTGTTGGTATATTTTGTCAAAGTTAACTTGAACTAGTTTACTAAAAGCAGTATCTGCTAACTGAATATCTTCAATCTCTTTGTTGTAAAGTCTTTCTTTTTTGTAGTTATACAAAGTTTGATTTTTTAAAATCACTAAATCAGCCGCAGGCACTAAAGCCTCGCTTTTAATTAAAAGACTTCTAAGTGTTTCTCTTAGACTCAAATCTTGCGGAATTTTGGCGTAAAAAGTCATGACGTCAAAAAAGTTTTGATAAACTCTGGCCTCAACTTTTATGGCTTTTTCTTTTACTTCAAAGTTAGGTTTAGAAACTTCTTGAAGTGAAATAACTGGTTCTTCTTCAAGGTTTAACTTAGTTGTTTTGTCTTTCTTTTGTTGAAACTTAGCGATGCGTTTCGCTGTTTTTTCTTCGTTGTTGCGTTGTGAGTTTGCTTTAAAAAACTTAAGCTGCGCTTCTAGAAACATTAAAATTAAGTCATTGTCTGCTAACTTTAAAATGTCTTTTTCATATTCTGACTGAATAATATCTGCGCGGTGGTTGTTTTGTTCACTAACTGCGATACAGTAGTGATAAACTTGAGAAATTACCCTATATTGACCCATTCCTTTGCAGTCTTTTAAAACTTGCTTTAATTCATCAACCCAACCAAGGGCAAAAAGCAATTTAAGTTCTTGCTCAAAGTCGCGTTCATCAAACCTAGAATTTGCCTGATTTAAACAGTCATAGGCTAAGTCTAACTTATTTTGACTGACAAAAAATGAAACTAGTTCTTTTAAATAGTATCTGGCGTAGTTCTCTGGTAAATCTGGTTTTTTTAGTTCAGAAATTACTTTATCTGAGTCAAACTTTTGTTCTAGTTTAAGTAAGTTTGTCTCTAGATAAATTAAATCAAAGTCAACTTTGTAGCCATATTTTTCCTTAATTTTTAAAAAAATCTCGCGCGCATTTACAGCGCTGCCACTTCTTAAATACGCCCAAAACCAATTAGTTAAAAAAAGTAGGTAATCTTTATCTTCTGCTTCTTTGAACTTTGGCCATACGGAGTTTGAAACTTCGATTGCTTCTTTGTATTTGTTGTTTTCTAAAAGTATTTCTTGCATGAAAAAAACCGCACGACGATAGTCTTGCAAAGAAATTGTGTTTTTATCTAAAAAAGACTTAATGATATAAACTGTGTCTACTGTGCGTTCAAGTAGCAATAATTTCTCTATATTCATTTCAAGTCCTCAATTGCCTCAATTGTGTTTTTAACTTCGTTATTTAAATAGCTCTCAATTTCTTGCCAATTTAAATTAAACAAATCTGAGTTTTTGCTATCTTTTTTAAAATTAGCAACTGCATTCCAAAAAAGCATTTGAAAAAGGCGTGCGAATAAAACAGCCTTAATTTCTGTTTTTGTTGGTTCTTTTTCAAAATATAACGCAAAAACTTCTTTTATTTTAGTTAAACTAAGCCCCGAAAAACTAGCGATATCTTCAATTGGATATCCTGTTCTTGTAAACTCAAAATCAGAAATTAAAGGTTTTGACAAATATTTGTCTACCAAAATATTATCAGACTGAAAATCACCGTGAATTTGACAAGGCGAAAATTTGCAAAACAATTCTTTGTGTTCTGCTTTAAATAACTCATATCCTTTTTTAAAAACCAAATTATTGGCAACAGAACTAGACATTTTTATTGCTATGTTAAGGCGAGCAATATAGTCAAAAGGTTCTGCTTTTTTAACTTGGTGAAGTGTTTTTAGGCTAAAAACCACTTCTTTTAAGTCAAGTTTAGGCACTAAATTAGTCTCTATATATTTAGAGATTTTAACTCCAGTATCTGGATTGTGATAAATAGTTTCAGGGCAAATTGAGTTTTTTTCGGCAATCTCTAGTATCTTTTCTTCATCAATATATGAAATAAACGGATAAAGCGGAAACCCAGGGATACGAATAGTGTAAGTTTTTCCAAACACTTGAAACTTAAAAACAAAGTTTTGGCGACCCTTATTTAGTCTATCTATGTATTCAGGCACAAGTCCAAAAGTGTCTTTAATAAAAGCACAGGCAGTTTTTTTTGGGTCAAATAAAAAAGTCTTATCCCTAACTGATTTTATTAACTTAGAAATTGCTTGCCCGCGGTGCGAAATTTTATTTTTTTCGTCTACCGGAAACTCACAAAAAGCACGCTTAGCACCGCGTGGCCAAAAAATGTTGTCATATAAAAAAGTGTTTTTGACAAACTCTTTGCGTGGTTTGATTTCGCCTTTAATTTCACCATCAAAGTACCTAGCCTCACCGTTAAAATAAAGACAAAGCACTACTTTAAACGAGGCTTTTTTACTTAAACTCGCAAGTTTTTCAAATAATTGTTTTCCTTGGTCTTTAAAAATTTCGGCTTCTTTTCTTTTAGTTTCAACCCCAGGATAGCCGTTTAGTGCCAATATTTTTAAACCTGAGTCGTCGGCGATTGTTGGCAAATGATACTTATTGAAAAAATAACGCGCTTTGATTAACGCGTTTTCTTGAAAAGTTTTTCCGTATTCTTCAATTTTACTTTGGTCATTTAAATCAGTTAAAGAAATTATTTCAAATCCAGTATTTAAAAAAAACGCTTTAATTTCTTTAACTTTGTTTAAATTATGACTTGCAAAAAGCAGTTTAGTCATTTAAGATTTCTTGGAATTTACTGATTTTGTTTTGCTCGCACAACACAATTACTACGTCATTTTTCTCTAAAACTTCATTTTTAGAAGGCATTTTGGTCACACCTGCTCTGCGAATTAGCACAATGTTTACCGAGTAAGTCTCTGGAAATTGTAGTTCTCTTAAAGTTTTTCCGTCATAGCGGTTGGTATTGACAATTACTTCGTAAACTCCGTAGTTTTGATCTAGTGCATAGTGCTCAAGCACATTTTGCCAAATGATTTTGCGAACAGTTTGTTTACTTGCGATGTTATCTGGATAAATAGTAACCGAGGCTCCAAGCATTTTTGCAATTCGCTCTTGATATTCATTGGTAACCTGGCAAATAATATTTGTCATCCCCAAATCTTTTAAGATAGTTACAATAATCATCGCGGTGTCAAAGTGAGTAGGAAATGAAACCACAGCCCAGTCAGCGTGGCCAAGTCCAAGGTCTTTGTAGATGTCTGCAGTTGTCAAAACACCAGTTGCAGCATGTTCAACAAAAGGTTCAACTCTCAAAGTTTTTTCACTAGTTTGGTCAAGTGCAATTACGATATGTCCGTTTTCAGACAAGTCTTTGCAAATTGTTTGCCCGAAATTATCAAGGCCTACTACTAAGATAGTTTTTTTCACGATAAATACCTCAATTTGTTTCTTTAAAATAAATTAAAAAGACGGCTATATTATAACAAAGCCTAAGTTTATTTAGTATAATTAGTTGATATGTTTAAAGAAAAAAGAAGTTATTATATTTTAATTACATCTATAATTTTGGCAGTTACAATCGGCTTTAGTTTTATTAAAAGTCCAACTAATTATAACCTTTTAATTTGTTATATAGTCGCAAAGTCTATATTTGGAGTTAACTTAATTGCCACAACTATTGGGCTTTATTTTTATAAGTTTGAAAAAAATATGGGCGACATTTTGTATTCAGTCGCGGGATTTTTGATGTTAATTCCTTTTTACATCAATTTATTTGATCCAACTAAGACTTTTTCGTTAATTTTGGCAATTGCGTTTATTGTAGTTGGTATTTCTTCTATTGCTATCGCTATACCTTTTTGTTTAACTACAACTTGGAAAGTTCAAGAAAAACAACTAATGAATACCTATAAACACACAAAACTACAAGAGACCGAAAATGATTCAGTTGAACCTGCAGTTATTCAAACTACCAGCGTTGATTCAGATGACTTGGAAAGCCACATAAATGAAAGCGAAGTTAAAGAAACGGAAACCGAAGAACTAGAAATCAAAGAAACAGAACTAAAAGAATTTGACAACTCAAACGTTAAGGAGCGCCAATAATGGAAATCATTGAAAAAAAACCAGACGAACAAAAAGAGACTAAAACAAACACTGAACTTGTAAATCAATTCGGACCAGACTACGGAAAACAGTTTGAACCAGTTAAAAAAACTAAGGCACCACAACGCTTTGAAGTTACTAAAAAAACTGTCCTTTGGGCTGTTTTAACTTTCCTGCTTTACTTCTTGATGTTTATGTTAACTGGTGCAATGATGTCGTTGTTTCAAAAAGCCAATAAAGGTAAAAACAACATCCTTTCTAAGGTAACCACTAAAGAAGAGAGTTTTTTTAAACAAATTAAACAACACAAAACAAACATTGGAATTTATAAAATTAGCGATGTTAACAAAGTTAAAGAACTTGAAAAGAAGCACAACTTGATTGTAAAAACTTTTGGCGAATATTCATCTTTTCAAAGTAAAGAAAGTAGTGTAGTTTACACAAACCTAGTTGAACTGCAAAACTTATACATCCAAACTCTTACTGAAAAAGCAAAGATTAGCGAAATTCTTAAAATCAAGGCAGACAATACTAAAACGCTTACTCCTGAGCAACAAACTGTTTTAAACAATTTTGAACAAGCCAAAAAAGAAAATAAAATCTTAAACCGTTTAGTTTTCTTTGATATTGCAGAAACTGCAGGTTTTGGCATAACCTTACCACAACTAATTTACGCGGATTCCCAAGACCGCAAAATTATTAGCACTTTTTCTAACATCAAAGATGTTAAATTAGATAAATACACAGTAGTTGTCAGTCTGCATCAAAAAAACAGGCAAATTGAAGGATATCAAAAGGTAGAAGCACCAAGTGCTGAGTTTCCAGATATTTTCATTAGTAATACCAGCAGACTAATTGGCTTGACTTCTAAAATTAAGGCGGACATATATCCTGTACTTTACTCAAGGTTGCTGGCAAATGTTCCGCTTGCGGGTTCTGACAGAAGAGATGTCTATGAACGCGTGTATGTTGACCAAAACATTCAAAAACTACCATTTTTTGTCAAAAACGCAGAGTCTGAACTAGAAACCACAGCCCTGCTTAAACACGATGTATTTTTTGCCGAAAGTATAACTTCACAAGTTAATGCATTTGCTTTATTTAACTTCATAGGCATGGCAGTTGGCTTTGCTTTAATTTTTGGTCTAAACTTTGTATTTATTAAAAAAGACGCACTGGCTTTAAATAAAAATTGGCTAGTTTTACTATTTGGTCTTGGCATCTCATTTGGAGTTTCAATAGTTGGTGGATTTGTTGTGCAATCTATGCGCGCAAGCATTGACGGAGTCTATGGATACGCACTTTCCAGAGAATCGCTTAACCAACAAACCATAGAAACGGCGATGCGAGGTGAGTTTAAATGGTTCTTGATATTCACAGTTTGTATATTTGGTCCAATTATTGAGGAATTAGTTTTTAGAAAAGCCATATTTTCACTATTTAAAACCAACTGGCCAGGAGTTTTAGTTTCTACCTTGGTGTTTGGTGCAATCCACGTAGTCAATGAGTATTCGTTTACCTTATTTGCTTACAATATCTTTGCATATTTGGTAGGTGGCTTGGCATTTTCTTTAGTCTATGTTTACTCAAAAAGAAACGTAGTTGTAACTTCAGCGCTGCATATTTTGCACAAAACAATAGCAGTGCTAACGCTATTCCTTGTTTAAGATAAGGCAGAT
>CAUTUJ010000008.1:0-20731 GCA_963541565.1 uncultured Acholeplasmataceae bacterium | reverse complement strand
ACTTGATGAAGAAAAATATGAACTGCAAGAAATTGTAGACTTCTTAAAAGATCCGGCTAAATACACCAAAGTTGGCGCCAGAGTTCCAAAAGGTGTGCTATTAGTTGGGCGTCCTGGTACTGGTAAAACTTTAATGGCTAAGGCTGTTGCAGGTGAGGCAAATGTTTCCTTTATTTCGCTTTCTGGTTCTGAGTTTGTTGAAATGTTTGTCGGAGTTGGTGCTAAGCGAGTTAGAAACTTATTTGACACCGCGAAGTCTATCGCTCCTTGTATCATTTTTATTGATGAAATTGACGCAGTTGGACGCCAAAGAGGCTCAGGTATTGGTGGCGGACACGATGAACGCGAGCAAACCTTGAACCAAATTTTGGTAGAAATGGATGGATTTTCAACCAATTCCGGAATTATCGTGCTAGCGGCTACCAACCGCTCAGATGTACTTGACCCAGCACTCCTTAGACCTGGCCGCTTTGACCGCCAGATTACCGTGTCTCTGCCTGACTTAAAAGGCAGAACTAAAATCCTTGGCGTGCACTCAAGAAATAAAAATCTGGCAGCTGAGGTTAATCTTGAAGACCTGGCTCGCCGCATTCCTGGCTTTTCTGGGGCTGACATTGAAAACTTAATGAACGAGGCTGCCTTGCTTGCAGCACGTGCTAACCGAGTTGAGATTACCATTTCAGACTTAGACGAAGGTGTGGACCGTGTAATGATGGGACCGGCTAAAGTTTCTCGCAAGTATTCGGAAACCGAGAAAAAAATCGTTTCTTACCACGAAGCCGGACACGCTGTGATTGGTCTGCTTTTAGAGTCTGCAAACGAAGTTCAAAAAGTTACAATCATCCCTCGTGGCGAGGCTGGCGGATATAACTTAATGATGCCAAAAGAAGAGTCTTTCTTTCAAACCAAGGAACAACTTACTGAGTCAATTACTGGCTTTTTAGGTGGCCGAGTTGCCGAAGAAATTAAGTTCGCCTCAGTTACAAACGGAGCGCATAACGACTTTGAAAAAGCCACTCAAATCGCCAGAGCAATGGTCACACAATACGGAATGTCTGAACTTGGGTTTGTCCAATACGAAAAAGCTGGGTCTCAGGTGTTTTTAGGCCGTGACTACTTTAGTGAAAAGAATTTTTCTGACACAGTAGCACATGAAATTGACCTTGAAATCAGAAAACTCATGAATAAATGCCACGCGAAGGCCAAATCTTTAATTTTGGCAAATCTACCACTACTTGAAGCGATTGCTTATTACTTAAGAGAAGTGGAAACTCTGACTCGCGAAGACATTCACGAAATTCACGAAACTGGGCACCTTGAGCGAGTAGATATGCAAAAAGGCGAAACTCCTGACTTTGCAAAACTTGTAAAAGAAAACGCAAATAAACCCAAAAAAACTACTGCTAAAAAAACTAATATAGAAAGCGAGGCTAAGTAAGTAAATGCAAGAACTTCAATTAACCGACCAAGAACAAGCAAGACGAGACAAAGTCATAAAGTTAAAGGAACTTGGAATTGACCCATTTGGCCATGCTTTTAAAACAAACTCTAACACTAAAGAAATATTTAAAAAATACCAAGATTTTTCTAGCGAGGAACTTGAAAAACTAAACAAAAAAGTCAAAATTGCCGGCCGCGTTGTTTTAAACCGTGCACAAGGTAAAGCTGGTTTTATGCACATTCAAGACCGCTTTGGCAAAATTCAGTTGTATGTCCGCAAAGACAACATCAAGGAAACTGATTTTCAGGCCTGGAAGTTAACCGATCTTGGCGACTTTATTGGCATTGACGGCGTAGTTTTTAAAACTCACACCGGTGAACTTTCTGTAAGAGTTTCTAAATACACTTACTTAACTAAAGCCTTAAAACCACTGCCAGACAAATTCCACGGTCTACAAGACGTTGAAGAAGGTAGACGCAAACGTTATCTTGACTTAATAGTTAATCCAGAAATTAAAGCAGTTTCTTTCATGCGTCCAAAAATTATCAAAGCCTTTCGCGATTTTTTTGACAAAAAAGACTTTATAGAGGTAGACACACCTGTCTTGCACCCTACGCTTGGCGGAGCTGCGGCTCGTCCTTTTGTCACTCACCACAACGCGCTGAACATGCCGTTTTATTTAAGAATTGCCCAAGAAATTCCTTTAAAGAAACTAATTGTGGGTGGGATGGAAAAAGTCTACGAAATCGCTCGTCTGTTTAGAAACGAAGGGATGGACTCAACTCATAACCCTGAGTTTACGACTTTGGAAGTCTACGAGGCTTATGCTAACTTAGACACTATGATGGAACTTTGTGAAACTAGTTTTCGCAAAGTTGCCAAAAAAGTCCTTGGCACAACCAAGGTTCAGTTTGGTGAGTTTGCGTTGGACTTTGCAAAACCTTTTGCTCGTCTACATATGGTAGATGCTGTCAAAAAATATGCAAATGTTGACTTTTACCAGGTTAAAGATTTTGAGACCGCTAAAGCGCTTGCAAATAATCACCACATCAAAGTTGAGCCCCATTTTGAAATTGGCCATATTATAAATGCTTTTTTTGAAAAATACGTAGAAGACAAACTAATTGAGCCAACCTTTATCTACGGACACCCAGTTGAAATTTCACCACTGGCTAAAAAAGGGCCAGACCCTCGTTTTACTCGTCGTTTTGAGGTGTTTATTGTTGGAAAAGAATACGCCAACGCCTACTCTGAGTTAAACGATCCGCTTGACCAACGCGCACGTTTTGAGGCACAACTTAAAGAGCGAGCATCCGGCAACGCCGAGGCTTGTGAACTAGATAGTGAGTTTTTAGAAGCCCTTGAATACGGAATGCCACCAACTGGAGGCCTGGGTATTGGACTTGACCGCTTTATTATGTTGCTTACCAACCGACAATCAATTCGCGACGTTATTTTGTTTCCGCACTTAAAACGCAAAGACATTAAATCAAATAAGGAGTTTGATGATGAGAAATAAAAAAATCTTTTTTCTACTTGCTTTATTATTTAGTTTACTTGCCCTTCTTTCTACCTTGGCTGTTTTACTTTACATCGTAATTTCTCGCCAAGAATCGGTGTATTCAATTATTCCTACTTTCTTTTTCTTAGTTTTTTTAATTTCTACGCTAATTTTATACAACCGCTTTCAGCAAAACGAAGTGCAAAATTTGCTTAGCCACTTTAAAGAACGAGATGTTTTTTCGTTTGCTGCCAAAACTTCCGTATGCAAACACGCTGTTTTTGAAATTAAGGCAGATAGAGTAGAATTAGTTACTTTAAACAAAACAAAAGAAGAAACCGTACTTTTTACCTTTTTAAATCAAAATATCGCTAATGTTGAGCCAAAAATGCAAAAAGGCACACCAAGACTAGTTTTCACCTTTAAAGAAAACATTTCGTATCTTGGCAAAGAAACTAAAGCAGTTTCACTAAAAGTTACTGAAATTCCGACCAAAGTTAGCAAAAATGTTCGTTTCTTAACTTACCTTTCTGAACTTAATTTAAACTGAGTAAAACTGTTTAAAAACGCTTTTTAATTTTAATTTGTGAACGCTTACCTAAACGCTTTTTTAGTTATACTACTTTGTTTACTTGCTTATTTATTTGGCTCAATTCCTTTCGGCTTAATTTTTAGCAAGAAGTTTAAAAACGCAGACATAAGAACAATGCATTCTGGAAACATTGGCGCAACCAATGTTTCCAGAGTTCTTGGCTTTAAACTAGCGTTTATAGTTTTTCTTTTAGATGTTTTAAAAGGTGCGCTTTTTATAGCCTTTGTTTTAATCCTTTACTTTATTAACGAAGACATGTTTAAGCCTTTAGTTCAAGTTAAAATTAAAGCAACATTAGTGTATATCTATCCGCTTTATGGTTTGTCTGCTGTCCTTGGACATCTTTATCCTGTCTATTTAGGCTTTCAAGGTGGCAAAGGTATCTCTTCGCTATTTGGGTTTTTATTAGTCGCTTTTCCGTTAGTTGGTTTAATTTACGTCCTTACTTTTTTAACAGTTTTCTTTTTGTTTAAAAAGTTAGTGTCTCTTGCTTCTTTGCTGGCTGTATTTTTTAGTTTTATCGCACTTTTGTTGTTCAGAATATTTAGCCCTAACTTAATCTACAGACAAATGTCTAAAAGTTTGCTAAGTTACTCGCTTGAATTAGCAGTAGTTTTTCTGCTTTCTTGTCTAGTTATTTTAAAACACCGCGTAAACATTTTAAAATTGATTAAAGGCAAAGAAAAAGGCACCAACATTTTTAGCAATCAAGTTGAAAAAATACCTGAGTAATTTTTTTATTTTAGCCTTATAAAGCAGTAATACATAAATACGCCAAAGGACTAATCTTAGGCAAAAAAACTAGCAAGTTAGCAAAATAATTCTAAAAATATTTAAAATACGCTATAATTAAGTCGGTCTAAAAACGCCTACATAGTACAGTGGTAGTACGTAGCAATGGTAATGCTAAAACTAAAGTTCAATTCTTTATGTAGGCACCATTTTAAAAAAACTAGTTATTGCTTGTATTTTTTTAAAAATCAGGCTATACTATTTTAGTATTGGCCCGTTGGAGAAACGGTTAACTCACATGCCTTTCACGCATGCATTTATGGGTTCAAATCCCGTACGGGTCACCATTTTTAAAAATAATTTACTCAAGGCAACTTGAGTATTTTTTTTTAAAATAATGCTAGATACCAGAGGTGTGCTTGTGAATTTATTTGAGTTTAAAGAGACAAATTTATTTGAAATTAGAAAAAATGTTTGGTTGTCTAGACAATATTTTTATATTTTTTGTAAACAATTTGTTGGTAAAAAAATTTCTACGCTTTATAGCAGATTTAAAGAGAGTTTTAAATCACCAATAAAAACAAAAAAACTCGAATATATTCTTCAACGAGATTTTAAAATAGACGAAGATACTAAGTTAATTTCAGAAAAAATAAAGAAGTATGAAGACTTATATACTCTAGACGATCACTTGTTTTTAAAATCTTTAGATAATGGTTCTAAGTTAATAAAATCATTAACTGGCACGAATACAGACTTTTTAAACACCGAAACCACCCCTCAAATTAGAAAACAAATTTCCGATATTCAAATTGCAGATATTATTGGCGCTACTAAAAATCAGGAAAAAATCAATTGCGGAATCAATCAAAACTTATTTGACTTTACAATTGCTAGAGAAATTATTTTAAACAAAACCAATGAAATCATCAATCCACATTTTATTTTTCAAGAACTCTTAATTTTAAGTGAAGCAATTCCTTATTACGCTAAGTATATTTTGCCCGAAAACGAAGAAAAATGTTTTAATTTACTCAAAATGTTTGAAATTAACAAATCATATATGGGTAGTTTTTTCAAACTAATTAAAGAAATTAAAAACGCTAAAATTGATGAGTTGTTTTTTAAATATGGACTTGATATAAACAAACTAGCAAATATTTTATTTTTTTCGGCAACTGCTAAATACAACTTATTTATTGAGTTATTTATTGGTGCGATGCGAGAATACAGTTACACAGATTTCGAAATTTTGGGCGAAAGAAATCACCTTACTTTAGATGAAATTGGCCAAAAATTTAATATAACCAGAGAAAGAGTAAGACAAAAAATAGATAAAATGGTTAATGAGTTTAACGCATTTTATTTAAAAAACTTTACATTTAAATCTGTAGATTTTATGTTTGTCTTTACAGAAGGCAGTTACTTTTTTGACTTCATAACCTTAAAAAATATACTTAGATATGACTACGACGCTACTTCTTTTTTATTTAAAAAATTAAACCCAGGAACTAGCACAGGCTATCTTGAGCAATTACACGGTTTTTTTTCATCAAACGAACATTTAGAAAAATTTCTTGAAGTTGAAAAACAGGTATTTAAAGATTATTTTAAAGAAGAAGACCTACTTTTGAAAATCAAGGAAATTAGACAATTTCTATCAAACTTTAAAATGACAAAAAATAGTATAAAAACTTATGTTTCTAATACTTTTTATTTAAAAAAAGGCACCTACATTAGATATAAATTTAGCTTATCTAAAGCACAAAAAATAGAAATTTTAATAGAAAAGTATTTCAAAAACGGGTTTCACTGTTCAAGTTACACAGATATTAAACGAATCAATGAGTGCTCTCTTGCTGAATTTGGCAATATTTTGTTTGAAGAAACAAATAAACCTGACAATAAGTATTATCATACTGTTCAAGCAATAATTGAAAGAAGTAACGTTCAATTAGTAGACCGTGGAACTTACGCGCACGTTAACGACTCTCCTCAAATTACTTTAGACTTTGCTAAAAAAATATCCGCCTACCTGCAAAATCAAAATCAGCCAATTTCGTATTCAGGTATTTTAAAAATATTTAAAAGCGAACTAAAAGACTTCAATATTACTAGCAGATACCAACTTAAGGGTGCCCTTTCCCACTATGAAAATCAGTTATTTAAAGGCAAGCGAGATTATTTACTACCACTTAGTGGCAACGAAACCTTGCGTAGCAAAATTAAAGCATGGTTGATTTCGCAAACCGATTTTTTTGACTATACAAAATTTGAAAATGAGTTCAAAGGGGTTGCCAAAAGTGTTTTTTCAACAGAAATCTCTGAGACTAAAAACTTTATTCACTTTTGGAATCGCGGCTATATCTACTTTAAAAACTTCAAAATAACAGACTCCGAACTTAAAAAATTAAAAACAATTGTCGAAACTTCTTTGAAAACAATTAAAATTGGACATTGCACAGATCAACATATTTTTTTGGCCTGTAAAGCAGAAATGCCTGAGTTTATTTTGAGGCACCAAATTACTTATCCTTACGACATTTTTAATGTAGTAAAACAATTTTTTGGCGAAGACTTTGCATTTAAAAGACCTTTAATTGGGAGTTTAGGAACTGTTTTTTTAGATTTTAATGAACTACTTGCTGAATTTATTAAAGACAAAGAAATAATTAACATCATAGAATTAAACAAATTCATTGCCCCTCAAGTTACAACATTTAAAAGTATTACGGTTTTTGAGTATATCAATATGTTAAAAAAACAGTTCATGGTGATAAGCTCAAGTAAGTTAATTCGTTTAGATAAAGTTAATTTCGCGTCTGCAGAAAAAGACCGGCTTAAAAAGTATTTAGAAAATAAAATACATGCAAACCCTGGAGTTACCCTAAATGAAATTATTTGCGATAAGAACTTCTCAGTTAAGGTAGAAATTAACGCTAAACCTGAGATGAATTTGTTTATTCTCGTTGGTTTAATAATTTGTTTTTATCCAGATGACTTTGAACTAATAATGAAAAACAAAGTTTTCAACAGTTCTCAGTTTAGAGTCAGGAGTTTAACTGAATAAAAATAAGTTAAAAACTAAAGAATGAACAAGCTTTTTAAAAACCAAAATTTAGTATTAAAAAAGAAATTTTAGCCCGCATTTAAAATTGCTTTTTTAACTTCATTCAAATTGAAAAAAAGAATAAATTGCAGTATGATATTGATAGACTTGCCAAGTCATTTTTATATTTTTTGGAGTAAGAAATAATGAGTATAAAAGAATTTTTTGAAAAGAATTTTAACTTTTTACCAACCGTAGTTAATTTTAATCAAACCGATGAGAAACTAGATGTTACTATTAGGTTAAAAGAAGTTATTTCTTATTCCGATTTTTTTTCATTCAACCAAGAAACTTTTAAATATCTCCAAAGTGTAGGAGCGCCAAAAAACACGAAACTAATTTTTACCTACAGTGCTTACTCTAAACTAAGTGAACATTTTCTTAGTTATTTTCAGGCAGTAATTAAAAGTTTTAAAACTAATGACCCAGTAAACAAGCGCTTTCTTGAAGTTGTGTTAAAATCTGAGTTTACAGTTGATCAAACTAACAGAACTATTAACATCACAGTTGACATAAATACGCTTAACTGGGCTATTAAACAAGAATTAAATAAAAAGCTATTTGCAGCATTTACAAATTATTTTGGCTTGCCTTTTATCTTTAATTTCCAAAGAAAACCAGTCAGTGAAACTACCTTTGAATTGAAGACTCAGTCCGAAAACGTTCAAACTGGTTCAATCCAAGCATACACCCAAACTGTGCGTTCAAACCAAGGTTATTCAAGACGCCGTAGCTACTCTTTTAGAGATGACCTTTCTTTAAAGAAATTAAAAGAAATTCCTTATGACAACTACGAAGTTACAAAAAAACAAAATCAAGGCGAAAGTCTAGTTTATAAGTTTCACGTTACCGTAGTAGAAGCAGAAATTAGAAAACTCAAAGACGGCAAATACACTCTGCTTCAAATGACTTTAGAAGATGAAACTGACGCTATTTTGGCCAAGAAGTTTCTATACAACCAAGAAATCACAGATGCTGAAAAAATTCAGCCTGGCACTAACTTAAAAATAATTGCAGAAGTTCAATACGACACTTATGCTGCCGACGTTGTTTTGATGCTTAAAAACTTTGAAATTATTGACAAAGAAAACGAGGCAGAAGAAAATGTTTTGTTTACTCGTCAAGACAAAGCAGAAGACAAGCGAGTTGAACTACATGTTCAAACTAAACTTTCTAACATGGACGGAGTTGGCGAGATTAAAGACTACGTAGACTTGGCTAAATCTTTTCGACACAAAGCCATCGCGGTTACTGACTCTGGCGGAATTTATGCATACCCACAATTTGCACAAGCCTGCAAAAAAGCGGAAATTAAACCAATTTACGGCGTGCAACTGCCTTATATTGACGACTCTTTTTACATTAAAAAAGGAGATTCAGATACTTTACTTAAAGACCTTACTTATGTGGTATTTGACTTAGAGACCACCGGACTTTCTATAGTTAACGACAAAATTATTGAAATCGGTGCAGTTAAAGTGAAAAACGGTCAAATCATTGACAGGTTTCAGGCGTTTTGTGATCCGGATGAGAAGTTAATTGAGTTTGTCTCAAACTTAACTAACATTACCGATGAAATGCTAAAAGGTCAACCAAAAATTGAAGTTGTCTTAAAAGACTTTATAGAGTTTGCCAAAGACTCGGTGCTAGTTGCCCACAATGCGTCGTTTGACTGCTTAAATGTACTTTATAAAGCTAAAGTTTTAAACTATTCGTTTGGAGAGAATGTACTGTACATTGATACTCTTAACTTAGCCAGATATCACTACTCAGACCAACTTAAGCGTTTTAACTTAGGTACCCTTTCTCGTTTCTTTAAAATAAACCTAGAAAATCATCACCGCGCGATAGATGACGCCGATGCTACCGGTCAAATGTTTATCAAAATGCTTGAAGACCTTGCTAAAAAAGACATCAAGACTTTTAATGACCTTGAAACCACTATTGACCGCAGTAAAACTTACTTACACCAAATGTCTTTTGCGGTAGATTTTTTGGTCAAAAATCAAGTTGGCTATAAAAATCTATTTAAGTTAGTAACTTCTGCTTTAACTGAATACTTTTACCAAAAACCCCGTGTACTTGCCTCTGAGTTTGAAAAATACAAAGAGGGTCTGTTAATTGGCGCAAACGGAGCAGGTGAACTTTGGTTTGATGCACTAAACTCAACCGACGATGTTTTGGACTCACATATTTTAAAATACGACTACGTTTTAGTTTATCCGCCTAGTTGTTTTTCTCATCTTAAAGATAACATAGCTGGTGGTATGACTGCAATTAAAAACGCAATTGCCAGACTAATCAAGCACGCCAAGAAGTTAAATAAAACAGTAGTTGCCTCAAGTAATCCACATTACTTAAATAAAGAAGACCAAATTTATTATCAGTTTTTCATCAGAACTCCTTTAGTTGGTGGAGGTCGCCATGAACTTGCACAATACGAAACTACACCTGACTACTTTTTTCAGACAACCGACGAACTTAGCGCTGAGTTTGCTTTTTTAAATGACGATAAACTAATCAAAGAAATTGTGGTTGAAAACCCGAACAAGATAGCCGATTTAATTCAAGACATCCAGGCCTTTCCAGAAGGGCTGTATTCGTTTTCAGATGACTACTTTAAAGATCAAGGTATTCCTTCAATAGAAGGCGAGTTTAAGCGCTTAATTTCTAAAAACCTTGAGCAAAAGTATGGCAAAAACCCACATAAGTTTATTTTAGACAGAATACAAAGAGAACAAAATACCATTCTTAAAAATAACTTTGCCTCAATTTACTACATGTCTTATTTACTTGTCAAAAAGTCTAACGACGACGGATATGTGGTAGGTAGCCGTGGTTCAGTTGGCTCTTCTTTTGTAGCAACAATTTTAGGGATAACTGAAGTCAATCCTTTGCCTCCGCATTACTTTTGTCCGAATGGTTGTTTTCAGGTCTTTAAGTTCAACGAAGACTTAAAGAAAGACTACGCCTCTACTCAGTTTGACGACATGTTTAAAGATGACTTAAATGAAGTAGACGATGGATACGACTTAAAAGAACGAGACTGTCCAGTGTGCGGAGTGAAATTAAACCGAGATGGACACGATATTCCTTTTGAGACTTTCCTTGGTTTTCAAGGCGACAAAACCCCAGATATTGACCTTAACTTCTCAGGTGAATACCAAGCACAAGCACACGAATATGTTCGCACCCTACTTGGAGCAGACCACGCTTTTAGAGCAGGAACGGTTTCGGGAGTCGCCGAAAAAATCGCTTTTGGTTACGTCAAGGGCTACATTGAAGATAAGCAAATGAAAATTCGTAAGCCTAAAATTGCGGCTCTAGCTAAAAAACTTGTTGGAGTTAAGAGAACCACCGGGCAACATCCTGGCGGAATTGTAGTTGTGCCAAAACCTTATTCAATATTTGACGTCACACCAGTGCAATTTCCGTCAGACGACACCTCAGCAAGTTGGCGCACCACACACTTTGACTACCACTCTTTTGAAGAAAACTTACTAAAACTAGATATTTTGGGACACGATGACCCTACTATGATAAAGTTTTTATTTGACTACGTAAAAGCCAATCCTGCTGAGTTTCCGTTCAGCGAAGTTAGAGACATTCCAATGGCAGACGTTGATGTTTATAAAATGTTTTCTAGCAACGAAATTCTAAATGTAGACTACTCAAACGCACCTTTTATGCCAGCAACCGCTTCAACTGCCCTACCTGAGTTTGGTACACCTTTTGTTTCGCAAATCTTGGCAGAAACTAAACCCACAACATTTGCAGAACTAGTTAAAATTTCTGGGCTTTCACACGGCGAAAACGTGTGGTTAAATAACGGAAAAGTCTTGAAAGACGGACACCCTGAGTTTGGCTCAATTCCTTTTAAAAACTTAATTGGTTGTCGCGACGACATCATGATTACCTTGATTTCTAAATACAACGTTGAACCACTTCTGGCTTTTAATGCCATGGAGTTTATCCGTAAAGGAAATTGCCGTAGAAACCCACAAAAATGGGCTGAGTACGCAAATCAACTCAGAGTCTTTGGTGTGCCTGAGTGGTATATTTACTCATGTGGCTTGATTAACTATATGTTTCCAAAAGCCCACGCCACTGCCTATGTTATCATGGCCATTAGAATTGCTTGGTTTAAGCTACACAAACCTTTGCTTTTCTACTCTGCTTTTTTCTCAAAACGAGCAGTTCAGTTTGACTACACCGTGATGACTAGTGGCAAAATCGCAATTGGCAACAAAATCCGTGAACTTGAGCAACTCGGATACGAAATTAAGGCCAAAGACCAAGAACTTTTGGTTACTTTAAAAGTAGCCTATGAGTTTTGTGCACGTGGTTTTAGTTTTTCAAAACTCGTGGTTAATGAGTCTAGCGCAAAAACTTTTAACATTAAAGGAAATACTCTGCAAATGCCGTTTGCAACAATTGACGGAACTGGAGATGCAGCGGCGTTTGATTTGGTAAACGCCCGAAAAGATGGGCTTTATACTTCCAAAGAAGACTTCAAAGCCCGTTCAGGAGTTAACAAAACTGTTTATAAAAAATTTCTGGACTTAGGTTGTCTTGCTGACTTGCCAGACAAATAACCTTAGTAAATTTCTTTTAAAAATCTAGAAGGTTTGAGTTTTATGCCGTCTTGGCTAAACTCAAAACTAACCAAAAAAAGATTTTGCTTGGCTCTGGTAATTGCGACGTACATCAACCTTCTTTCTTCTTCAATGTCAAGCAATGCATTAGTTTTGGTATCTGGAAACACACCTTCATTAAGGCCAACTACGAAAACTGTTTGAAACTCAAGTCCTTTTGACTCGTGCACTGTGTAGATTTGTGGTAGATATTCAAAAAACCGAAAACCACGCTTAAGTTCTTGTTCAATTTTCACTCTTTCTTGGTTTCTTCTCACCAATAGACAAATTTCTTTGATATCTACACGCTGGTTTCTTTGAACTATTAGATACGATTTTAGTTCTAAAAGAAAATCAAACATACTTGTATAGTGATAGATTTTAATACTTGCCTTAATTTCAAGGTCTGAAAAAAGCATTTTTTCAGGCCTTTTTTTATTTTTCTCAATTAGTCTGTTAGCGCACTCTACGATAGTAGGGGCTGAACGGTAGTTTTGCGTCAGCATATAAACTTTGGGCAAGTAAGTTTCGCGGTATTTCTCAATTAAATCAAAAGACGCACCTCTGAACTTATATATTCCTTGGTCTATGTCTCCAACTAAAATAGTTTTGGTGTGCTGAGATATTAAATGCTTTAAAATTTGGAATTGAACTAAGTTAGTGTCTTGAACTTCGTCTATTAGCACATAGTCGTAGGTTTGTCTGATTTCTTTGTTTTTTAGTTTTTCTAAACAAAGCAAAAGCATATCGTCAAAATCAATTAAGGAGTTTTTATCTAGAAACTCCTTGTATTTTTTTAAAGTTTTGCTGAGTTTTTTACCAGGATTAGACTTGTAGAGAGAAACTTCTAAAATCTCTCTTTTACTAAAAATACGCGGAGTTTCAAATAACACCTGCTTACCCGAAATAAATGGTTTGATTAAATTAAAACAAAAACCGTGAAAAGTATATACTGCGACACTTTCTTCATTTAACCTATGTTTTAGTTCTTTAGCAGCCATATTTGAAAATGTTAAACACAATATTTTTGCGTTTTTTTCGCTTTTCTGAATTCTTTTAATTTTCTGGATTAAAGTATAGGTTTTGCCGCTTCCAGCACCAGCCAGTACTAAGACGTGTTTATCTTTACTTTCAATGATTTTTTGTTGTTCAGCATTCATCTAAATATATTTATTCGTGTAATCTTAAAATACTTAAAAATACGCTAAATAATGAAAAACCTTCAAAGGATATACCTTTGAAGGTTTTTCTAAATATATCTTTAAAAATACAATTAGTCAGTTGCTTTAGATGCAAAAAACATCGCAATAATTACTGCTAGTTTTAAAAACTCAATATACATCCAAGTAAGCGTAGAAACTAATCCTAGAATCGCAACATAAGAGTAACCTTTGTCAAGACCATCGTTTTGTGCAACTTCACGTAAACCCTCAATACTAAAGGTTAAAACAATTGTTAAATAAAAGATGTAGACAGAACTTAGTGCAATTTGCAGCCAAAGGTAAGTTGAGTTGTTGTAAAGTTGATTGTCGGTGTTTCTAAAAACTAACCAAAGAACTAAGTTAACCAATGACATTAAAAGCACAGTTAGTCCTAAAAACATCATGACTTTGAAAGGTTTGCGAGTTCCTCTGACCCAGTTGCTTAAGTTTAAAACCAAGACTGTTAAAAACACAAAAGCAGTTGCGCTAAGAGCAATTATACCTACGCCTCTTAAAATCATTTCAAAAACTAAAGTAATGGCACCAATAAATACACCTGACGCAATTGAGTATACCCAAACTGAGAATCTAGCAATTGAAACAAAGTTACCAAGTAGGGAAAATAAAAACATCAAACCAAAAGCACTCAGCGAAACTATTGAAAAGATAATTAAATTAGATTTTCTTTGATCTGAAGTTAGACCAGATGTATTGCTAAAAATAAAATAATAACCTAAGAAAAATACAACTAAAGCAAAAACAGACAGTAAACCAACGAAAAATAAACTTTTTAGTAAAAGAGATTTAAAAGTAGTTTTAGGAAATGCGTATTCTTCAAGCGAATAGTCTTGTGCATCTAGGTTCTGAATTCTAGAAATTTTCTTTAAATTTGGATTTATCATATCGCCTCCTTGACACATCTTTTAAAAAGATAACTAACAAAATTATTATAACAACAAAATCATTTTATTTGTCTAGAAATTCTAAGCAAATATGCAATTTTTTGTATTTTTAAATGGTAAAATATTTGTGCTATGAGATACTATGAAAATTTTAAAGGAAACCGTTGGAAAAAGACAATTGATGTTGCTGATTTTATTCAGGCTAACTACACAGAGGCAAAAAAATTAACGCTCACTTTAGCAGGTCCAACTCAAAATACCTTAAAACAAGTTGAAAAATTAAATGAACTTCTAGCCGAAGAAACCAAAAAAGGAATTCTGGACGCAGAGTGCAAAATCTCTTCAAATATTTTGGCATATGGACCTGGCTACTTACTTGGAGACAGTAAAACAACACCTGAATGTATTGTTGGTCTGCAGACCGATAAACCTTTAAAACGTGCTTTGTTTGCAGAAGGTGGAATTAAAATTGCTAAAAAAGCCTTGTCTTCGTATGGCTATGAATTAGATAAAGACACTGAAGAGATTTTTACAAAATACAGAAAAACGCACAATCAAGGTGTGTTTGATGTGTACCCTGAAAACATTAAAGTCGCTAGACACAACCACGTAATTACTGGATTGCCAGATGGATATGGACGCGGCCGTATTATTGGCGACTACCGCCGTGTTGCACTTTACGGAGTTGACTGCTTGATTCTGGAAAAACAAAAAAGTAAAGCAAGTTTTGAGTTTCCCTATACTCCTGAAATCATTCAAAAAATTGAAAATCTAGAAATGCAAATCAATGCACTCGTTGACTTAAAACAAATGGCAAAACTATATGGCTTTGACATTTCTCAACCCGCTCAGTCTGCAAAAGAAGCCGTGCAATGGACTTATTTTGCGTATTTGGCGGCAATCAAACAACAAAACGGTGCAGCGATGTCGCTGGGTAGAGTATCTACTTTTTTTGACATTTATATTGAAAAAGACAAACAAGAAGGAAGATTAACTGAGGCAGAAGCACAAGAGTTAATTGACAACTTTGTATTGAAGTTAAGGATGGTTAGATTTGCCCGCACTCCTGAATATAACTCTGTGTTTTCAGGAGACCCAGTTTGGGTAACTGAGTCTATTGCTGGCATGAACGGAACTAATAAGTCTTTTGTAACCAACACTTCCTTTAGAATGTTGCACACTCTTTATAATTTAGGAGTTTATCCTGAGCCTAATTTAACCGTGCTTTGGTCTGAAAAACTACCTATTGACTTTAAGAAGTATTGCGCAAAAGTGTCAATTGAAACTTCGGCTATTCAGTATGAAAACGACAACTCAATATCTGAATGCCATGGCTCTGACTACGCAATTGCTTGTTGTGTTTCGCCAATGGCAGTTGGTAAAGAAATGCAGTTTTTTGGAGCTCGTGCTAACTTAGCCAAAACTTTGCTTTACGCACTCAATCAAGGTAGAGATGAAATAACTGGAGAACAAGTTATAACTCTTCATAAAACTGAATTGTTAAAAGACGGTAAATTTGAGTTTAAAGCGGTTTACAAGGCCTTTAAAGCGGCAATGAAGGAAGTTGCTAAATTGTATGTTAATGCCCTTAACATCATTCATTATATGCACGATAAATACGCATATGAGTCTATGCAGATGGCACTGCTAGACGACGAAATTACTCGTAATTTTGCAACTGGTATCGCTGGACTTTCGGTGGTTGCAGATTCCCTTTCTGCAATTAAGTATGGCTGCGTTCAGCCTATATACGACGAAACCACCAATTTAATTAAAGATTTTAAAACAACCGGTGAGTGGCCAAGATATGGGAACGCAGACGACAGAGCAGACGAACTAGCAGTTGCTGTTGTTAAGGATTTTTGGAAAGAAATTGCTGCTAACCCTACCTACTTAAACGCCAGACCTACGATGTCTATTTTGACAATTACTTCAAACGTAGTTTATGGTATGCACACTGGTTCTACTCCAGATGGACGCAAAAAAGGTGAACCTTTTGCACCTGGCGCAAATCCTATGCATGGTCGTGATAACACTGGTGCTTTAAACTCACTACTTTCTGTTGCAAAAATTCCGTTTGAGTTTGCTAGAGACGGAATTTCAAATACTTTCCAACTACTTCCGGAGTCTTTGGGTTCAAGTAATTTACCTGACTTTATGGAAGTTAGAAAAACTAACTTAGTTTCAATTTTAGACGGCTACTTTCAAAATAAAGGATATCATTTAAATATTAATGTTTTTAACCGAGAAAAACTAATAGAGGCTTATAAAAACCCAGATAAGTTTCCAAACTTAACTATTCGAGTATCTGGATATGCAGTTAACTTCTCTAAGTTAACCGACCAACAAAAACTTGAGGTAATTGCGAGAACAATTCATGCCACTAGATAAGGCCTTGCTTGAAGTTAAAGGTCAAGTTCACTTAATTGAACCATTTGGCGCTTTTGACGGACCAGGCTTGCGTTTCGTTTTGTTTCTACAAGGTTGTCCACTGGCTTGTAAGTTTTGCCACAACCGCACTTCGTGGAATAAAAATTTAGGTGAAACCTATACGGTTTCAGAAATTATAAAGAAGTTCAATCAATATAAATTGTTTTATGGAACCACTCCAAAATTAACTGTCAGTGGCGGTGAGCCTTTGTTTCAACTTGAGTTTTTAGAGGCCTTGTTTAAAGTTGCCAAAAGCCATGGCATAGAAACCTGCCTAGACACTTCCGCGGGGCTGTTTTTGGAAAAAGACAAAGAAAAATACAAAAAAATTCTTAAAAACACTGATTTAGTTTTGTTGGATTTAAAGCACTCAGATCCAAAAAAACACCTTTGGTTAACAGGTAGGCCACTTGAGCCGGTTTTCGCGTTTGCTCGTTTTTTAAACGAGGAAAAAAAAGACATTGTAGTTAGACAAGTAATCATTCCAGGGATAAATCTATATAAAACTCAACTGTGTAAATTGCGTATTTTTTTAGACTCGCTTTCTTCAGTTTGTGCAATAGAAGTTTTAAAATACCACACTCACGGTGTTAAGAAATGGACAGACTTAGGGTTAAATTACCCTTTAAATGGTGTTAGAGAAGCAAACCAAGCAGATTTTGAGTTTGCAAACGAAATATTGACTAAAGGATATAAGTTCAAAAAATGCAAGATATTTTTAAGAAATTAAACTTCCATAACAAATTAGCACTGGCCCCAATGGCTGGCTATACTTACTCTGCATTTAGACAAATTTGCAAAGAAGCGGGTGCTGGTCTGCTCTACACAGAAATGATTTCTTCATACGCTTTGGTGCACGGTGATGAAAAAACACTTAAAATGCTTGAATTTAAAGAAAGTGAACATCCGATTGGCGCCCAAATTTTTGGAAACGACCCAAAAATTATGGCCCAGGCCGCTAAAATTCTTGAAAAAAACTATCACTTTGATTTTATTGATATAAACTTTGGTTGTCCTGCTCCCAAAATTTCTGACCGTGGGCATTCTGGTTCTTATCTGCTTAAAGACTTGCCACTACTTCAAGCAATTACTGAGGCTGTGGTTCAAGCCGTCTCGCTGCCGGTTTCTGCCAAAATCAGACTGGGATTTGATAAAAACTCCATAAATGGGCCGGAAGTTGCCAAAATTCTTGAAAACTGTGGAGTTTCTTTCATCTCGGTACACGGACGTACAAAAGAACAGGGATATTCTGGGTCTGTTGACCTTAATGGAATTAAAAAAATTAAAGAAGCGGTTTCAATTCCGGTAATTGGCAATGGTGATATTTCAAATCTCGCAGATTTTAAAAAAATGCTTGAATACTGCGGAGTAGATGCGGTCATGATTGGCAGAAAGGCACTAGCAAGCCCTTTAGTTTTTAAAGAAATTTTAACTGAGTCTCTTAATTTAAAAACTCCTGCATCTATCGCTGAACTTATTTTAAAACACTACCTGCTGCTTAAAAACCAAGAAAAAGATGACAGGCGTTTTTTTCTTTTACTGCGCGGCGCTATTCTTTTTTATTTAAAAAATCTAAAAGTTACAACTGATCTTAGACAAGCCGTTTGTAAATTAAATACAGAAGCTGAACTTTTTAAAATAATTGACGAAATTAAAAAAATCCAGTAAATATGAGGTGTACCCAATTTACTGGATTTTTTTGAGTTTAGCACTTATTTACACAAAAATTAAGTTTTGCTTTAAAGCAAAGTTATAAGCCTGTTTAGTTTCTTTCGCTTTAACATTAATTGCTTTGTGGGCTTTATCAATCACTTTTTTAGCAGAGTCAAGAGCTTCTACATGAAGTTCAGCGCCGATGTGCTTCTCTTCTAATTTTAAAGTAAAGTTTTTTGTGTTTTGTGTAAACTCTTCAGTTTTTCCGTCTTTTAGCTTTAGATACCAACGGTATTCCTTAATTTCTTTTTTAAAGCTGTGCGCTTCTACTTTAAGTTCATCACCAACTTTGTATTCACTTTTTAAATGGTGGAAATGCATAACTTTTTTGTGGTGATGATGACCAGGGTGGTCGTGGTGGTGTTTTTCGCCATTGTGTCTGCAACTGCCTAAGGCAAACAAAGCAACTAAGGAAAATAGCGCGAATAATATTCTTTTCATAATTTAATCCTTTCTTAATTATTTTTTAAAAAAATAATTTGCACTATTAGTTTAACCTAAATTAGTTTTATTTGCAAATGATTTGCATTTGCAAATAAACATATTTGCCTCAATTAAAAAACGCTTGGGTTACAAGCGTTTTGATTTATTTTTTTGTAATTTTGTAGGCAAAAGTATTTGAAATTTCTTTAAAAGTATCACCCAAATTCAAAATTCTGTAAATTTTTTTAGTGTGTTTATCGCCAAATACGCTAATCTCGTAAACTGCTTTTCTTGTAATTACGATAAACTCTGAGTTGTTTTTAGCAAAAACTACGGCCTCCTTGGTGCCGCTTGGCTGAGACTTATATAAAGGAAATTTTCTATATACAACTTTACTTGAATTAAAAGCCGCACTAATTATGAACTTTAACTTAATTTTATCATCATCTTTATTTGCAACCACACGGTTTTCTGGTTTTGGGTTGATGTGCAAATAATCAGAAAAAACATCTTTATCTAAGTCTTTAATTTCATCGTAGTAGTAAGCTGCCTGAATTTCATCTTCTTTAAAAGGCAGTTTATATTCAAGTGCTTTAGTTTTGACTAAGACAAACCAAATAACTGTTCCGATTAAAAGAAAGTGAAAAATTATAAAAGCAGTTTTAATAGCTTTAATCATAATTAAAGTATCTCCTCATACTGTGCATACACTCCATCAAGCCCACGAGCATCGCGTTCTTCTTTTGTAAAAATGTGCACCCAAATTTGCTCAGTAGCAATCAAAGTCCAACCAGAACCGGTTTCAACTGACTTAAATTCAGGGTAGTTTTTAACTCTTGAAACTAAGGCTAAAGCCTGGCGTTCTGAGGCAGTTCCAATAACTGCGATGTCAAAAAGCGGATGAATTCCAGTAAAATTGTAGTATTTAACATCTTTCACGTCAATATCTTTTAAGTCTTGTTTGATTTCTTTTAATCTAAGTGAGTCCATTTATACTCCTTTTAAATTACTTAATTTCTTGTTTTAGTTTGTTGTAAGCAGCAATTTGTATTTGCTCAGGTTCAATGCCGCGGGCTTTTAAACTTTTAAAAACTCCTTCAAATACAAGTACACAGGCCTTGTTTAAGTCTTGCCACATTACTTTTCTAATTTCTCCAAGGTCCGAAAATGTTCTTCTCATTTCTGCTTTATCTGAAATAAAAAGGATTTTACCAAGTGTTGAAATTTCTGGAGTAGGAGTTGTGTGTATAAATACTGAGTTAATTTCGTCGCCAGATAAGTCAATTAGTTTAGAAAAAATATAGGCAGATACAGGACCGTGCAGTAAATTTTGGCTGTTTGTATTTTTTAAGACAGGATACGCAAACTTAATTAAGCTATGGGCTTCTTCTGCATTGACGTGTTTCGCAAAATCATGAATTAAACCAACTAGATACGCTTGATTTTCATCAATTTGCCAGCGTCTTGCCAGTTGCTTGCACATCTTAGCGGCGGATAGTGAGTGTAGATATCTTTCTTTGTCGTTGTTTAATTTAGTTTTTAAGGCTTGTTTTAAATATTTAATTTTTGCACTAAAGTTAGTGTTTAAATAATATCTGAGTAAGTTTCTTTTAAAATAGTCAGGTTTAAAAAAACGGATAATGCTAAATATAATTTTTTCTCTAAACCTGTTAATTTTAGTCAAAAATCGTTCGCTTGCACTGTCTATTGATTTGACTAAAAAGGTTGAGTTAAACTGCATTTTATTGCTAAAAACAACGTCGGTTAGCAGCTGGTCGCCGATAAATGCTGTGTTTTTTACGCTAATTTGCTCAGATTTACAAATTTTTTTACTAGTTTTGGTAAATGGTTTTTTTAAGTTAAAAAAAACTTTAGTATTGGGTAAATTATTCAAAAGGTGTCTAGTTTTGCCAGAATTGCTAAAAATAAACAGTCTAAAGTCAATGCTTAGTTTTTCAAAAAAAACAATAGTTTCGCTAGAAAAAGAGTTTTCTTTATATGAAAGCAATGTATTGTCTAAATCAAAAATCAAAGTATCGATGCCTTGATTTT
>CAUTUJ010000007.1:0-22420 GCA_963541565.1 uncultured Acholeplasmataceae bacterium | reverse complement strand
ATTACAGAACCTGCTAAGTCTATATCATAGTAGAAACCTTCTTCAATTGCAGGTCCAACCCAGAATTTAGTATTTGGATATAGTTCTTGAATGGCATATGCCAAAAGATGCGCAGCTGAGTGGTTTAAGATTTTTAAGGCAAGTTCGTCTTTTTTTGTTAAAATTAAAAACTCACCACTTTCTAAAATTGGTTCGTTTGCACCGATTAATCGGTTATTTAGTTTAGCACCAACTGTGGCTTTTTTTAAAGAAAGCGAAATACTTTCGGCAACTTCTAAAACAGTAGTGCCAAGAGCATATTCTTTTTTGTCTTGATTTGGAAAAATTAATTCTATTTTCATTTTTTAAACTCCTTATGAAAGTTAAGCGATTTCAACAATGTTTTTGCCAGTAAGTACCTTTATCTTACTGCAAATTTGCAAAGCCAGTTGCACATCGCCAGTTTTTTCGCTAATTTTTTTATAGTATTCTTTTAAGTTAAAATTAGATGAAAAAATTGTCGTGAGTCTGTAGTTTAAACGGTGCTCCAATATCGGCACTAATACGGATTTGTATAACCAGTCTGCGCCTTGTTCAGTGCCAATATCATCAAGTATTAAAACAGGCGAGTTTTTAAATAACTCTAAGTATTTACGGTTGTTTGGCTCAACAGGGTTAGCATAAGTAAATAAGTCTATCGGAAAAACGTGCAGAACTTTGGTGTTTTTACGGCGCAAAGCAGTGGCTACTGCTCTTAGTAAAAAAGTTTTGCCAACTGCGTTTTGGCCAGTTAACATAAAACCAGCAGGTCTATGGCCAGCAGTAATTTCTGAAATTAATCGGTCAGCGTGAAGTTTTGCTTGTTTTTGGCCAGGCATCTTTTCTTGAAACCCGCTAAGTTCAGCATCTGGCTGTATAAACTTACCTACAATAGACGCAGACGCTACTTTTTCAATTGGCCTGATTTTAAGTGCATTGTTTTTGTCTCTATAAAGTTCAGCAGGTTTGTTTTGATATAAATAATATCTAATATAAAACAAAACAATTTGTTTATCTAATGTATTTAAGTCTATTTTAAGATCTGGATATTTTTTTAATATTGCTTTAATTTCGGCTTGCATAATTAAAATCCTTCTACTAGTTTATCTGCCCAACTGGGCGAAAAACTAGTATTTCTTGAGTTAGTTTTTTTAAGCTTTGTAGCGGTATTTGAAGTAAATCTTTCAGCTAATTTTTGTGAAATTAAAACAGCGTCATTCGTAGTTTTTACTTTATAGTCAATTATCCAAATGTTTAAGGCTTTTTCTAAAAAGGTATTTGAAGGTAAACGATCTGCGTATTCTTTTTGTTGGTATTTACATGAATGCAAAATTAACATATTTAGAACACCAAGGTTGACATTTTCTCTGTGTTTTTCTATAAAGTTAACAAGTTGTACAAAATCTTTTGCATCAATTTTAGTAACTTTAGTTTGTTGTTTAATCGCTTCAACAAGCGATTTTACATCAATTTTATTAAGCCACGCTGTAATTTCTGTAGCACTATCTTCTGTGGTTTTTTGACTAAAACGATATGTTGAAATTGCAACTTTTAGCGCATCAATATTTGGTGCTTTTTTGTCTTTAATGTTGGCAATAAAAATCTCAGCGAGTTCTTTTTCTTTTAAAGAAAAGTTTAACGCCAAAGAAATAAGTCGTGATTTATAACTTTCATTTTCAAGTTCAGTGCCAGCAAAACCAACATTTGATTTGCCTAAAAACCCTGTAAACTCAGCAAAATCAAACTCAGATATAAACTCAGGGACTCTAGTTTTATCAATTCCATAACTTTCGGCAACGGCTATTTTTTTCGGATCAAACGCTCCAAAAGTTTTAACTAAGTTAGTCTCAGTTATATTAGTGTAGTTTTTTGGAATAAACGATTTGGTGTGAAAAATTTGTTTAATTGAGTTATAAGAATCTTCACTTGGAATATTTTTTTGTAGTAAAACATGCAAGTTAGGGTTTGAAAAAAAAGAGTTAGCAGTAAGTGGATTGTTTAAAATTAATACTAAGTTATCTTGGTTTTCAAAAGTGTCAATTAGTCCAATTGCCTCTAATTTGCGTCTAGTTTCTGTTAATTCTTGGGGTGAAATATTTAGTAAATTTACAAAAAAATTGTGGTCAAAATCTAGAGATTTGCCCACAGAAAAATTGACCAATTGTGCAAAAGAAAGGTAAAGTGAATAGGCTCTTTTGCCCAAAATTGGCAAGTATAAATAAGTTAAAACTTTGATTTGTTCTGCTGTTAATTGTGCTTTTTTATAAACTGTAATTTTAGTTGCCATAACGCATTTTTAAGACTGAAAATAGAGCAGAAACTTCGTTTTCTAAACTTAAATTCATACGATTATTATATACTACATAATCTGCAAAAAGCAATTTCTCATCGTTAATTATTTGGTGTTTTAAGATAGAAAAAAACTCTTTTTCACTGTTTTTTCGTGTGGCTAAAAATCTATTTTTAGAGGTTTCTAAATCAGCGTATACTAACACTGTGAAGTCAAATTTATCTCGTAAATTTCGCTCAAAAAGCAAAGGAACTTCAACAAAAATGTATGTGTTTTTAGAATTTACTTGAACTTCTTTCAGTTTTGCAAAAACTTGTGGGAAAAAAATCTCTTCTAGTTGTTTTAGTTTTTTTGGCTGTGCAAAAACTAGTTTTTTAACAGTTTCTTTAAGCTTTGTAGAAAGCGGTAACGAAAAAGTTTCGGCAATCTTCGTCTGATTTTTTTCATCTTGCCAAAGTTTGTCTACTATTTCATCTGTAGAAATAGTTTCATGCCCTTGTTTTTTAAGTGCAAATAAAAACTCAGTTTTACCAGAACAAATATTACCGGTGATCGCAATTAACTTACTTTTGGCAAACTTCACAGACATAACTGCCCCTACCTGCAACTTTCATTTTTTTAATTTCAGAACCACATGTCAAGCAAGGTTTCCCTGCTCTTGTGTGTACTTTTAAATAATTTTGAAAACTTCCATTTAAACCTTCGGCTATTTCAAAACTAGAAATAGTAGAACCACCAAGTTCTACTGCTTTGTTTAAAATTATTTTTGAGTTTTTTAAAATATTTTCAAAGTCTGCTTTAGTTAATGTATCTATTGTTCTAGTTGGCAAGATTTTGCTTGCAAACAAAACCTCGTCAACGTAAATATTGCCAAGGCCAGCGATGTTGTGCTGGTCTAACAAAAAAGCCTTGACTAAACTACTTTTGCGCTTGGCTTTCAAAGCCAGGTCGTCGGCCGTTAAGTCAAAAGGTTCTTTTCCAACCTTATTTAAAAGATAGTCGCCAATGGAATCAGTTTTAACTAAAACAAAGTTTCCGAATTTTCGTCTATCTACAAAATCAAGAGTTTCTGTGCCTGCAAAGTAAAAACGGACTCTAGTGTGGGGGTTGATTTGTGAGTTTATATAATATCTACCCTCCATTCTCAGATGTGAAATTAAAGTCAGGTCGTTGTCTAGGTCTAAAAATAAGTATTTTGCGTGTCTACGAACGGACTTGATTTTAGTGTTTAAGATTTTAGATATAACAGCACTTGAAATTATTTTTTCATTTGAAAAATTATCTATAGCCTGAATTTTTTTGCCAACTATAGACTGACTTAAGTATTTGCGGACATTTTCAACTTCAGGAAGTTCAGGCAATTTACACCTCTATCCAGCGTTTTGCGCTGCTTTCGCTAACAAGTAGCGGCACATTTAAATCAAAATCAGTCATGATTTTTTTAATTTCGGGAATCAAATGTTCTTCGCCTTCTTTGATTTCAAAAATCAACTCATCGTGAATTTGCATCAGCATTCTGCTCTGGGCTTGCTGAGCATTTAAAAACTTGCTGATTTTAAGCATGGATATTTTTAAAATATCGGCAGCAGTTCCCTGAATTGGGGAGTTAACAACAAGTCTTTCAAAGAGTTTTGGGTTACGGCGAAAATAAAGAGTTTCTGAATCTAAATAGCGTCTACGACCAAATAAAGTCTCTGTGAATCCGTTAGTTTTTGTGGTTTGGATTTGTTTTTCTTGCAGTGGCAAAACTTCAGGATAAGCCGCAAAGTAAGTTTTAATATATTGATTTGCTGTTTTGATGTCTAGAGAAAGTGCTTTGCTAAGACCATATGCAGACATTCCGTATATTAGTCCAAAGTTAATCGCTTTGGCTTTATGTCTTTGTTCTTTGTCAATGTCTTTAGTGTTAAAAATACGCATAGCGGTTGCGCTGTGAATGTCTTTATTTAAAGAAAAGTCTAAAAGCATATTTTTATCTGCCGAAATTGAGGCTAGCACTCTTAGTTCAATTTGTGAGTAGTCTAGAGAAAGGAAAGAAAAACCTGTTCTGGCAACAAAAGCGTTTTTGATTTTAGTTCCGATTTCTGAGTGTGCGGGGATATTTTGCAAATTTGGATTAAAGGAACTCAAACGGCCTGTCGCGGTTTGAGTTTGATTGTAAGTAGTGTGCACTATGTTTGTACTGTCTACAGATTCAAGTAGCCCAACTGCGTAAGTTTGCAGGATTTTAGAATAAGTTCGGTATTCTAAAATAAGTTTAACAATTGGGTAAGTCTCAGCGTACTCAGCCAAAGTTTCTGAGTCTGTAGATGCTGCCCCTTTTGCGGTTTTCTTAGTTTGTTTTAGCCCTAAGTCTTCGTATAGTAACTTAGCGATTTGTTTTGGACTAAGTGGATTTAAATCATATCCAGCAAGTCTGTTAATTTCCCCTTTTAGTTCTGCTAATTTAACTTCAAACTCAGCCTTAAGTTCTTTTAAGTAGGCAGTGTCTAGAAGTACTCCTGTGTTTTCCATTTTTGCCAGCACCAAAGAAAGAGGCAGTTCAATAGAGTGATATAGTTCATATCTATTGGAGTCTTTGAGTTCATCTAACAACTTTGAAAAGGCTAAATCTGTTAACTTAACTTTTTTACAAAGAGTATTTAGGTCAAGGTCTGCGCCAGACTTCGTTTCGTAGGCTTTCGGCACTTCAATTAAATCATCAAACTCTGTGTTTGCCAAATAATTAAAGTATTGTGTGCCGTTTTCTGCGTCCTTGCAGTATGCAAGCAAAAGTGCACAGTCAAACTTAGCAAAATTAAACTCGATTTGGTTTTTAAGTAAAACTTTGATAAATCTTTTTAAATTAAAAATAACTACTTTAGTTTCGCTTTTCAAAAAGGCTAAAAACGCAGGACTAGAAAACGCATGTTCTTTTTTTAAAAATAGGTAATTGGTTTGGTTAAATAAAGCCAAGTGAATGAGTTCACCTTCTTCTGTGTACTCGGCAAACAAGGCAGCAGGTGTTTTTAAAAACTCAGCAATTTCTTTATCTTCAGTAGTATACTGAAAACCTTGCACAAAAGTGCTTGTATTTTTTGAAACCGCTTTTTCTTTATAGAGTTGGTTTAACTCAAACTCACGAAAAAAGTTTTGTAGGCCCTCATCGTCTGCTGGTTGCTTTTTAGTTACTTCAAGTGAAAATAACTTATCTGTGTAAATTTTTCCAAGAAAATAAGAAAGTTCAGCATCCGCTTTACCTTCTTCTAACTTAGTTTTTTGAGCGCCTTTTAACTCAGAAATATGTTCGTATAAATTAGCAACAGATCCGTATGTCTGAATTAGTTTAAGTGCAGTGACTTTCCCAATTCCGGCAACTCCTTTAATGTTGTCAGAAATATCTCCCTGCAAGGCTTTTAGGTCAATTAACTGAAGTGGCTCTAAACCATACTCTGTAAATATAACTTCAGGAGTATACTCGATAATTTCACCCATTCCTTTTTTAATTAAAGCAACTGTAGTTTTTTTGTCAACCAGTTGCAGTAAATCACGGTCAGATGAGTAAATTATCACTTCACCGATTTCTGGTGAGTTTTTCGCAATTGAACCGATTATGTCGTCAGACTCATATCCAGATTTTTCAAGACAAGCGACACCTTGCAAGGCAAGGTATCTTTTAATTGAGTCAAACTGGACAAAAAGTTCAGGGTCTCCCGCTTTTCGTCCTGCTTTGTAGTCTGTGTATACCTTGTGTCTGAAAGTTGGTTCTTTTAAGTCAAAAGTAACTGCGATGTGAGTAGGTTTTTTGGCAAGAATTTTTTTAAACATGTTAATAAAGGCAAGCAAGGCATTAGTTGGCACGCCTTTTGAGGTTCTTAAAATCTCGCCAGTATAAGCAGTTGCGTGATAAGCTCTAAAGATAAGTGAGTTTCCGTCTACTAAAATTAGTCTAGACATAGTGAGTTAAAACCACCTTCTTTGTTTGTTTTTGCCTTTACCTTTTTTCGCCTGGCTTTGACTTTGTGTGCTTAGTAGTTTGTTTTGTAGTTCTTCAAACATTTTAGTAAGTTCATCTTCTTTTGGTGCTTCGTTTAAGTCAAAGTCTAAGTTGTTTGCAAAAATTTGCCTCATCATTTGTTTTTGTTTAGAAAAAGCCTGCTCTAGTTTGCGAACTTCGCGACTTGGCATCCCACAACCCTTGGCAATTCGCATCCGGCGAGTGTCTGAGTAGGCTATTAAGTCAGGGTTTTTGCGCTCTTGCTTAGTCATGGATTGAATGATATGTTCATATTTGTAAAAAGTAGCCTCGTCTATTTCGCTCAAGGCTTTTTTGATTTGCGAAAGCCCTGGGATAAATGAAAAAATTTTGGCTATTGACCCCATTTTTTTCATAGACTTAAATTGTTTAAGTAAATCATTGTAGTCAAAAGTATTATTTTTAATTTTATCAATTAGTTTTTTTGACTCTTTTTCTTCAAAACTTTCTTCGGCTTTTTCAATTAAGGTAAGAAGGTCGCCCATGCCAAGAATACGGTTAGCAATTCGCTCTGGGTGAAATACCTCAATGTCTTCAATTTTTTCGCCAAAAGTTTGAAACATAATAGGAACACCGGACTCGGCCTTAACAGAAAGCACGGCACCGCCTCTGGAGTCTCCATCAATTTTAGTTAAAACCACACCTTGGACAAAGATATTTTCCATAAAGGTTTTTGCAACGTTTGCAGCCTCTTGGCCAGCCATTGAGTCTAGCGTTAAAATAGTTTCGTTAATTTTAAAATTACTTTGAATAGACTTTAATTCCTGCATTAGCACGTTGTCAATTTGCAAACGACCAGCGGTGTCTATAATCACAACATCATACAGATTTTCTTTTGCATAAACCAAGGCTTCTTTAATTGTTGCAAGTGGCTCAGTTAAGCCTTTTTCAAAGACTTTTACACCAATTGATGAGCCTAGTGTTTTAAGTTGTTCAATAGCAGCAGGCCTGTAAATATCGCAGGCAACTAGCAGTGGGTTTTTACCTTCTTTGGTTTTAACAAGATTAGCGATTTTAGCGCAAGTTGTGGTTTTACCGGAACCTTGTAAACCCGCTAGCATTATCAATGTAGGATTAGTGGTAAACTCAAGTAGGCGAGGATTTGTGCCCATGATTTGGGTCAACTCGTCTTTGACAACTTTTACAACTTGCTCGCCTGGGTTTAGACCTTTTAAGATTTTTTGACCCAAGGCTTTTTCCTTAATTGCAGTGCTTAATTTCTTGACCACAGCATAAGAAACATCGGCTTCCAGTAAAGAAAGCCTAATTTCTTTCATCATTTTTTCAATATCGCCCTCATATAACTTAGCAGTGCCAGTTACTTTACGTAGGGTCATTTGTATTTTATCTGCAAGTGACATAACTAAACCTCAAAATTATTCGTCCCACCATTCACCGCCATCAAACTCATACACTAATTTTCTTTCTTCTGGCGTAAGTTTATTGAATTTCCAACCAAAGAATCCTCTTAATTTCTTATTTTTTTGCTAGCTCACAATATTTTAAATAGCGGATTTTTTTATTTTCACAGTTAATTTTAATTTTAGTATATAGTTTTTTTAAAAAAAAAACATAATCAAACTCCTTCAATATCTTCAAACTCTTTTAATGGAATTTTATATTTATCTGATATATTCTTAATTCTTTTGTGTAGATTTTCAGTCTTTTTAACTAATTTCAACTTAATCTCAAAATCAATTAACTTGCGTTCAGTTTGTTTAAGTGAAAGAAAAACAGCGTTTTTAGAGATTTTAGAGTTTTCGGCAATTTCTGCCAGTGAGTAGTCTAAAAAGTAATGTGCATGAAAGTAATCTGCCTGAGTTTTGGTAAGCAGAGGTGAGTAAGTTAAGTAAAGTGAAATTAAATGTTCTTTACTAGCAAGTGGCTTCATTTGAAAAAAGTTCCTGAAAAACTACAGACATATAGCGCTCAAGTTCAAAGTCTAAAAGGTCGCTTTCTTTTTCGCCAACTCCAATTAGTTTAGTTGGAATACCTAGTTCACTTTTAATTCTAAAAATGATACCACCTTTAGCGGTTCCATCCATTTTAGTTAAAGCCAGCGCTGAAATATCCGTGATTTCTTTAAAGGATTTTGCCTGTTCAAATGAGTTTTGACCCAGGTTTGCGTCTACTACCAAAATAGTTTCGCTGAGTTCTTTGTTGAGTTTTTTGACAACTATCTTTTTAATTTTAGCCAGTTCAGCCATTAGGTTTTGTTTGTTTTGCAGGCGACCTGCTGTGTCAATTAAGCAGTATGAAAATTGTTCTTTAATTGCTTTTTCAAGACCGCCAAAACAAACTGACCCGGCGTCTTTAGTATGGGGGTTTGAAAATACTTCAATGTCTAGGCGTTTTCCCCATTCTGCTAACTGATCAACTGCGCCTGCTCTAAAGGTATCTGCGGCAATTAAGAGTACTTTTTCACCTTGTTTTTTTAATCTAGCGGCAAGTTTTGCAATAGTAGTAGTTTTGCCAGATCCATTAACCCCGACAAACATGTAGGCGGTTAGCGGTTTTTCTTTTGCCAAGACACTGCTAGTGTCTGAACTTGGATTTTCATAGACTGAATAAATTGCTTCAAGTAGTTTTTCTTTAGTTTCATCAATTTTTAAAAAGTTCTTGTGATTTACACTTTTTTGAAAAATCTCTAGTACTTTTAAAGTGGTTTGAACACCAAAGTCAGCCATGATTAAAACTTCTTCAAGTTGTTCAATAAAATCTGGATAAGTTAAGTTTTCTAGGTTTAAAAAAATATCTTGAAGACCAGAAACTGAGCGAACTTGACTGCTAAAGCCAAGTTGTTGAGGTTTATTTTTTTTAAATTTTTGAAATATTTTTGAAAAAATTCCCATAACTGATCCTCTAATTTATTTTAACTAATAATTAAATCAATTTCGCTAATTTTGTAAGTTTGTGTGACTTTTTGTCTAAAAGAAAATGCACGTAGGAAGGTAATTGGACCAACACGTCCAAAAAACATCATAAAGATAATTGCCCATTTAGTAATAAGTAATTTAGTGCTAAAAGTCAGGCCTCTGGAATATCCAACTAAACCAAAAGCCGAGACTAACTCAAAAACAATGTCTTTTAAACTAAAAGCAAGCGGCTCTTGGAAGTGTTCTCCTTTAAGTGCTGAGGCTTTTACGATTTGAAGTTGGCCTTCATAGTAGTTTTGTTCAGCCACGGCGACCACAAAAATAGAAATAATTAATACTAAAGCAACAGATGTTGCAACAATAAAGGCTTTTTTGACTGTCTCTTCTTTAAATGCTAGTTTTTTGCCAAGTTTAGTTTGAGACTCTGCTTTGATGTGGCTAAAAATTGCAGCAAGTATTAACACAACAGTAGTAGTCCTGACACCACCACCAGCTGAGTTTGGAGAGGCGCCGATAAACATCAAGATAATCATTACAATAATACTGCCTTCTCTGGCTAGACTGGCTTGCGGTATCACACTAAAACCAGCAGAACGCGCAGAAATTGAAGTAAAGAAGGTTGCAGTTAACCTTTGCGGGCCATTTAGTTTTGCCAAGGCAGGTGAGTTAAACTCAAGAGAAGTTAAAACAACAAAGCCAAAAATCCAAAGTAAAACATGCGCAAAAAACAGGATTTTGGCGATTTTGGAAAATCTGTAGTCAGTTTTTTTAACCTTTGCTTTAATGTAGTCGGCTAAAGAAATCAAAGGAATGTATCCCAAACCGCCTAAAAATATCAAAAATGCGCAACCTATGAAAAACACAGTGTGTCCGTTTAAAAGTAAAGTTGGAAAGTCTACAGGAAGCGGTACAAACCCTGCGTTCATAAACAAGGAAACTGACAGAAAAACACCGTAGAAAAGAGCTTTTGTGAAACTAATTTCTTGAAACTCAGGCATCGCAAAGTAAATATAGGAAGTACAAAAAATAACGCCGATTAACTGAATTAAAACTAATGTATAGAAAACCTTTTTAGTGGTGCGAATTACTCCTCTAAGTGAAGGCAGGTTTTGTTCGTTTGCTAAAAACAATCTTTGCTCAACTCCGATTTTACTACCTGAGTTTGTCAAAAACAAGGCAAAGAGCATGTAAATACCCATACCACCGAACTCCATGATTAAAATCAAGATAACTTGGCCAAATAAGGTCAGGTCTGCGAAGTTTATGGAACTAAGGCCAGTTGTAGACATGGCAGAAACAGAAAGTAGCAGAGTGTCTACAAACTTAAGCGGGGTTTTAGAAGCAATCGGCATTTTTAGCGCTAAAGCGCCAATTAGCGAAAACACCAAGTAGATAAGTAAAAACATACGAGCATAAGACTTGGTGAAAAATTCAAGAGTAGCCTTGAATTTTGGTGATTTAAAAAAATTATTAACTTGTTTTGTCATTTAAATAAAAGAAAGTGAAAATTAGTCTGCAACTAAATACTCAACAAAAACTTGTGGAACTCGGGCAAACGCATTTTGAATGATTTCTTGAGTGATTTCAGTCAACGCTTTAGTTGCCGCTTCTCTGTCTTCGGCTGAAAAAGTATTTAAGTATTCAGTTGCTTTTTGGGCAATTGCTTTAATGGTTTTTTCGTTTTCGTAAACCGAGATGAAGCCACGAGTCGCGGTTAAAACATCTCCGTTTAGTTTATTTTCTGAGTTTAGCGGCACAAATAACACGAACACTCCGTCTGCAGAAATAGTGTGTCGCTCGGCTATCAGTTCATCTGAAAAAAGTGCAGCTGAGTTACCTTCAATTAAAAGCGGGGTTGCATCAACCTTGGCTTTTTTAACTTCAGCGCCCGATTTTGTAAATTCAAGGACATCTCCGTTTGCCAGTGCAAAAGTGTGTTCTTTTGGCATGCCAACCTCTACACCAAGTCCGCAGTGAATAACTTGCATTCTATGCTCTCCGTGAATTGGCATTAAGTATTTAGGGCGGCATAAATTGATCATTAATTTAAGCCCGTTTTGTTCAGCGTGCCCAGAGGCATGGGTTTCGTAAAGTGCGCCGTGTGAAATTACGTTAACACCAAGTTTATTAAACTGATTGATTAAGTTATTGACAGACTGAAAGTTACCAGGTATTGGAGACGAGGAAAAAATTACGGTATCACCAGCTCTGGCTTTGATTTTTTTGTGTTGACCGCTGGCAATGCGAGCAAGTACAGCCATTGGCTCGCCTTGCGAACCTGTGCAAAGTATTGTCATTTTAGAGTCATCTGTATCGTTGACTTTTTCTGGGTCTAAAAAGAAAGCATCGGGAATGTCTATAAACTTGTTTTTGCGAGAAACTTCAACGATGTTTTCCATGGAATGGCCAAAAATCAAAATTTTTCGGTTATTTTGAAAAGAAGCATCAATAATTTGCTTAATTCTGTAAACGTTTGAAGCAAAGGTGGCAATAATTATTCTGCCTTGGATACCTGAAAAAATTTCGGAAATTGAGCGGCCAATTGCTTTTTCAGACGGCACCATATCTGTGCGCTCTGCGTTTGTAGAGTCAGGCATTAAAAGCAGACACCCGTCGTTGGCCATTTCAACTAATTTTTCATACTCAGCATGCGGACCAACCGGAGTCATGTCTATTTTAAAGTCACCAGTTTCAAAAATTGAGCCAAGTGGAGTTTTTACGCGAATACCAAAAGCATCGGGAATTGAATGCGAAACTCTTATAAAAGAAAGTGAGATATCTCCGTAATTTAAAACAGTGTCTGGAGTGTACAGCATCAACTTGGTGAGTTTTTTACCTTTATCACCGATTTTTTTTTCAATTAAGTCATAAGCCATTTTAGAGGCATAAATTACCGGGATTTTAACGTATTGCAAAAGATAAGGAATCCCGCCAATGTGGTCCTCGTGTCCATGTGTGATAAAAAGTCCAACTATTTTGTCTTGATTTTCAGATAAATATTTAAAACCAGGAACGACGTAGTCAATACCTGGCAGAGTTTCGTCTGTAAAAGATACACCACAGTCAATGATAAAAATTTGGTTTTGATACTCTATGCAGTAGCAGTTTTTACCAATTTCGCCGAGTCCGCCTAGAGCAAAAACACTTAATTTGGATTGTTTATTGTGCATTTGTTTGCTCCTTTTTTATTTAACTGTTAGGGAAATTATACCACACTAAGACATCGCTATTTATGCGACAAATACTTATCTATTCCCTACGCCTATCTCGTATATGCAAACATGCAGAAGGTATTGGCCTTTTAGACTTATAAAACTGAATGTAATTTTAAAAACTTTTTTTCATAGCATGCAAAAGTAATGAAAATTTGCCTAAATCGAATAAAAATAAGGTTTTTTACTTTGAACATTAAAATAAGGTAAAATGAAATAGTAGAGCGGGGTGGATATTATGCCTAAAGATGAAAAACTAGAAAACACTAAAGATGAACTTGAAAAAACAAAAGAAGAAAGGAAGAATGTAAAGGTAAAAAAGAACAAAGAAGAAGAACTAGAGGTCTCTACTACAACCTCGGAACAACCTATTAGAGGAAGAGCGTTAATTTGGACTTTGTTGTTCGGAATGGTATTTTCTTTTATCGCTGCTTTTGTCTCTATTATCTTAAGACAACACGGAGTTATTTAAAAATAACACTAATTTGAGTTATTTTAAAAGGTGTAGGTTACCAATTTAGAGTACAATCTGAAATTAGTTCTTGTATAACTGAATTGATAGAGATAATATAACCCGACTTTTACACTTGTAAGTGTTTAACAGTGGTTTTAATTTGTTGTGTTAAAACCACTAAAAATTAAATATTTGAAAATAAAGTGCATTACTAGGTACTTTTTATTTCCTATTTTTTAAAAATTTTATTTCTTTCTCTGAAAGAAATTTATAGAAAATAAAACTTAAAATATAGTCTTTATATTAGCTTGCCTCAATTTTAGAGCGCATTTTATTTGCAGAATCCCAAATTTTGTCAGCAAGTTGTTGTTGTTCGTAATAATTTTCTTTTATTTTGTTTCTTTTAAATAATATAAATCAAATAAAACACTAAAGTATTTATCTCCATAAGTTTCATTTTCAAAATAGTTAACTTCTCTATTGACTAAAAATTTCCATTTTAAATACACTTCAGAATAACGCATAACATTTGAAACCATGACCATCATCCAAAACGACAAAGTTTCTTCATCGCATGCACCAAAATTCTCAATCACAATTAAATAATCATTGGGTTTTGGTGGAACATCTTTGGGCATTAAATTGGGTTTGTCATATTTGCAATGCAAATAATCATCCGAATACTTAATATATGACATTTTTTTACTTTCTTTTGTTATTTTGTACCTAACATTAAAAAAGTCTTCGTATTTTTCATCATAAACAGAAATGTTAATTTTTTTATCTTTGCAAGAATATGCAAGATGCAAGTTTTTCCCACAATCGTATAAAAAGTCTCTACCTAAATCTAGTTTTTTAATTGCCTTTTGTATAAGAGAAATTTTCCCGTTAATCCAGTCGCCATTAGTTATCAATTTACATTTAAGTTTTCTTTGTTTTAAAACTTCTTGCTTTGTTTCGTCATCTAACTCTATAAAGTAGTTATATATCTTTCTAGTATGTTTATCATTAGGAAAACATCCTGCAGCAACTGTGGCTAACTCCAAATAATCAATTTCGCTTTCATTATCACGAATAAACTTTTTAGCGTTTTCAGAAATTTCTTTATTTCTTAAAATTTTTGCATTATGAATTCCAAGAAAATAAATAGCAAAAGATACAAATACAGTTGCTATCAATGTTAATATTTGTATAACAATACTAGCGATTTCCATGCTTATCTAATTTTATTTTAAGTAAAAAAATTAACATACATTTAGATTTTAACATTTAACAGTCTAGTTTTATATTAATAATAAAGTTAATAAATAAAAAGTATATAATATACATTAGAAACAGGTGAAAAATGATTAGAAAAACAAAAATTATTTGTACAATTGGACCAGCCTCTCGTAGCCCTGAAAAAATTCAGGCCTTAATTGACGCTGGTATGAACGTAGCTCGTGTTAACTTCTCACATGGTGAATACTCAGAGCACGAAAATACTTTTAAAACTCTAAAAGCAGTTAGAGCTAAATTAAACTACAATTTGGCCATCATGACCGACACCAAAGGTCCAGAGATTAGAACTGGTAACTTTGAAAACGGCAAAGTAGAAGTTAAAAAAGGTGAAAAGATTTTAATCACACAAGAACCAGTTTTGGGAAACTCAGAGCGTTTTCACATTTCTTGTCCTGAACTTTTTAAAGGAGTTAAAGTTGGCGACTTCATTTTAGTAGATGACGGCAAAATGCGCTTTGACGTTGTTGAAAAATACAAAAACAACGATATCTTAACTACAGTTAACCACACTGGTTTTTTGAAAAACCACAAGTCCTGCAACTGTCCTGGTGCAAAAATTAAACAAATATTTTTATCTGAAAAAGATAAAAAAGATATCTTGTTTTCAATTGAACACGGTGCAGATTTAATTGCACTTTCTTTTGTGCGTTCAAAACAAGATATTTTAGCAGTGAAAGATTTAGTTAAAAACACTTCAAACCCAAATATCCCGCTAATTGCTAAAATAGAAAATGAAGAGGGGTATCAAAACTTAGACGAAATCTTGCAAGAGGCTGCTGGTATTTTAGTTGCTCGTGGTGATTTGGGTGTAGAAGTTTCGTTTCCTTTAGTTCCAATTTATCAAAAGAAAATGATACAACGCGCTAACTTCTTTGGTAAACCTGTAATTACGGCTACCCATATGCTTGAGTCAATGATTTCAAACCCACGTCCAACTAGAGCAGAAGCATCAGACGTTGCAAACGCCATTTTAGATGGATCTGACGCTATTATGTTAAGTGGTGAGACTGCAGTTGGAGAGTTTGGAGTAGAAGCCGTTCAGACAATGGTGCAAATTGCTACCGAAATTGAACAAATTTTTCCGTATCAACAAAACTTAGAGAACTTAATTCCAAGTGGCGAGAAAACTATTAATGACTCAATTGGAGTCGCTGCTGCCCAAATTTCAATTTCTTTGCCTTCAGTTGAAGCGATTGTGGCGTTTACAGAAACCGGTGGTACTGCTCGCCGAATTTGTAAATTCAGACCACAAGTGCCAATTATTGCTTTGACTGATAACTTCAAAACTGCATGTGAACTTGCACTTAACTTTGGGGTGTATCCGCGAGTTGTTAATCACGTTAACGACTTTTTGAAATACGACGCTAAAGCAATTGATGGAGCAAAGGCTTTTGGACTGAAAAAAGGTGCAACAATCATCTTAACTTCTGGTTGGGCCCAAACTCACGGTCGTACTAACACACTTCGAATAATTGACGTTACTGACTAGTTTAAATACAGTTAAAGCGCTAAATAAGGCTATTTTAGCCAGTTAATAATTAAAAATACCTGCACTAACTGTGCAGGTATTTTACTTTTTATAGTCTTTTATTTTATCAATGATTACTTTGATTTTTTTGAATGTTTCTAAGTCAAATGCTTTGTTTTTAATTAAGTCAGGGCGTTTCTTTAGTGTATTTAAAACGGCTTGTTCAAAATTATATTCATCTACTTTTTGATGATTTCCACTCAGCAGTATTTCTGGTACCAAAAGACCTTCGTATATTGCTGGTTTAGTGTATTCAGGGTATTTCAAAATTGAGTTGTATTTAAAGGTGTCTTTGCTAACCGAGTCTTGATTGATAACTCCTGGAATTAGTCTAACTAGACCGTCTATTAAAATTTGACTTGGCAAGATTCCAGAAGTTAAGACAAAATCACCAACCGAGATTTCTAGGTCTATGAAGTTAAGTGCCCTGGCATCGTATCCTTCGTAGTGAGCTGGCAGTAAAATCAAACGTTCTTTTTTTGCAAGTTCATCAAGCACTTCTTGATTTAAAGGTTTTCCTTGTGGAGAAAACGCTACAACGTACGCGCTTTTGTTTTGTTTTAAAGCAGAAATTGCGCGGTGTATGGGTTCAACTGACATCAGCATACCAACAGAGCCGCCATATACTGTGTCGTCTACTTTTTGGTTCTTATCTAAAGAAAAGTCGCGTAAGTTATGTAAATTAACGTCTATGTGTTTACTTTGACTTGCTCTGTTTACAATAGATGTATTTAAAAAACTGCTATAGGCTTCTTTAAAAATAGTAATAATGTCTATCTTCATATCACTTCACCTAAATTCAAAACAACAATTTTACTTTCTTCAACCGTGTCTATATAGTGTTTAACAAAAGGCAACAGAAAGTAAGTTTTGTCGGCTTTTTCAATTTTTAAAACTTGCTGATTTGGATAAAAGTAAACTTCTTTGACTTTACCAATTTCTTGCCCTTCAAAATAAACTGCTTTATTTAGCAAATCAACGCAAACAAACTCACTATCTTTTAGTTCAGGTCTCGCTTTGCTGTAAATTTCTTTTTGCGCAATTTGTTTAGCCTCTTCTTCTGAGTTGATTTCTTTTAGTTTAATCAGTAGACATTTAGTTCCAGGTTTACTTTGTTCAATTTCAAAAGGTTTGTTTTCAATATATACAATTTCTTGCATTAAAAAACGTGGAAAATCTGAAAGATTTTCCACTTTAATCCAACCTTTATATGAAAAAGGTTTAATTACTTTGCCAATTAAAAACACAGATAAAGTTACTTTGCTTTAATTTCCAGAGCTACTTTTTTGCCATTTCTAGTGGCAATTGAATACAACAGCTGACGAAGAGCAGCAGCAGTTTTACCACCTTTGCCAATAATTCGGCCAAGGTCTGCTTCTTCAACTAACATAGAAATATCAACTAAAGTGTCTTGCTCTGACACTTTAATTTCAAGTACTTCTGGATAGATTAACAAAGGACGGACAAAGCTGGCTAGAATTTGTTCAAAATTTAAAACCATGGTTTGAAACTCCGCCTTCAACTATTTTTGTTTCTTTAAAAGTGATTTAACTGTGTCGCTTGGTTTAGCGCCTTTTGAAATCCAGGTGTTATACGCTTCTTGCTTAATTTCAACAACACCAGAAAGTGGATTGTAAGTACCAACGATTTCAAGGAACTTACCGTCGCGTGCTCTTTGGCTTTCTGCAGCAACAATACGGTAGAAAGGACGTTTAGTTGAACCAAATCTTTGAAGTCTAATTTTTAATGCCATAATTTACTCCTTTTTTGATTTAAATACAAAATAAGTTTAACATAAAACCTAAAGTGCGTCAAGTATAAAGACTTGACACGCATTTGGTTGCGGGTGTTTGTTTTACTCTTTGCAAACAACTACACCAAAAAGATAGTTTTTGTTTTTTTGACTTAACTTACCTTCTTTGTCTATATAGTAAGATTCTAAATCTGTGTCTTTAACTTGATGAGTTAACCACCAAGTTTTTGTGCCAAAATCTAAAATTTTGTCAATTGCCTTAACACCGTATGGGAGTTGTGAGTCAATGCGGTCGTCTAGTTGTCTATATGCAGAAGAAACATACACAGCAGTTGCGTATTCGGTTGCAGTTTTTTGCAAATCATTGAAATTATTTGAGTCAAGCACGGATTTAACTGAGTATTTATCTGTATCTGTAAGGCTAGCAATTCCGACTTTAAAACCCAATACTAAAGCAATGTCTTTAGTTAAAGAATGTAAAAAAGAGGTTTCAAAACTATTTGGTTTATTTTTTTCTTTAAGTATAAAAGTGTAGGGTGCAAAGTCTATAATTTTTTTGGTAAAAAAGGTGGTTTTACCAGGGATTTTAATAAACTCAACTTCTTCAAATTTATAGAAATTTCCATCAAACTTTTCGTATTTATTGCCCTCTTCGTCGCGGTAAAAATAACGATTAAACGTAAGTTTGTGAGTTTTTGTGCCAATTTGAAACTGAGTTCTTCTAATTGAGGCTTCCATTAAGGTTAATTTACTTTGATCGGGATAGACCAAAGACTGCGGGTATTTGCCTTTACCTGCGATGTCTTTTGCTAAATGAAAAACCGCAGTAATATCTTTATCCACAAATTGAGCCTGTAGGGCTGATAACGTGTAATTTATTGTGCCAATTTGAATATTTTTAATATAATAGCCTGCTTGATAAATAGCGGTTGCATCAATTTCCCAAATTCTGTCGTCGTGTCTGACTAATTTACTTGGCAATGTTAAGTTAGCACCAGCAACTTGCAAGATGACAGTGTGAACTTTGCGTTTTACGGTAATTTTAACTTTATTTTGACTGTTGTCAGGAGCAACAGTCAATGAGTTTTTCTCATATATAACTTCGCTGTAGATTCTTTCATCTGGATTAGGTAAGTTAACAGTATGTACCTCGCCTGCTTCAAACCAACGTTTTATTTCGGTTTTTTCTTCAAACTCACCGTTTGCTTTTTCTAGTTCAATTAGATAAGAAATTGAAAAAAGTTCTTCAAAATAAGCAACCAAAGTGGTGTTTTTAGTTATTGGTTTACTGAAATCAAATGGTGTTTGTTTTGAGTATACTTCGTTCATTTCAGATTTTAACTGCCAGTGTTTAAAGCGGTATTTTTTGCCTTGAGCTGCTATTTCTGGGTCTACAGGTTTTTGTGCTTTTGCTTCAAACTTAATTTTTTGAGTTTCAGGGTTTGGAGAAATTTTACCTTGGAATGTTGAGTTATTAAAATTAACTTCAAAATTAACTTCAAATAATTTACGGCCATATCTGATTTCAAAAATTGTAGAGCCGTCTTGTTTAACTTCTTTTTGGTCTGCAAAATCAGCAACTTCAAAACCGTGGTCGTACTCCTTCTTGCGGCTATCTTGACTAATTTTGACAATTGAACCAACTTTTGCAACCTTAGTTTCTAAGACTGTTTTTTCTTCAATCTCACCGGCAAGTCCTTGAAAAATATGTTTGATTGTGTAGGTGGTTTCAGTGGGTTCGTTTATCTTTTTGGTTTTTGGTTTTAAAACAACTGCCAAAGTTGTTGCCAAAATTATTAAAACAACAACGCTGGACACGATTGCAGAAATTAAATAGATTAGTTTTCGCTTATCTTTCATTTCAAACCTCCCTTTTTAAAGCAAATTATACAAACTGATTTTCAAGTTCTTGAAGTTCTGCGATATTTTGCAGGTCAATGTCAGAGACATCCATTCCGCAAACTTCGTCGCCTTCTTGGAAAACTTCTGTGTCAAAGTTTAGATGTTGATCTTGAAAAATTTCTGATTTTTCCGCCGAAATGTAGCCAGTTGAACGAAGAATATGAACAAATTTTTTAAAGAAATCTTCATTCATATAAAGATAGCAAGTCTCGTGCTTTTCAGAAATTCTCAATATTTTTACCTGATGTAAAGTCTTTAGTTTTTTTAAAGTATAGGGTTTGCTGTACTTTAAAATCACCCCAATTCTTTTTGTTTTGGTTTTAGATGATTGCGCAGTTTCTTTTGTTTCCTGGCTAATCAATTCATTTTCGTTCATATTTTTTTCCTTTTAAAAGTTTGTTTAGTTTAAAAATCTAAAATAAACTCGCTTTACACCTTAATTTTAACAAAAATAAGGCTGTATGTTAAGTATTTTTTAATTGGCGATATCACTAAGTTCAACTAACCGATATTCACCTAACTTTAAATCAACAGGTAAAGTCAAGTTACCAACCGCAGTTCTAGTTAACTTAACCACTTCATTTCCACAAGACACAACCATATTTTTAACTTGGTGGTATTTGCCCATATCTATTTTAATTTCAACATGCAGCTGGTCTATTAACTTAACTTCTAAGGCTTTGGCTGTGTATTGTTGGTTTTCGCCGTCTCTTAAAATCATAGGTTTAAGTAGTTCAATCGCTTCTTTTTCTGTCCACGGGCTTTTAAGTTCAGCTAGATACGTTTTGACAACCTTGGCATTTGGAGACGCGATTTTGTGTACATTTGTGCCAACATTGGTAATCAAAAGTAGTCCTGTTGTGTCGACGTCTAGTCTACCAGCTATTTTTAAGTCATAGCGGCTATAGGGCTCTTTTACTAAAGTAAGCACCGAAGGATATAGCCCAGAAACATTGGAAGAAATATAGCCCTCTGGTTTATTTAACATCAAAATAAAGCTAGGTAGATACTTAATTTCAGTTGAGTTGAAACTTATTTGGTCAGTTTCATTAATTTTTCTGTCAACTTTTGTGCAAACTGCACCGTTAACCGAAACTAAGCCTTTTTTAATATATCCTTGACAGTCTCTGCGGCTACCATATTTTAAATTTGCTAATACTCGGTCTAATCTAGTCATCTTATTCCTTTTAAAATAAAAAAGTGTGGCAAGCACACTTTTTTTAAAAAAATTACTATAAGTGGTGCGGGCGACAGGAATTGAACCTGCACTCCGAGGGAACTAGATCCTAAGTCTAGCGCGTCTGCCAGTTCCGCCACGCCCGCATTACCTAATAATATTACCACAAAGTCATAAATTGTTCAATTAAAAAATTAAGAAAAATTATTTTTTTATTCGGTACCTCAGTGGATAGTAGATTTTTTTTAAAACTAGACCTTTTGCGGGTGCAGTTTTACCGCAAAGTGTGTGGTCTTTTTTTAAAAAAATCTCTTTAACTAACTCGGGGGTAAATGTGCCTTTGCCAACTCTGGTCAGAACCCCGACAATTGACCTAACCATATACCTTAAAAATCCGGTTCCTGTGATTTTTAGGGTGTAAAAATCTTTGTTTTCAGTAATTTTTAAATCAAGCACGGTTTTTAGAGTGTCTTCATTTAACTCGGTTTTCGCAAAACCCCTAAAGTCTTTAGTGCCAATAAAAAGTGGTACCGCTTCTCGCATATCTTGAATATTTAGATTACCAAAATAAACTGCATACTCTGAGTTAAAAGCGTTAACTGGTCTTTTAGCAATCCTGTAAATATAGGTTTTTTTTAAAGAACAGTGTCTTGAGTGAAAACTAAAGTCGACTAAAATTGCTTTAACTACTTTAATGTCTTCAGGTAAACGTTTATTTAAGTTGTGGGGTAAATAAGCAAGGTCAAGCAAAACAGGTATATCAAAGTGACACACCTGAAACTCAGCGTGCACTCCTTTGTCAGTTCTGGAAGCAAAATGAGTTTTGACCTTAATTTGGGTCATGTTTTTTAAGGCCTTGTCAACTTCATTTTGAACAGTTGGCAAGGTATTTTGGCGTTGTGAACCAAAATAAGTAGTTCCTCTATACTCCAAAATGAGCGCGTATCTATAATTTAATTCCATATATTAGTCCCAAAACTCTAAGCACGATAGCAGAAATTGTCAGCAGTGAAAAGAAAGAAATTAAAACCCAGTCAATGGCTTTTAATCTGTAGTCAATAGCCTCGGTTCTTGGTTTGTCTAAATCAAAGCCACGAACATCCAAGGCGTCTGCCAACTCAAATGCAGCCTTGAAAGAGTGGACAAAAAGTGGGATTAAAATCGCGACGATAAACTTAATTTTTCTAAAAATATTGGCGCTTTTTAAATCAAAACCACGGGCTTTTTGAGCCTCTGTGATTTTGTAAACTTGCTTGCCAAGACTTGGAATGAAGCGAATTGTTAAAGAAAAAACAAATGTGAAAGTTTGAATTTTTAGGCCTATTAACTTAAGCGGATAAAATAATTTCTCTAAAGCGTAGGTGAGTTCTAGCGGAGAAGTTGTGGTGGTTAGGCCCGACATTAAAAACAGCACACAAATTACTCTGATTACTAAAAATAAAGATTCGAATAAAGGTTTTTTAAACAATTCTACTTTAAACGAATAAAACCCATAATTTGGCAAAAAATAAAATAAAGTAAAGGAAAACACTAAAACTAGCGGTAAAAACACTAAATTTATCTTGATGTATTTAGCCGCAAACCCTAAAAATACAATAAATAAAGCCACTAAAGATAAATTTAGCCAAGAAAACGAAAAAGTAGCTGCCAAAAATAGCGCTTTTTCACCAGTCGCTGGCCAATATGTCAAAACCTTTATTAAGACAGTTAATATCAACAGGGTTAAAATCGCGGTCAGCGATTTAATAATTTTAAAAATATTTACCTTTGCTAAAGCCAAAATTAACAAAGTAAATAAAGCGAAGCCAACTAACCCAGATATTAAGTAAATGTTGTCAGTAAGCGGGAACAAAAAAGTAATTGTAATTAACTCAAGAGTTATAAGTAATTTAACAAAAGGGTTAGTTTTATTTA
>CAUTUJ010000006.1:0-23704 GCA_963541565.1 uncultured Acholeplasmataceae bacterium | reverse complement strand
TAGATGCTAACAACAATTTTTATCCTAAATTAATTCGCGAATCTACTGATTATGCTAAAGCAGTTTTAAATCAATTTTCTGGATATAAACCACAATACCGTGGTGTCGACATGAGTGTATATTCAAATGAAAATTTACACCCTTATTACAGCGATGGTAACAACCAGAGCTGGTGGCTCGGTGCACAGTTTCCTAACTTTAATCCGGTCGTGCGTTACACCACTGGTTATGGCAACCTACACCAATTCAGCGTCAACTACGTTTTCGGTGTAGTAGTTTGTATTAGGTAGTATCTTACCCGCTTGCTGTGGACTAACAACACAGTTTTTGTACAAACATCTTTTCACCATTAGTTTTTTTAACTCTTGATAACGTTTGATACCTGCATGTTGAACAACAATAATAATAAGAAACCCGCTTAAAATAAACACATTAAAAAATTTAAAATTACATCAAAGACCTTTTTAAGGAAAACAAGCTTAAAAAGGTCTTTTTCATAATTTACCCTCAAACTAGTCAAAAAAACAATCAAAATTACTCTATATATTTATATTTAGGACTACTTTTACAATTTAAAAATGGCTTTTTTTATAGGTGGGGTATAATTATGTAAGCACTTTTTGAACTACTTAATTAAAATATATTTCTCACTAATATCTACTACATAAATAAAATTATTAAAATACATAAATAAAAGTGAGCACTTTTCAAAAAGGAGTTTTACTTTATGAAAAAAGATTTTATTAAATACGAAGAAACAACCACTAACTTACCAGCTCCACAAAAACCCCGTCAATTTAAAGCCAAAAAACAATTTGCACAACCTTACTCAACTAAACCCTACACTCGTCCTGTAAAAACAACGAGTGTTTTATTTGCTTTGTTTTTAGGCTCAATTATTGTTGCTTTGATGGCCTTTTTGTCGTTGGGACAAAAACCTAACCGCATCAAACCAAAGACCAACATCAACAACGAATACTTAGAACGTCCCAACGATGGCTCTAAGCCAATTGACGAAAGAGATCACTTAAAAAACATTTTAATTGCTGCCAAAGTTTTTAGAAATCAAAGTCATTTTCAAAGTGAAACCAACGGTCAGGCAACTGCTTACTTTGGTTCTTTTGGCTCGACTACCCAAAAAATCAAAGCAACTCGCCAATATGACACTACGCATTTGTCAAACAAACAATACTCAAAAGGTTCATTTGCCAACCCTGGTCTTTATGTTTTTAGAAATGAATCAACGCGTGGTGCGCAGTATTTTGTCAAAGAACTTGCACGTCTTGAAAACGGCGACCTTGACAGACCAGTTTGGCGCCAATACAAAGGTTCAGACGCACCTTTTACTGAGGCTGATTTTACAGAAAACATCCTAGGTTCTGACTTAAAGGACTTCACTCAACAAATACTTTCTCGAAAAACCATTAAAAAAGTTGAACTAATTCAACAAGCCGACGGCGAGACCACTTACCGCATTGATTTTGTGGTAGACGAAGACTTAAGCAAACCAAGTGGTCTTGGCAAACAAGTGGCTACCGCTAAATACGCAGTTGAAGTCAGAGAAATGGCTCAAACTCCTTATTACCCTACATTTAAATCATTTACTTTAGACGTCACCATGAATGACCGCTGGGAAGTTTTAAAAACTGTTTCAAACGAAGAGTATAACTTAACGGTAAAAGGTATTTCTTCAGACTTTGCAGCAAGTGTCGCTCAAACTTTTACTTATAAAAAGGAAAAAGTTCAAACTGCTGATTTTCACAACTTCTTTCACAAAGACTTTCGTAAACACGGCGAAATTACTGAACCAAAACCAGGCGCTACTGATCTTTTAATTGACGCTTTTTCTAAAGTTAAATCAGGTAATTTCACAGGTTCGCTAAACGTTGGTGGCCAAGCACTTGAGTTTACCGCAACTTTTTCCAAAGACCCCGCAATTTTAAAAATTGAGTCTAGATTATTTAATTTACACTACGAAAACAAAAAATATACTTTTTCAATGTTTGGCCAAACCTACACAGGAGAAGCCGAGACAATAGTTGAACTAATTGGCAAACTGTTTGACAAAGGTAGTTTCTTAAGTTTACCTAATCTGCAGGAACTAATTGGTGAACTTAACCAAAACTTTCAAGAACCTAAAAACATTGGTGCCTACACAGTGCTTGAAACCAAGGCCAAAGGTATCTCTTTAACCTTTTACATTAACAAAGACACCAAAGAGTTAGTTGAGTTTAACGCCAAACAAGAGACTAACGGCAAAACTTTGGAACTTAACTTTAAACGCGGCGAAAAAGAAGCAAACCCGCAGTTTTCTGAAGACAAAACCGATTTTGACGCCGCCACTCAGCAACTTAAAAAAATCTTTAGTGATACTTTTGAGTTCAACTTATCTAAAGAAATCAACGCCAACTCAAGTTTATCTATCAATGCTTTAGTTTCTTTTAACAACAAAACTTCAATTTCAGCGAGCGGCGAACTTAGCCTAACTGCATTTGGCAAAAACTACACCATTCCTTTTGATATTGTTGAAAACAAACTAACAATGCATTTCAAAGCGCGTTCTTTAACTTTTGATTTAAATAAAATCGTTAAAGAGTTTTTTAATGTAGATTTGACTAAAAATAGTTTAGAAGAGCTAATTAACTTAATTGACTTTACTAATTTAGTTAAATCCGCTGAACGCTTGTTTAGTTTCCTTGACTTAAAACTAGAGAAAGACAACTTAAAAGTAGAAGACGGACGCGTCGCTTTTGATCAAAGTAAAACTGCGTTTGCTTTAACTCACCGACCAGGAACTAAACTACCTAATCCAAAAACTCCTGTCAACGTGCTTGATTTAACTGAGTTTTTACTAAAATACTTTAAAGACCCAGACGCAAATCCACGCGGTACAATTTCCTTTACTTTAAACTACGCATTAAACTCAATTACTAAAACCGACTCAGATTCAGAAATCAAAGTAGCCGTAGATTTCCTTAAAGGAAAGATTTCTATTTCGATTCCTAAACTTGGCCGAGTTTACATAGATAACCGCGGAGTATACGTTGAGTTTGGTCCAAATAAACGTAAAAACGTGCAATATTTCTCGCACTCTGATTTAAGAGAACTAGCCCCACAAATCCGCGCAAGTCTTTCTAAATACTTACCTGGTGGCTTTGACTTAAATGAAATTATCACGCAAATTTTGGCGAACTTAACCCTAGATTCTGCAAGCGGCAATCTTTCAACATCCTTTAAGTCAAAAGATAATCGTTTCACTCTGACTTTAAACTCATATCAAAACGAAACCCCTTATTTAGTGTCACCTGAAGACCAAAACGGTAAACAAATTAACCGTTTTAGTAAACTAGCACTAGAAAAACTACTAAAAGTCCTTGAAAGTGGTAAATTTCAAGCAAGCGTTTCCTTTGCTGACCTAAATATTCAGTTAAACCTACTTTACAAAGAAAGCACTCTTTACCTAAACGCCAAAATTATAAAAGCAGGTCAAGAACTGGCCGACATTTCAATCATTGGCAACCAAGTATACGCTAAAGTCAACGGCTATAATTTAAAGGCTAACGTCAAAGACTTTAGTCAATTGATGCACAAGGTTTTTGAAATGTCTCGCCTAAAAGGCGAAATTGGTGGTTTTAACTTAAATAACTTGGGCATAGATTTGTCTGAACTTAACCTAGACTTTAGCAATCCTTTTGCAACTATTCAAAGTATTGTTAAAACCATTGACAAAATGCCTTTAATTAAGTCTGTAATTAAGTCTCTAGACTTTGAGTTAAACTACCCAACACAAGACGAGACTCGTCTACTTACCTTTAAACTATCTGCGTTTAACTACAACATCACAGGTTATTTGAACTCAGACCCTCAATTTAACGCAAATATTTTTGAGATAAACGAAAACGACTATATAGAACTTCCGCTTGCTGACCTTAACTCAAAAACCGAAGTTGAGCCAGGCGCTAAACTACCACTAGACATTTCTGAAGTCAACAAAATCAAAGAACGCGTGATGACGAAACCTCACAACGTCTCAGGTAGCGCCGAGATTAACGGAGTTAAATTAACTGTTCACAAAGGATATGTTTCTGTTAACAACAACTTCCAAGATGTTGAGGCTGTGCTCTACGCCGAGGCTAGGTTTAAGGATTTAGTCTATAGTTTTGAGCTGTATTTTTTAAAAAACACAGTTTATTTAAAATCAAAAAAACTAAACGCCAAAGTTTCAATTGAAGAAATTGGTTCGTTAATTGCTAAAATCACTGAACTGATTAAGAGTCAAGGTGAAATTAACTTCAATAACTTCCAACTACAAAACAGTGCAAACTCAAACATTCAAGCGCTAATTTCTAAGTTTACAATTCAGGCATTAACTATCGCCAAAGAAGAAATTATGCTGGCTGCTAAATACGCAGAATATGAAGGCAAAATTTACTTCAACCGCAAAACCAAAGCAATTAACTTAACTATTTCAAACTTTAATCTACATTTAACCTTAACTCCAACTGAGTTTAGTGAAGTTGGCGAAAGAGCCAGCGAAAAAATCGCTGAGTTGATGAAAAATCCAAATGTCTTGACAGCCTCAGACATTTTAAAGATCGCGGAACTTTACTCAACTCGCTATACACTTGAAGATGTTAACTACTCACTTCCAAAAGAACTTGCAGAAAAATACCTAGGTAAAGACGCAAAACTAGACTTAAGTGTGAAAAATACACAAGTTGACTTAACTTCAAAACATTTACTTAAAGCAGACTTAGGTGTGAAATTTACACACCCTCAACTTGCAAGTCCAATCACCCTAGACTTTAGCCTGCACATTCAAGACAAACAAATTTACCTACTTTCAAAACAATATCCAACTCTTAACTTAAAAGTCGCCTACAGTGAAATTAACGCGATTGTCGCAGCAATTCAAAAAGCCATTGAAAAAGCAAGTGGTATCTCTATCAGAAACGTAAGTCTAACCAACTCAAGTCAAACTTATTTAGCACCAACCCTAGAATTTACAAAAATCTTAGATGCAATAAACTTATCTAAAGATGGCGTGGACTTTGATTTAAAGAAAGCATTTGGAATTGAACAAATCACACAGGTTTCTCTGCGCTTTAAATTCCAAGAAAAAGCGCTTTCGCTTTCAGCAAGCCCACTTAATTTAAACTTAACCTTAAAGAAAACAGACAAAAAATTAAACTTATTTCAACCAAGCGCGACAACTCAGTTTTTAGGCCGTGAGTTTTTTGAAAAAGCCGCAGATCTAGTTTCAACTGTCTACAGCGTAAACGGTGTGTTTAACTACCCAATAAATGGCGAAAACCTAAAAGTAGAAATCAAAGGTGCCCTAAACTTCACTCGCAAAACTATCTTAGACCTTGAGTTAAAACTAATTTACAAAGATATTCAACAAACTTTCCGTTTACTTTACGACAAAGAGTTTTTCTATCTGCAAAACGAAAAAGTTAACCTTAAATTAAGTCTATCGGACATCCAAGCGTTAATTTCTGAAGCACAAAAACTCAAAGACTTGTTTTCAGGAATTACAGTTGGCTTAACTCAAGACCTAATTAAAGCAGTTGTCAGCGCGACTTTTGAGTTTAGCCAAACCAGCGTAGTTGCTAAGTTTACAGAAGGTATACTAAAAAATCTAGAAGTCAAAGCAGACTTAACAGCCAAAGCACTTAAAGTTAAATACGGCAGTATGCTAGACTTAACTTTAACTAAACAAGAAGACGTAGAAACTAAGGAAGTACCTGAAGGCGTAGAGTGGCTAGACCGTTCTTTTGCAGAGAAAGTTTTTGATTTATTTTCTTCAACTTATGAACTGAAAGCCACAACTACCGACAGCGCTAAGTTTAAAGGAGAACTCAGCGGAAACGTTGACCTTAAATCTAAAGTTAATTTTGCAGGTTCTGGTAAAGTTGAGTTTAAGATAGGCGAAAAATCATACTTCCTTGAACTAAATAACTTATACATCGCTGAGCGTACACTTTACGCCTTGACTCAAAAACTGAATTTAAAAATACCTTTTGCCGACATTAGTCGTCTGCAGGCAGAAATTCAAAAAATCTTTGCTGACTTAAAACCACTACTTGGTCTTTCAAGTAAAGCAGATTTAATTAAGTATTTATCTGTCTACACAGACTTAATTGACGCCCTGACTTTTACTAAAGATAAAATCACACTTTCTAACTTCACGCTTAGCGGAATTAAGTTATCGGCCGAAATTGACCTTGTCAAAAAAGTAATTAACTTAACTCTGCCAGATTTAGGATTAACAGCTACTTTAACTAAGTCTACTAAACAAAATACAGGTGTAGTTCCAAGTGTTCAATATGCAGACACTGAAACCATTTTAAATTTACTTAAACTATACGAGCAAACCTACGAAATTGACGGAAAGGCTCAAAGCGGCGAGATGGGCGCTGACTTTTCTGGTAAAGTTTCGCTGAAAGGTGAGGTTCTGGCAAAACTAGAAACTTACCTAAAATTCAAAGACAAATACTTAAAAGCCACAATATACTACGACAAGAAATATTTGTACTTTGAAACCGAAAAACTGAAGTTTAAACTGTCAGTTGAAGAACTTTTAGAAATTATTAAAAAAGCACCAGACTTACTAAAACTTGCCAACGCTGAAAACATCTTTAATCTGTTAACCCAGTTTAGTTTGACTAAATCAGAACTAAATTTAGGATATGGTGATCTAAATGTTCGTGCTAACTTCCTTGACCGCAAGGCAGACATAACTTATAAAAACTTACTTCAAGCAACTATTTCTCCAACTGCCACTGAAGACCTGGGTTCTGTGCCTGAGCACGAATGGAAAACTTATCAAGACATTCTTGATTTGTTTGCGAACGTTGAAAAAATCAAGTCAATGCTAAAGGCTCCACAAAAAACATTTAACTTCGCCGGCACCTTTGAACTAAACGGCAAGGCCTTAGAAGTTTCAAAAGGCTCTTTGACCATCAATTCAAAAGGCAACACTTTTGACCTAGACGTTAACTTTGAGGCAAAATACGATGGCAAAGACTACAAAGGTAGAATAACTTTTTTAAATGGCCACATTTATCTAGATATCAACGGTCTTAGCGTCAAAATTTCACAAGATGAGTTTATTCGCTCAGGATATAGACTAATTGGTACTTTTGGTGGCGACGCCCAAGCGCTTGAAAAAGCACTTAAGTATTTTAATAATCCAGAAAACTTAAAAGAAATTCTTGGACTAAACCTAGCTAAAAGATTAACTTACTTAAACTCACCTGTCTACAATCGCTTCCAAAGAGGACTAACTAAACCTGAAAACGCAACAGATATTTTTGAAATCTTAACTGAGATTAACTTTACTAAAACTAATGTGCACGCTCAAGTTAATTACGGCGAAATTAGCGGTACCTTTGACCTTGAGTTTACAGACGTTCGTTTTGCTAAACTACAAATCGCCAATGCTCAGCTTAAGGCAAACAAAATTGAGCAGGCTGTGTTTGAGCAAACCGACTACACAGAAATTACTGCGCCAAATGAAGCAGACTTTACAGAAAAAGAGTTTAAATACTTTGATACTTTTGTAGAAGCAGTAATGAACACCATTGACAAAAAACAATATCATATTAAAGGTCAAATCACTTCAAATAAAGTATTTGGAATTGAGATTGCTATTAAAAATGTTGACCTTAAACTAAACTTTACTAACCAAGTAGGCACCGAGGTTGAACTTACTTTTGACATGGAACACACTGGTCGCGATGTTCCATTTCAAGGTAGACAACAGGTAAATAAAGGAAAAATTTCTGTACATTTTTACATGAAAAACGGCCGTGGTTATTTAAGAACCAAAACAAAAGAAGTCACTGGATTTACAGGATTTTTTGATCCTAAGCCAAAATTTGGCCCCGAAGTAACTAAATACTATGAGTTTACCGAAGCAGAAATGCAGGCTAACTTATTTGCCTATATCTTAACGATGATTTACGCAGACGAACAACTTTGGAACGGACAAACAAAACCAACCCCTGTCAGAAGACTAAACAGACCAAAATTAGTTAAACGTGGTCCGCTTGATAATTTAGATATAGCTAAATTAATTAAAAAGATAGTTGTAGGCAAAACTGATCAGTCAAATAGTTATGATTACGAATTTACTATTGATAAAGATATAGTTAAAGGTAAATTGCCAGCACCACTTTCAATGAGCGATATTGTTGTTAAACTAATTACAATGCCTGAAGGCGATAAACAATATTTGCGCAAGCTTAAGATAAATACTACTCTTTTTGCAGTTCTTTCATTTAGAATTGTTGCTGAATTTGAAATAGTTGCAATGGGTACAGACGTACCTCCTATTAACTTACCCGACAACATCAACGACAAATGGTAATTTAGTTTAAATTTTACCCAAAATAAAAAGGTATACACGTGTGTGTATACCTTTTTAGTATTATTAAAACTTTTCTTTAAACAATTTAAACTCATAACTTAAAAGTATTTTAAAATAAATCATAAATGGCTAAATAAAGCCCTTTTATCTAGGTTTTGAAAACAATTCAAACCACGAAAATGTGGTATAATTAACGAGTATTGAGGTACTAAAAATGGATATAATTAACCCAGAATTACAAACTACTGAAGTTACTTCTTCAAAGAAAAAAAGAAAACCTAAAAAACCTTATTCTAAAGCAGAACAAATCATTATTTGGATAATTATTGTTTTTTCTGCCTTAACTATTCTTTTGTCTGCTGGTTTTGGTATTTACTACGGAATTAAATATGACTACGATAATCGCCGCAAACCGCTTGACGACATCACCACTATTACTACTGGCGACTTTGAAACTATTATGGCCAAGAAAAAAGGTGTAGCCCTTTCTTCACTTAAGTTCTCAGGTAACAACAACATAGACTTCACTTCAAAACGCTTTATCTACATTTTATTTTATGACCAAAAAGAACGCAGTTACACTAGATATTCAAAGTCTCTGCGTAAGTTAATTAAAAAACTCAAAGGCGATGTTTTGATTTTGGGTGTCAATATTCCTGACTCTGATGACAATAAGTTTCTAGATATTGCTAACTTCCCTGACTACAAAAACCCAGATGGTTCAATTACCCACAAAGAAGACGTTAAAGTTCCTATGTTTTTCCAAAGCACACCTGAAGGTGATTTTGAGAAACAAATGCGCGCAAATAACTTCAAAGACATCTACAATATCCTACAAACTCACAAAGATCCAAAGAAATAAAATTACTATTTTTAATTAAAGGAAACTTATAAATGAACGCAGAAATTATTAAACAAATTGCAGACTCTCTTCAAATCAAAGAAAGCCAAGTTAAAGCAACTTTAGCATTGCTTGAAGAAGGTGGTACAATTCCGTTTATCGCTAGATACCGAAAAGAAGTAACCGGCAACCTAGACGAAGAGCAGATTAACGAGATTAACAAGGAATATGAATACCAAGTTAACTTAAAACAAAGAAAAGAAGATGTTTGTAGACTAATTGACGAAAAAGGCATGCTGACACCTGAACTAAAAGCCGAAATTGAAGCGTGCACTAAGTTAGTAGAAGTTGAAGACCTTTACCGTCCATTTAAAGAAAAGAAAAAGACTAAAGCAACCGAGGCTATTAAAGCCGGTCTTGAGCCACTTGCTCAGTTTATTTTAACTTTCCCAGATACAGAAATTGAGCCTGAAGCCGAAAAATATATAAACGAAGTAGTTAAAACAAAAGAAGCGGCAATTCAAGGAGCGCTCTACATTATCGCTGAGCAAATTTCTGACAATGCAGAATACCGTAAATGGATGCGTGAATACGTTTTTGCAAATGGACAACTGGTTTCCAAGAAGAAAAAAGACGCAGTTGACGAAAAAGGCGTTTACGAGATTTACTATGAGTTTCAAGAACCTTGCACTAAGGTAAAAGAATACAGAGTCTTGGCGATTAACCGTGCTGAGAAAGAAAAAGTAGTTTCAGCTTCTATAGAATGTGAAGACGCAGATATTCTTGCTTATCTTGAAAAACAAGTTATTTTAAAACCCAAAAGCACAGCAACTCCACACCTTAAACTAGCAATTCAAGATAGTTTAAAGCGTTTAATTTATCCTTCAATTGAACGAGAAATTAGAGCAGAACTGACAGAAAAAGCAGAAGATCAGGCAATTAAAGTCTTTACACTAAACGTGGAAAAACTACTACTACAACCACCAATTAAAGGCAAAATGGTGCTTGGTATCGACCCTGGTTTTAGAACAGGCTGCAAAATGGCGGTAATTTCGCCAACTGGACAACTTCTTGAAGTTGGTAAATTATTTTTCCATGACTTCTTTAAAGAAGAACAAAGAGTAGCGGCTTTAAAAGACTTACTTACCATTATTCGCAAATACAACGTAGAAATTATTGCAATTGGCAACGGGACTGCTTCTCGGGAAACTGAGGAGTTTGTAGCCAAAGTCATTACCAAGGCTAAATTAGATGTGAAATATGTAATAGTATCTGAAGCTGGCGCTTCTGTATACTCAGCCTCTGAAATTGCGCGCGCTGAGTTTCCAGACTTGCAAGTTGAAGAACGTTCTGCGGCTTCAATTGCCAGAAGACTACAAGACCCGCTTTCGGAACTCGTTAAAATTGATCCAAAATCCATCGGAGTTGGTCAATATCAACACGACGTTTCGCCAAAAAAACTAAACTCAGAACTGTCTTTTGTTGTGACTACTGCCGTTAACTCAGTCGGAGTTGACCTAAACACCGCGTCAACTGCCCTGCTTACCTATGTTTCTGGACTAAACTCCAAACAAGCAAAGTCAATAGTTGACGCCAGACAAAGCAAAAAAGGCTTTAAAAACCGAGAAGAACTTAAAGATGTTGCCTATATTACCAATAAAGTATACGAACAAGCCGCTGGTTTTCTTCGAATCACTGACGGCGATGAAATCCTAGATATGACTCCGATTCACCCTGAGTCTTACGCGGTTGCCAAGGCTTTAATGGATAAGTTTAATATCCAAAAACAAGACATTGGCAAAGTTGAAATAATTGACGAAAAACTAAAAAACTTTAGCTTAATTAAAGAAGCAGAGGCGCTAAAAACAGATCGCTATACTTTAGAAGATATTGTCAAATCTTTAAAACAACCACTTAGAGACCCAAGAGATTCATTTCCTCAACCTCTACTTAAATCCACAATTTTAGAAATTAAGGACTTAACTATTGGCATGGAAGTGGAAGGAACTGTTAGAAACGTTGTAGACTTTGGAGCGTTTGTAGACATTGGGCTACATGAAGATGGACTAATTCACATCTCTAAAATGGCTAAACGCTTTATTAAACATCCATCTGAAGTTGTGCAAGTCGGTGATATCGTTAAATGCTATGTGGTAGCGATTGACGAAAAAAAAGGCAAGGTCGGCTTGGCTCTTGAAAAAGACTTAATTTAATGTAATAATTTTAAAAGTAGTTTTTGCTTAGAAAACTACTTTTATCTGGAGTGATACTCAAGAGGCTGAAGAGGACGCACTGCTAACGCGTTAGGGCGAGAAATTGCCGCGAGGGTTCAAATCCCTCTCACTCCGCCATTTAACTTACTATTTATTTACTTTTTTAAATTAACTTAAAGGAGATAAATATGAACTTAAAAAAACTTAAAAACTTATCTATTGTTTCGCTTATTTTTGGTTTAATTACTGTGTTATTTGCTTTTGCAGTCGTTGGAATCAGACTGTATATTGAGATTTCATTTCAAGGTAAAACTGGCATTGGCGTTGCTATTGCTGCCCTTGCTTGGGCAAATATTTTGCTGTATGTTTCCATTGCTTACCTAGTTTGGTTTTTAGTAAATCTATCTTTATATATCTATGTTTTTGTTAAATTACATCCTTATAAAGAAAACCCACATTTTGCTCTTTCAATAATTGGTTTTATCTTTCCTATTTTCCAGGTTATTGCACTTATTCTTTACATCGTTAAAATCAAGAAACTAATTAAAGCACAAACCTTAGAGCCAGACAGCGAAGTACAAATTACTGAAGTTTTAAACTAATTTTAGTTTTTCTCTTGTTGTTTATCTCTGTTTAAAAATATACATCTCGAGTCTAAAAAAAATAGTTAAACTGTAATTCACACACTTACTAAAAATTAAACCAAATTAACACTTAATTGACAATTTTTTGCTATCTTGATATACTAATTAAGTGTTTGAAACAGGCCTATAGCCAAGCGGTAAGGCAACAGACTTTGACTCTGTCATTCGTAGGTTCAAATCCTGCTAGGCCTACCATTTTTAAGAATAAATCCACTGAATGTGGATTTTTTTATTGTAATCTCACAAACCACATGGTTAGTAGACTGCACAATTTTTAATTTGACTAAAAATTCTTTTAAATTTTTTAAAGAATTTTAAAATACTTCCATATATCCCAACACTCGTTGTGTGTTATCTGCAAGTTATATTTTTCTATCATAAGTAAAATTTACCTTAGCTATTTCTCCGATTTAAATACCAAAAAAGTTAGAAACAAATCACCAATCACTTTAAAAATTATTATTGAATCTGAATACTGCTTAATTAGAGAAAGTCGTAGCATGTTGCTCCAGTCTTGTGTTTAAAAAAATAGTTATACATTCTTAACTTTTGAAAATAAATATAACTAAAATTATAAAAACTTGTTTTATTATTTGCTTTGATTGTCTAGTTGTCAAACATTGTTTCGCTTGGTTTTTAATGTAAGTTCATTTTTCTTACATGTTTTTCATGTAATTTTTAATAAAAAAGAGCGAAAGAGTTACTCTGTCGCTCATATATGCACCAAATATTATATTATTTTTGGTGCGTTATTTGATTTTGTGAATTTCTTTTTCCAGTTCAAACACTGAATTTATCAGCTCTTCAAAACTTGGATATTCACTAAAAAACATCTCAGTCATATTTTTATAGTCATCCTTAATTTCTTTTAGTCGATATTTATCAGGCATAAGTTTAATTGTTTTGGTTGTTGCTTGCTCGTATTTTGCCCATTTTCGCGGATAGAATTTCTGCTTAAATTGAACAACTTTTTCCAAAAGCTGATGGCTATTAAATGCCTTATTTTTATATGGTGAATTTGCTATACATACTAAATCATAATAGTGTCTAGCATACCTTTTAGGTATTGAAAGTTCTTTAGGCCTGTTTGCTTCGTGATGAAGTATGGTTACTTTCTCCCAGAATGTTCTTTCAGGAAGAACCGTTTTTACTTCTATAAAATCCCCATCAAATAGCATAGGATATATTTTTTGTATATTAGGAACAATTTGAACAGTCTCAGATGGTGTCCAGGCTGCCAGTGCTCCGATTTCAAGTCTTACTACTTGTGTTATATACGATGACTTGAATGTTTTTGGGTATTCAAACAGAACTGTTTGAGGGTTGTTTTCATCTATTTTTATGCTAAACTCCTCACCAAGCATATCTCTAAAATCACTTTTTAACTGAGGAGTAAATTCATTTTTTAGAAAGTCTTGTGTTTTTTGATTGGCATCTTTATTAAATTTATCTTGTTTTGTGTTGGAACGTTCTTGCCAAGGCTCGTCAACGCTATATCCAATTACTCTCCAGTCAAGAATTAAATCTATATCTTCAGAAAATCTGTGAATTAAATTAAAGCATTTTGAAAGGCTAGTGCCTCCCTTAAAGGTAAAACTATCCTTCCACTTACACTTAGAGAAAAGATAATTTAGAACAAAGCAAACCCAATAATCTTTTTCAAGAATTACTTCATTCACACCGATTTTTAAAGATGCAGTTTTGAAAATTTGTTCCAATTCGTTCTTTGATATTTTTTTGTATTTAAACATATCTACACCACAGAGATTTTCTTAATAATGTCATACACCCAGACACTTGTAGTCTTACTATCTATAAGTAGTTCTGACTTTTCTTTTTCAGTAAGTTTTTTTCGTAAATAATCAATTTGTTTTGAAGTGATTTTATTTTTTCCGATCGCTTTTATGGACTGTATCGCTATTGCAGTAAGTGCTGACATTTTTGAAATGTCCCTATTACTTCTATGTTTAAACTCTATTGTTGCATTACTAAAAGTAAAACTCGCATATCTACCATCTGATACATATGTCCACTTTGCAGGAACTTGCGTAGAAAGACCTAATAAGTTAAGAGCAGTATTTCCCGATGGGGCAATTGTCCAGTTATATTTTCTTGCGATTGCGTTTGCAACTTCATTTGCAGATGGTGATTCATACTCCTTAATCAATTCAATATACTTTGGCTTAAAATATATGCCTTTCATAACACGGATAATAACTTTATCTTTTACTAGACGATTTAATGAACTGCGAACTGTTTGATAGCCAGCAATATCAAAAAAATCACTAGCGATGAAAACTTGATTTGATTCAAAATTCTTTATTTTATTTAGTATTTCTTGCTTATAGTTCATCTGATATGCACCTCTTTTGCATCAAATATTATACAATATTTGGTGCAAGGAGTAAATCACAGTAATTCAATTAACATTTTTTTACTCTAAATACTTCACAAAACATAACTAATCATTGAAAACTAATTTAAACAAGGTCTAGTTGCAAATTATTATAAAAAAAGGTTTAACTTTTTTTAGAGGCACCCTTAATTTTTTTGTTAAATTTACTCAACAATAAAATTAGTCTTATCAACAAAAAAACGAAACAAAATAGCACAGTAATACGAAACAAAATAGCACAAAAAAATGAAGCGAAAGATGATAAATATTTATGGTGAGTTATGGAATATAAAAAAAAGAATCGCAGACAAACTGTTAGAAGAAAAATTAGAGGCGTTTGGAGCTGCATTGATAGTAGGCCTGAAGGTTGTGGTAAAACCACAACAGCAAAACAAAAGGCAAAAAGCATCATTGAGTTTCAAGATGAAGACACTAGGGAAAATATTTTGCCTGTTGCAAATACCACTCCTTCAAAATTGCTTAAAGGTGAAAAACCAATATTATTTGACGAGTGGCAAGATGCACCTAAAATTTAGGGTGCTATTCGTAAATCAGTCGACGATGAAAATAGAGTCGGAATGTATATTTTAACAGGTTCCACTTCTCAAGTAGTCAAAACACCACACACAAGAACAATGCGTATTTCTACACTTAAAATGTATACCATGTCGCTTTACGAAACTGGTGAATCTAACGGAACAATTTCGCTTATAGAATTATTTAATAACCCTGAAATTTTAAGAGACGGTTGTAAAAGTGATTTAAACATTGATAATTTAATATTTGCAATTTGTCGTGGTGGTTGGCCGAGGAGTTTTGCGCTAGAAAAAAATCTGCTAAATTATCAATAGCAAAAGACTTATTTAATCAAACCTGTAGTTCAGATATTTCTAGTATAGATGGAGTTTCTAGAAACAAGGTACTTGCTGAAAACATTTTACGTTCATATTCAAGAAATATATGTACACTTACTGATAGTAAAACAATTTTTAAAGATGCAACTTTTGCCACTGAAATTTCTCTGAAAACTTTTGAAAGTTATGTAGATGCGCTTAGAAATTTGCATATTATTGATGATGTTAATGCTTGGTGTCCAGCAATTCGTTCAAAAACTGCAATTCGCTCTTCTGTCAAAAGAAATTTATGTGATCCGTCATTGGCAGTTGCAGCACTTGGCATTAACCCTGAGTATTTTGACAGGGATTTTAAAACTCTTGGCTTCTTATTTGAGTCTTTAGTAATTAGAGACTTAAGAGTTTATTCATCTGTTCACAATGGAAGAATTTCTTACTATAGAGACCGATATGGTCTTGAAGCAGATTGTGTACTTCATTTAGAAAACGGTAGATATGCATTAATTGAAATTAAATTAAGAGCAAGTGAAATAGATAAGGTGGCTAAACATTTGCTCGAAATTGAAAGACTTGTGATTGAAAAAAATAAAACAGAGCAACAAATGCAATTACCACCGCCAACTTTAAAGATAGTGATTACTGGAACTGAATACGGCTATATTAGAGAAGATGGCGTGCTTGTTGTTCCAATTGGTTGTTTAAAAGATTAGGTATACGCATAAAAAAAGATTCCTATACATATCACAAATGAAAATTTAATTCTAAAACTACCTTATAAAACCTTTTATAAAACTAAGAATTCACAATTGTAAGTTTATTTAGTCATTAAACTTAAAAACAGTTGTAATTATTATTTGATTTATTACTATTTTTTTGATACCATAATTATGTGTAAGGTTGGTAATAAAATGAATAATGAGAAAATAAAAAAAATAGTTCAAGATTGTACAGAATTACAAGATGAAAGTGAGTGGTTTGAATTTAAAGAAAACGCTTTTGATGTAGACGAAGTTGGAAAATACATATCATCACTTTCCAATAGTACTGCGATTCTTGGAAAAGAATATGGATACTTAATTTGGGGTATTAACAATCAAACTAAAAAAATTGTTGGTACAAGCATAAACTTTAACACAGAACTTAAACAAGAACCAATCAAACATATTTTGGCGCGCAAACTTGCTCCAAGTATTTTGTTTAGTTTTCATGAAATTGAAATTAACAAAAAAAGGTTAGTAGTTTTAGTTATACCTGCTGCTAAAATTATTCCAACCTCATATGCTGGCGAAAGATATATCAGAATTGGTTCAAGTAAAGAAAATATTAAAAAATATCCTGAACGTGAAGCAAATCTATTTTCAGTTCTAACTTTTGGGTTACCTACAATTTGTACAAAAGAATCTGAATATCAAGATTTAACTTTTGAACAAATGTTTGCTTTCTATAGTTTTAAAGGAATTAAACTAAGTGAGCACAACTTTAAAGAAAACCTAGGACTATTGACTAAAGACAATAAATTCAATATCTTAGCCCAATTACTTTCTGACAACTCACATATTCCTATTAGGTTTGCAGTTTTTGCTGGGAAAAACAAAGCAAGCATCTTGCATTCTGTCAGAGAGTTTGGCTACAAATGTCTTTTAGTTTCACTAAAAGAAGTCCTAGACTTTGGAAATATTTTAAACATTCCACAGGCATGTGAAGAAAATCGCCTGATGGAGCGAAAAGAAGTGATGCTGTTTAATGAAAACGCATTTAGAGAAGCAGTTGTTAATGCTTTTCTTCACAACAAATGGGTCAATTTAAATGAACCAATGTTTACTGCGTTTTCAGATAGAATAGAAATTCTTTCGCGTGGTGAGCTTCCAACTCTGCAAACCTTAGAAGGTTTCTACAGCGGCCACTCTATACCTGTGAATGATAAACTTTCGGAAATTTTTCTACAACTGAAAATTAGTGAAAAAACAGGCAGAGGCATTCCTTTAATTACAAGCACTTACGGTAAAAACACAATAAAGATAGCAAATAATTCTATTTTAGTGACTATACCCTACAACAAAGTTAATGATTTTGTAAACAAAGAAGAAAATAATAATGAGGAAATCAAATTAAATTTATCACAAATCAAAGTGCTTGCTGAAATTAGAAATAATCCTAAAATCACAATTGCTGAACTTGCCAAAACCTGCGAAATTAGTGATACTGCTGTTGACAGAATCCTTAAACTCCTTAAATCATACAATATTATTCAAAGAGAAGGGGCAAACAAAAACGGCTATTGGAAGGTTTTGATTTAAAATTAAATTAGAAATTAAAAAAGAGATGCCGCCATCTCTTTTTTAATTATTTAAATATAATTTATACCAGTCAGGTTGTTTCATATAGTTGTTTTTATTAAAATAGTTAGATAAATTTGCTACAAATGTTGTTAATAAACTTAATCATGTTGGTAATAAAGTTGGTAATAAATAATAACAAACTTAATTCATTTTTAATAATGAGTATACGCTAATATAGCCTTGCTAGGCTATATTACAAACTAGTACATTTATTGCTAAACTAATATCAATTGCAGCGAAAAAATCTACATTAAAGAAAATAGGTTGGTAATAAACTTAACCATGTTGGTAATAAAATTTGAGGTAAATCAATATAGTGCAAAATAAAATAGCGTATTTTTTAGGCTCAGAGGCGCACCCACTGGAGAGGATAATTTTAAAACAAAACAATACTATAATTCGTTAAGCATTAAAAAATCTTTTAGTTTAATATGTCTGACTGTTGAAGTAGAAAAATCAAAATCATCATTGGTTATTAGTATTTTTTGAAAGCGATTATCTAAATTATAAAAAGCACTCATTTCTCTTGCATACGATTTTTCGTCAACTACACTATAGGCAACTTGTATATAAAAAAATTTACCTTCTTTAGATGCAATAAAGTCGATTTCTTTGCCTTGATTGTCAAAAGTTTTTACATTGTATCCCATATAAATTAGTTCATTGTAAACAATATTTTCTAAATTATGGTCCAAATCATAACGATTATCATCAATTTTAATTGAATTAAGTGCAACATCGCAATTATATATTTTTCCGTAGTATCTAAGTTCTCTTTTGGTTTTTGTTGAATACTTCGGAATTTCTTCAACAATGTAAGCCTCTTTTAAATATTTCATAAAATTAACAACTGTAGACATTGCCAATTTAGGGAAATCTATCTTCAAGTGTTTGTGTATAGACCTAATTGAAAAAATTCGCGAATTGCTTATGAGAACATAATTAACCAATTTCTTAAATATCACATCTTTTTTAATCTTATACCTATTAATTAAATCGTTTACTACTATGGTTTTTTCCAAATCATTTAAATAGGCCTTTGTATCTTTTAAAGAACTATTTTTAAATCTACCTGGAAACCCACCCCAAATCAAGTAATTTGAAATGTCGGCTTTAATGTTGTATTTTTCAGCGTATTCCTTTATTTCTTTAAAAACAAATGGTCTAATTCTAAAAGAAACAAAACGACCGCTTAGTAATGTTAAAAATTCGTTTGAAAGCAATTTAGAGTTAGAACCAGTTATAAACACTGAACAGTTATCTAGTCTTAAGTCTTTAACTGCTTTTTGCCAATTTTCAATTTCTTGAATTTCATCAAAAAAGCAATAGCATTTATCGTTTTTTCTGTTTGTTTTTACATAATTTAACAGCTGTTCAACATTACCAGCCCTAGTAAAATCAGCAATTCTTTCAAAATTAAGATAAATTATGTTATTGCTTTTTTCCTTAATTTCCGACATTATAGTTTCAAGTATTACCGATTTACCGCATCTTCTTACTCCTGTTATTACTTTAACTAGATCACTATCATAAAAGCCTCTAATAGATTCTAAATATTTTTCTCTAATAAGCATTTAATACCCTCGCTGTTCATATAAATTTTAGTCAAAAAATAAAAAAAAACAAGTTTTTTGTCTTACGATAAAAGACAGTTTGTTTTAAATTTATTTAACTGTCCGATATTAAAAGACACTTTAATAATTTAAAGGCTAATTGTCTGATTAAAAAACATGAAATCTAGTATTAGTGTGTATTTAAAGATAATTTGTAAAAATAAAGAATTTTCTATTGTAAACGCTATTAAAATAAACAAAACACAAGTATTTTAATCAAACGTTGAGTTTTAGCATTTTTTTACATCAAATATTTTTGTAGATAGTATATTTCGCAATTTCGTAAGTTGTATAACTCTATATCTAATTAGAATAAAATTCCCAAAACAATCATTAGAAAATAAAAAGCACAAATTTAGATCTTGAGTGTGCTAAATTTGTGCTTTTAAGCCCTATTTGCAATTTTATAAATTTTTATACAATTGAGGCGGTTGAGAATTCATTACTAAAGTATCATAAAAAGTTAATAGTTTAGGTTATAACTAAACAAATTATTATGATGAAAGATCAATAATAAAGATATTAAGTTGGCAATAAAATATAGCAAACATAAACCAAAACAGTCTATATATTTTTATTTGCCTTCAGGACTGTCATTATTTTAATGTCTGCTGGTGATGTTAGAAACTTATCAAACTCGTGTATATTCTTTTCATTTATCCAAAGTTACCCTTCTTCAATTTCTTTTAAGCCCTTACTATGTTGATTTTTTGAATAGTATTTATTGTTTTTCACATCACTTGAAGAAAGAACCCAATATTTTATTTTGTCTCGCCAAACTCCAATCAAGATAAAAACATCTGCGCATTCTGGTTTTAGTTGCTGAAAGTTCTCATTTTAAGTTTTTCTACTGTCTTAGAATGAATTTTTATAACCCAAATTTTTCACTCACAAATGTAAAAGCAGGGCTATATCTAAAATTATTACACCTAATTTATAATGAATTTTAGAAAAGCAAATAGTGCCAACAAGAGTATATTATTGTAAATAAGAAAATTTTTAATGCCTATCTGATAACATACTTCTCTATTTCTTTGACTTATCTGCTAAACTCTTAATACTTGTATTGCCCAACTTTTCAATTGACATCAGCTGAGTTCTGGCAAGTCTTCTAAGTTCTATCATTCTTTCTTTTTGTTCCACACCTTTGCCAATAAGAATTGCATTATAGCTTTCCATATTTGCTAGTACCAATAATTCATTTAGACCTGCATAATCTCTCATATTATCCTTTAAATCAGGATTTTCTTCACGCCACTGCTTTGCTCTTTTGTTAAATAAAGCTACGTTTAACATATCTGCTTCACTTGCGTATTTATAGGATAACTGTTCGCTAGTAAATTCCTTTAAGAGATATTCTTTAATTGCATCTGTATGGATTTTATAGTTTATTTTAGAAATTTCACGATTAAGATTCCAATCTAATGACAACTTAGAGTTTTCAACTGACTTAAGTCTTTTATAGTCTTGAATAATATAAAGTTTAAATTCTGCTGAAATCCACGAAGCGAACTCCATCGCAAGATCATAATGTGCATATGTTCCACCATATCTTCCAGATTTTGAAATTATGCCAATAGCGTTTGTTGAATCAATCCATTTTTGTGGTGTCATAGTGAATCTATTAAGTCCTGCTTCATTTCTAAAAGTGTCGAATTTCACACGGTTAAAATTTTCATTGTTCAGAACTTCCCATAACCCGATAAATTCCAACGTATTTCTGTTTCTCATCCAGTTTTGAATAACAAACCTTGGGTCATCATTATTTTTATACTTAGCTATATCTGTTAGACTTATATAGTCGTTTTTAAAGTCTTCGGTATAAATTTGAATAGAAAATCCTTTTGCTTCAATCGTGTCTTTTTTTGCTTTAGACATATGCGTTCCTCCTTTATGTTGGTGTTATGTTTACACAACATTATTTTCGTAATAACTGCTTTAAACAGCACATAAACGATTCATTATTTTGATTTTAATTTTGGTATAAGCACCAAAATACTCTTACTTATTTCACTATGTACTTGTTCATTATTATGATTAGAAACCCATAACAAAGTCATATTTTTTGTCTTTAAGTTTCAAACCATCTATCATTTTATGTTTGATATTTTCAGGTATATAGTGAGAATCAATGATATTCTTTTACTTTTAAATTTTAACAATTGATAGAAATATAGAAGTTAATAACACTAAAATAAACACAAAAATTATAGCAGTCACGAAGCATTTTTAGACATATCTTTAAAGGTTAATTTATATATTTTTTAAAATTAAGCACAAGTATAATAGTCTTATTACATAGTTATGTAATTTGTTTTACAACCAGATTGATAGTTCAATGAGAATTTGCTACGAACTCTTTTAATTGTATTCAATGTTATTTTAAGTAATTTATTGATTATACGCTAAATATATATCAGACAAATAGGTGAAAAAAAGATGCGAAAACTTGGAATGGAACTAGAAAGAGAAATCAATATAGCAAACGAATACTACCGTGATAATCAAATTGCTTTAATTTACAAAAAACCAACACCAGTGCAGATAGTCAGAGTAAATTATCCTAAAAGGTCTCGTGCAAAAATTGTTGAGGCTTACTACAAAATCCCTTCAACAACCGATTATAACGGAATTTATAAAGGGCACTACATAGACTTTGAAGCCAAAGAAACGAACTCCAAAACTTCGTTTCCGCTTGCAAATATTCAGCCACATCAAATTAAACACCTTAAGCAAGTCTTTGCACACAAAGGAACGGCCTTTATTATTTTTAGGTGGGTATATTATCAAAAAACTTATGTCATGGATTTAAAGTATATATTACCTTGGTATACAAGCGGAAGAAAATCAATACCCTACTCGGCTTTTTTAAAAGATGCCTACCAAATAAAAACAGGGGACACCCCCTGTTTAAATTATTTAAAATGCGTAGACAAGATGATTGGTGAGCAAGAACTAGATGATTTTTTCTTTACTAATCAGTGGTTTGAAGAAGGCAACTACTAGATAAATAGTTGTTAGTGAAGTTAACCATAGATATTTAGCGTTGTAGATTAGTGAAAACACCAGGTTTTGACTAAAAGCCTTTTTTGGGCTGCCAAAGTAAAGGGCACCAGATAGACTGTGGAATAAAAATCTTTGAATGCATAAAATTAAAACCGCAAAAAACACGATTAAGTAAGATTTAAAAGAAATTTCTTGCACAACTTTTTTTAACAAAAACACAGAACCAAGTAAGGTAAATGGCAGTATGTAGTCAAAAAAAACAGAGCCAATGTGAACAGGTGCGCCATCTGAAAGCAAATTAAAGATGCTGTAGGTAAAAGAAACTAGCAAAGAATAGGCAGATCCTGTTCTAAAAGCAAACAAGATAAGCGGCAGCATAGAAAGCGAAATCTTAAAAGGAGGCGCGGTAAACTTACCAAGAATTGAAAACACAACAGCTAAAGCAACTGCAGCCGAACCTTCTACTAAAAGACGGCTTAAAGTCAGTTTTTGGCAGCCTGGATTATTAGTTTGTTTTTGATTAGGTTCTCCGCACTGATTCATTTCGGTCAATATTAGCGAAGTACCTTTTCAATTAACACAGTGTCAGCTGGTTTAGTTTTTGAAATTGTCATTGAGCCAAGTAGAGTGTCTACCGCTTCTTTAAGGCCTTTTTCGTTGTGATAAATTATGGCAATAGTTTCGCCTTTTTCAACTTTTGTGCCAATTTTTTTAATTAAATCAATACCAACCGCCATGTCAAGTACGTCTTCTTTTGACAGTCTACCTGCGCCAAGTAAACGAGCAGCGTCGCCAATTTTGATTGTGTCAAACTTAGCAATATAGCCGCTTTCTGGGCTTTTTAATTCAAATTTTTTGGCTTTTAGTAATTTAGTTAAATCACTAAATACAGAAATGTCTCCGTGTTGTGCTTTTACAAAATCTAGAAATACTTGTTTAGCACGACCACTTTCAACTGCTGTTTTTAGTTCAGCTCTAGCCGCAGATTCAGATACACCTTTGGCGTTTTGCAGTAAAATTGAGCCAATTGTCATGCAGACATCCATTAAGTCTGGAGTGATTTTGCCATTTAAGTTGTCATAGGCTTCTATGACTTCAAGTAAATTTCCAATTTTGTGGCCAAGTGGCTCGTCCATATTGGTAATTACCGCTGCCATTTTGCGACCGGCTAAATTACCAATTGAAATCATTTGACTAGCCAATGCTTCGGCGTCTTTTTGGTTTTTCATAAAAGCACCGCTTCCGCATTTAACGTCTAGGCAAATACATTTAGCACCAGATGCAAGTTTTTTTGACATAATAGACGCAGCAATTAAAGGAATTGAGTCAACTGTCGCAGTAACGTCGCGAAGTGCATATAGTTTTTTGTCAGCAGGTGCTATATTGGCAGATTGCCCGATTATAGAAACCCCAATTTTATTAACC
>CAUTUJ010000005.1:0-25283 GCA_963541565.1 uncultured Acholeplasmataceae bacterium | reverse complement strand
CTTTTACAGACATCACAATTCCGGCAATTATGAACACCAAACCTTTGACTACTGTGTTAAATGCATTTTTTGGGTCATCTCAATTGTCTCAATTTATGGACCAAACCAACCCGCTTGCTGAACTTACTCAAAAACGCCGTGTATCGGCACTTGGCAGTGGCGGTATTTCTCGCGACCGCGCAGGTATTGAAGTGCGCGACGTTCACGCTTCTCACTACGGCCGAATTTGTCCAATTGAAACTCCAGAAGGACAGTCTATCGGTTTAATTTCTTCACTTTCTTCTTATGCTAAAATCGATAAATACGGTTTTATTCAAACTCCTTACTTTAAACTTGACCGCACAAATCAAGTTAATGGAGTGTGTGTGCCTAAAGTAGTGGACCACCACCTTTATTTAACTGCAGACGAAGAGTACAACGCAGTAATTGCGTCTGCTGCGACTGAGTTAAATCCAGACGGAACTATTAAAGAGCCAACAGTTACTGGTAGACTACGCGGAGAAACCGGTATTTTTGCTCGTGAAGACGTTCAGTACATGGACGTGTCTTCAAAACAAATTGTCTCAGTTGCAACAGCGACAATTCCTTTCCTTGAACACGACGAGGCGTCTCGTTGTTTAATGGGTGCCAACATGCAGCGACAAGCTGTCCCTGTAATTAAACCAGAAGCACCGCTAGTTGGTACTGGAATTGAGTATCGTGCTGCTAAAAACTCAGGTACTTCTGTGGTTGCCAAAAACGCAGGATACGCGGTATACGTTGACGCAAAACGCATTGATGTGTTGCCAATTCCTGACAAAACCATTAAACACGACGGCGAAATTCTGTTTGCACCAAACTCAGACTGGACTGCAGAACAAGCACTTAAAATCTATAAATATGGTTTGGCTGACACCGATGTCTACCCGTTAATTAACTACGAACGCTCAAACCAAAACACTTCAATCGTTCAAAAACCGATTGTCAATGTTGGCGACTGGGTTGACTTAAACGAAACTATTGCCGACGGTCCTTCTACAGACAACGCCGAACTGGCACTTGGCCGCAACGTTACTGTTGCTTTCATGACTTGGGAAGGCTATAACTTTGAAGATGCTGTCATCGTTTCTGAAGACTTAGTTAAAAACGATGTCTACACTTCTGTGCATATTGATGAATACCAAATTCAAACCAGAGACCTTCGCAACAACATCGGCAAAGAAGAGTTTACAAACGAAGTTCCAAACGCTAACCGCCAAGCTGTGGCTAAACTTGACCAAAAGGGTGTGATTCTACTTGGTTCCGAAGTTAAAGAAGGCGACATTTTGGTTGGTAAAATCACCCCTAAAGGTGGCGCTGAACCTTCACCTGCTGAAAAACTAATTCAAGAAATTATTGGCGAAAAATCAAAAGAATATCGAGACACTTCACTTAGAGTTCCACACGGTGGTGGGGGAATTGTTCAAAAAATCCAGTATTTTTCTAAGAAAAACAAAGACCAACTACCTCCTTCTGTAAACGAACAAATTAAGGTATTTATCGCAAAGAAAAGAAAAATCAGAGAAGGCGATAAAATGGCCGGCCGCCACGGAAACAAAGGTGTTATTTCAATTGTTGTGCCACGCGAAGACATGCCATATATGGCAGACGGAACCCCTGTTGACATCATGCTTAACCCACTTGGTGTACCTTCTCGTATGAACATCGGCCAAATTTTAGAGCTGCATTTGGGATATGCTGCCAAAAAACTGGGTATTAAAATCGCAACTCCAGTTTTCGATGGTGTGGAAAACGCCGATCTTGTAGACATCTTAAAAGAAGCAAACTTACCGCTAAACGGTAAAATGACCTTGTTTGACGGAAGAACTGGCGAACCTTTTAGAAATCCAGTTTCAGTTGGTGTGATGTACATGATTAAGTTGTCGCACATGGTTGACGACAAACTACACGCTAGAAACGTCGGACCTTATACTTTAGTTACCCAACAACCAATGGGTGGAAAGGCTCAAAACGGTGGCCAAAAACTTGGAGAGATGGAAGTTTGGGCACTATATGGCTATGGTGCCGCCCATGTTCTGCAAGAGATGCTGACCATCAAATCAGACGACAAGGTTGGTAGAAACAAAGCGTATTCCGCAATTACTCAAGGCAATTTAATCCCACGCCCCTCTCTACCTGAATCTTTCCATGTGTTAACTCGTGAACTGCAAGCCCTTGGTATTTACGTTGAGTTAATTAACTCAGAAACTGGCGAAAACGACGCCGTTAAATCACTGCTTGACTTAAAACCTGCCCGCAGTAATGGAGGTATTTAAAAATGCTAAAAGCCTACGAAAAACAAAGCATTAAAGACATTAAAATCATTTCTGAAGAAACTAAAGAGTTCTTAAAAAATATCGCCGTTCACACCTTGGGTGATTTAAACTTATTTTCAGTTTCTCAATACCAAAGTATCTTTTCTGAGTGCACTGAAGATGTTTTAAAAGACATCAAAGCACTTTTGACTAAAAACTATTTACCCGAAAAAATTCAACAACTTTTTACTGAAGCTGAAGTTATTAAGTTTTTCAAAGAAAGCGGTTTTACTGACCTTAAGTCAATCTTAACCGCACCACGCTCTAACTTATTTCAAATTTTAAAAGACGACGACTTTCTTTTAGCCGAAACTAATCAACTTTTTGCTTTCTACGGTCAAACTCCGTTAACTGAAGCCGATTTTGACGAGAAACTAGACTTAGTGTCATCACAAACCAAGGTTGCCGAAATTAACGTCGCCGAGCGTTTAAAATCAGTTGACGACACACACATCACTGGCTCTAAACTATATCGCCACATGCGAATTCGCTTAGCCTCACCAGACGAAATTAGAACTTGGTCTTACGGAGAAGTTAAGTCTCACGAAACCATTAACTACCGCACAGCCAAACCAGAGGTTGGTGGCTTGTTTTGTGAAAAGATATTTGGGCCAACTAAAGACTTTCAATGTGCTTGTGGCAAGAAACAAAGTGGCAATAAAGGCCAAATTTGTCAAAAATGTGGAATTGAAATTACCGAATCTCTAGTTCGCCGCGAAAGAATGGGCCACATCGAACTAAAAAGCCCAGTTGTCCACACTTGGTTTTTCAAAAACTCACCATCTCGTCTAGCTATTTTGCTTGGAATTAAAGCCAAATCTTTAGAAGAGGTGGTTAACTACGCAGCCTACATCGTAACAGACCCTGGTAACACTCCGCTTAAACGCAAACAAATTTTGTCAGAACAAGACTACGCCGCAATTAACGAAGAGTACTATGGTCGCTTTCAGGCACAAACTGGAGCAGAGGCAATTCAAACTCTTTTAAAAGCGCTTGACCTAGATCACGAAATCCGTGTACTTCGCAAAAAATTCCGTACTTCTACTAAACAAAAACGTCAAAACATCATCAAACGTCTGGAAATCGTGGAAGCCTTTTACTCATCTGACAACCGCCCTGAGTGGATAGTCATGCCGGTAATTCCAGTAATTCCGCCAGATTTGCGCCCAATGGTGCAACTAGATGGTGGTCGTTTTGCAACTACTGACCTTAACGACCTTTACTGCAAAATAATTAACCGCAATAACAGGTTAAAAAAAGAGTTAGATCAGTTTACAACCTCACTTATTCTTAAAAACGAAAAACGTTTAATTCAAGAAGCCGTTGACTCTCTTTTTGACAACTCCAAACGTGGAAACAAAAAAGCGCTTGCTTCAAATGCCCGTCCGCTTAAATCACTTTCTGACTTGCTTCGCGGTAAACAAGGTCGTTTCCGTCAAAACTTACTTGGTAAGCGCGTCGACTACTCAGGTCGTTCAGTAATTATTGTGGGTCCAAACTTAAAGATGTATCAAGCCGGAATTCCACGCGAAATGGCTATCACTTTATTTAAACCGTTTGTAATTAACCGCCTGCAAGAAAACCTAGAAGTAACTCGCCAAAAAGCCGTTGAAATGTATGACAACCGCACTAAAGAAGTTTGGCAAGTTTTAGAAGAAGTAGTGCGAGAACACCCAGTGCTTTTAAACCGTGCGCCTACTTTGCACCGCTTGTCAATCCAAGCGTTTGAGCCTAAACTAATAGACGGTAAAGCTATTCGTCTGCATCCTTTGGCAACAACTGCCTTCAACGCCGACTTTGATGGAGACCAAATGGCCGTGCACTTGCCGCTTTCACCAGAAGCGCAAGCAGAGGCTAGACTCTTAATGCTAGCTTCTAACAACATCTTAAACCCAAAAGACGGAAAACCAGTTGTTACACCTTCTCAAGACATGGTCTTGGGAAACTACTTTTTAACCACTGAAGAGCGCTACATTGAGTCTGATCCTAAAACTCATAAACATAAAAACGAAGGTATGCTAATATCTTCAATTGACGAGGCTAAAAACGCACAAAGCGCCGGTATTATTGACTACCACACCAGAATATTAGTGCGTCCACAAATCTTGAATCGTCGTTTTACTTCAGACATTCAAGGCAAACTATTGATCACCACTTTAGGTAAACTAATTTTTAACGAAATTATGCCAGAAGGTTTCTTTTACTTAAACGAACCAACTGAGTATAACTTAACTCAAGGGGTTCCTCAATCTTACTTGCTTGACTGCACTAAAGACCCAAAAGTTTATTTTGAGCAAACTAAAGACCAGCCACTACCTGAACCTTTTAAAAAATCATTTTTAGGAAAAATTATTGACACTGTCTTTAAACACTATGATGTCACTAGAACCTCTGTGATGCTAGATGACTTAAAAGACCTGGGCTTTAAGTACTCAACTGTCTCTGCTGTCACAATTTCTTACGACGACATCAAGGTTTATTCAAATAAAGCCGCAATCTTAAAAGAATCTCAGGCTAAAATTGAGCAAATTACTAACTACTTTAACATGGGTATGTTGACCGACAAAGGTCGTTCTCGCCAAATTATTAACGTTTGGGAAAATACCAAAACCGAGATTTCTCGTGGTCTTGAGCAAGAACTGAACCGCGAAAACCCAATTTACGTTATGTCTGATTCAGGAGCCCGCGGTAACATTCAAAACTTCGTGCAGTTAGCAGGTATGAGAGGTATTTTAAACAACCCTAAAGGTGAGCAAATTGAAGTGCCAGTTAAATCATCATTTAAAGAAGGTCTAACCGTTTCTGAGTTCTTTATCTCAACCCATGGTGCCCGCAAAGGTTCAACTGACACCGCCTTAAAAACAGCACAATCTGGTTACTTAACTCGCCGACTAGTTGACGTTGCCCAAGGTGTTATTATTACCCTTGATGACTGTGGTACTGAAAACGGTGTGTTTGTCAAAGACATTTTAGACAAAGATCAAAAAGTAGTATCTAGCCTTGAAGAACGTTTGCATGGTCGTTTTGCTGCCCAAAAGGCGTATGACAAAAACAACCTGCTAATTGTTGATAAAAATGAACTAATCACACAAGAGGCTGCCGCTAAAATTGCTGAAAACTACCAAGAGTTTAAAATCAGAACTAACTTAACTTGTTCGGCAATTGACGGACTTTGTGTGAAGTGCTATGGTCTAAACTTAGCAACTAACTCAATTGTAGAAGTTGGTGAGGCTGTCGGAGTTGTCGCTGCGCAATCTATTGGTGAGCCAGGTACTCAGTTAACGATGCGTACTTTCCACACCGGTGGTGTGGCATCTGCTTCCGATATTACTCAAGGTCTTCCACGTATTCAAGAACTTTTTGAGGCGAGAACTCCAAAAGGTAAATCTGTTATTTCTGAGTATTTTGGGAAAGTTAGCCAAATCAGTCGTCCACAATACGGTCAACCAAGCGTGGTTATTGAAGACAGACAAGGCAAAACTCACACTTACTCAATTGAGTCAAATGCAGACATTTTAGTAAAAGTAGGAGAGGCAGTACAACCCGGAACTCCGCTTACTCCTGGTTCTATTCACCCGAAAGAACTGCTTCGCGTAACTGATACTTTAACTGTTTCTAACTACATCTTGGCGGAAGTCCGCAAAGTTTATCAATCTCAAGGTGTAGACATTCAAGATAAACATATAGAAATAATTATCAGACAAATGCTGAAACGCATTATGATTATCCACGAAGGCGACACTAACTTACTTCCAGGTATTGTGGTTTCTAACTCAGACTTCTTGAAAGCCAACCGCGCGGCTTTTGAACAAGGTACACGTCCAGCAATTGGCAAAAGAATACTACTTGGAATTACCAGAGCCTCACTTTCAAACGACTCGTTCTTGTCAGCCGCTTCCTTCCAAGAAACCACCAGAATTCTGACAGACGCCGCAATTTCTTCACGTCCAGATCAACTAAAAGGTCTAAAAGAAAACGTGATTATTGGTGGACTAATCCCAGCTGGTACTGGAATTTTAAAAGAAACTGAGTTTAATTACACTAAAGTTTCTGAAGATAAAAACGCTTAGGCTGTTAACCAAATAAAATAACAAAAAATACACATCCGGCTTACTTTAAAGTAAGGCGGATGTGTTAAAATAATGGTAGACTGCTACCAAAAAGGAGTTTATACACATGAAAAAAGCAATTCACCCACAATTTAGTGAAGTTGAAGTTATTTGTTCAACTTGTGGTTCTAAGTTCAAAACTCAATCTACTGCTAAAGAAATTAAGGTAGATACATGTTCTCAATGCCACGCTTTCTACACAGGAACACAACAATTTGTACAAGCCCAAGGTCGTGTAGATAAGTTCAACAAACGCTACAATATTGAACAAAAACCAGGAAAATAGAAATAAACATTTTGCCCACGCCTTGAGACTTGCCAAAAAAGCCCTGGCTTGTGCAGAAGTGCCAGTTGGTGCGCTCATCTTAAAAGATGGCGAAATAATTGCAACTGGTTATAACACCAAAGAACACAAACACGATATTTTTGGACACGCAGAAATTACTGCTTTAAAGAAAGCCACCAAACGTCTTAAAACTTGGAAACTAGAAGACTGCGTGATGATATCTACACTTGAGCCTTGTGTGCTTTGTGCGGCGGCGATTGCCGTTGCTAGAATAAAAGAATGTATTTTTTTGGCCAAAGACCCCACTGTTTTTAGTCAAAAAATTAGAAAAGAGATTTTTCTGCAACCCACTGCACATACTAAATTAACTTTTGTTAAGGTAGATGAAGCAGCTGAGTTGCTAAAAAAATTCTTTAAACGCCTGTAAAGGCAAAGATTTTAGATGTTTCCTTTTAAAAGCCATTGGCCGATTGACTTATCTGAACGGGTCAGGTCTTGATTGAAGCAGCCATCAGGATATAGCCACTGTGGCCAATGGTCTTTAAAAGGAAACATTTTTTAAACCCTAGTAAGGAGGATTTATGAAATTCAATTTAACTGACAGAGTACCTGCCTACACTCAACAAATTGACAAAAGAACTCTAGAAATTTACTTTATGACAGAAGCCGAAAAAGCTATTTGGCACAAAAAAGGTCTGCTTAAAGTTTGGGACATTACTCCACAAACCGCGAGACTTTTAATAGACCAGGCATATTTTGAAACAGGTTCAATTAAAAGACTTTACGAGCAAGACGTGAACGCTGAATACTTGGCGTACGCAGACGGAATTAACTCAATTAAAAACCGTATTTTTATTCCAGTATTTTTAGGAATTTTAATTGGTTTTATTGCAGCAGCCACTACTATTGCCGTACTTTCTTCAAAGTTCCCACAAGTTAAGTCTTGGTCATTTTGGGTGTTAATTGGGCTTTTAATTGTAGTTTTTGGTCTAGTTTTTGGAATTTCTCGCCAAATTACTAAAAGAATGGCAGCACTGCACAATAAGTTTTTTACAAATATTTTAGCCTTGGTTGGAGAAGATAATTTTAAAGCCTTAGAGGCAGAAACTGAGGAATATAAAAAAACTGTGTTAAACCAAGAAACCGCTTTAAATTCAGCAGATAATTCAGAAGAACCTACGCAAGTAGATAAACCAAAAACCAAAGAATCTAAAGAAAAATAATGAAAACCGAAAAAGATTTAGATAAACTTTGTATAGATACGCTTAAAATGCTAGGGGTTGACACTATTAACAATGTCAACTCGGGACACCCTGGAATAGTTTTAGGCGCTGCTGCCCCTCTTTACTATCTTTATAACTACGCAATCAATCAAAATCCCAAAGACCCACTTTGGCCGAACCGTGACCGCTTTTATTTATCTGCAGGACATGGTTCTGCTTTGCTTTACGCACTTTTGCATCTAGCAGGATTTGACTTGACTATTGATAACTTAAAGAACTTCCGTAGACCTGGAAACACACCAGGTCACCCTGAGTTTAGAGAAACTCCAGGAGTTGAGGCAACAACTGGTCCACTTGGACAAGGTGTTGCAATGGCGGTAGGCTCTGCAATTGCCGAGGCTCATTTAAACAAAGTAAACGGCTCTACTTACACCGATTACTATACATACTGTTTATGTGGAGACGGCGATTTGCAAGAAGGTGTAGCTATGGAAGCAATTTCTTTAGCCGGCCGACTTAAATTAAATAAGTTGATATTGTTATTTGACTCAAATGACATTCAACTAGACGGTCCCACTTCCTTAACTTGTCAAACTAATTTTAAATTAAAGTTCTTAGCAGATGGCTGGAATTACATTTTAGTTGCCAACCCTTATGACAATACTGAGTTTTTAGAAGCAATTCGCCTAGCTAAAGAGTCAGAACTGCCAACAGTTATTGAAATGAAAACCACAATTGGCCAAGGTGCAACAAAAGAGGCTACCAACAAAGTCCATGGTTCTCCACTTGGTGCACTTGAACGCGACTTGCTTGCTGAAAAACTTGGCTACAAATTCAAACCCTTTGAAATAGACCCATTGGTTTACAAACATTTTCAAGATAATTTCTTAAAAAGAGGACTTGAAAAATACACAGCCTACTCTAAATTAAAACCACTTAAGAAGCAAAGTTTACTTGATTTTGATTTGAGTGAGTTGCTTAAAAATATCCCTGAAAAACAAGCAACTCGCAAGTCTTCAGGCGATATCCTGACCTATATTTCTAGCCAAGTCCCTGCGTTAATTGGTGGATCCGCTGATCTTTCTTCATCAACTTGCGTAAAAGGAGTAGACGGTGATTTTGATCACACTAACAGACTTGGCCGTAACTTAAACTTTGGAGTTCGCGAACACTCAATGGCAGCAATTGCTAATGGTATTGCTCAAACTGGTGTGCTTAGACCTTTTGTCTCTGGTTTTTTTGTATTTTCAAACTACATGCTTCCAGCGATTCGCCTATCTGCACTACAAAAACTACCAGCGATGTATATTTTTACCCACGACTCTGTATTTTTAGGCGAAGACGGTCCAACCCACCAACCAATTGAACATTTAACTCAACTTAGATGTATGCCGAATGTCAACGTAATTAGACCATGTGACTTTAAAGAAACTTTGGCTGCTTACAAGATAATGCTTGCAGAAAACGACTTTCCTTCAGTTTTAGTTTTAACTCGCCAAAACGTAGTGGAAAATCCAAACTCTGCCCTAGACATTCAAAAAGGTGCCTACATTATTAAAAAAGAGGAAAATAAACACACACTTACTTTAATTGCAACAGGTTCAGAGGTTGCTTTAGCACTTGAAGCCGCAAAAGTTCTTGATGCCAAAGGTCAAGGTGTGCGCGTAGTTTCAATGCCTTCTTGCTTCTTGTTTGACAGACTTACTAAATCTGAGCAAGCAGAGATTTTAGGCAACTCTAAAATTGTAGCAGTAGAAGCAGGTTCTGCTTATTCTTGGTATAAATACACACCTCATGTTTTTGGAATAAATAATTTTGGTCTAAGTTCATCTGAAGCCGAAATTCGCGAAAAATTAAAATTCACCAAAACAGATTTAGTGGATTTTATTGAAAATGCAGTTAAATAATCCCATATTTGACTCAATCGTAATTGGGGCAGGGCACGCCGGTATTGAGGCCGCCGCTGCCCTTTCTCGTTTAGGTAAGTCAGTTTTATTTATTACAGGAGATAAATCTCAAATCGCCACCCTTCCGTGCAACCCCTCAATTGGTGGACCTGCAAAGGGTGTTTTAGTGCGCGAAATTGATGCACTTGGCGGCTTGATGGCCAAAGTTGCAGACAGTGCTACCATTCAAATGCGCAGGCTAAACTCATCTAAAGGCCCAGGTGTTTGGGCACTTCGCGCACAAATTGACAAAGAAATTTATCCAAAAAACATGTTAAAAGAATTAAAAAAACTAAAAAACATAGTTTTCCTGCACGAATACGCAACTGAGTTGCTTGTTGAAGACCAAACAGTAGTCGGTGCAATTACTGAAAGTAATACAAAGTATTTTGCTAAAACCGTGGTGTTGACAACTGGCACTTATTTAGCATCACGAATTTTGATAGGCAACGAAACTTATCAAACTGGACCTGACGGCAAACGCACAACTTTTGGAATTTCTGAGTCTTTAAGAAAAGCAGGTTTTGAAATTGTGAGACTAAAAACTGGAACTCCTCCACGAATTGACTCAAACTCAATTGACTTTACCGAACTTGCAATGCAAGATGAGAACAATCCAGAACTTAGATTTTCTTACTACTCAAAGGCTAAGCACAAGGCAAATTTAAATTTGCATACCTTGCATACCACTATGAATACTAAAGAGACAATTTTGGCAAATTTAAAATATTCACCTCTATACACAGGAGTAATAGAGGGTAGAGGTCCTAGATATTGTCCTTCAATAGAAGACAAAATTGTCAGATTTAAAGAAAAAGATATTCACCAAATTTTTGTAGAACCTGAAAGCATTAAGAATAACTTAACCTACTTACAAGGCCTTTCTACTTCACTTCCACGTTTTGTTCAAAGAAAGTTAGTTTTGAGTTTACCTGGATTTGAGACAGGTAAAATAATTAGATATGGCTACGCAATTGAATACGACGCTATCAATCCTTTTCAACTATATTTGTCTTTAGAAACCAAAATCCTTAAAAACCTATTTACCGCGGGTCAAATCAACGGAACTTCTGGATATGAAGAAGCCGCTTGTCAAGGTTTGATTGCAGGAACAAACGCTGCTGCTAAAATTGACAACACAGAACCACTGATTTTAAAAAGAAATGAGGCCTACACAGGCGTGTTGATCGACGATATAGTTACAAAGGGTGCTGATGAACCTTATAGAATGCTGACGTCTCGTGCTGAATATAGACTACTTTTAAGAGATGACAACGCTGACTTTAGACTGTCTGAAATTGCTTATAACCGTGGGCTTATAGACAGCGAAACTTATCAAAAATATTTACTAAAAAAAGGTCTTGTTAAGCGATTAACAGAGATTTTAACAAACACAAAAATCACTCCAACTAAAGCAGTTTTGAGTCATCTTTCTAAACACAACATCTCGCTTTACGAGTCATTTTCTTTAGCAAACTTACTTAAAAGACCAGAGGTTAATTTAAAGGTTTTAAGTCCTTTTATAAAAGAAAAATTTCCAGAAGAAGTCAAACTTGCCGCAGAGATACAAATTAAATACGAAGGCTACATCTTAAAGGAAATCAAGACTGCTGAGAAGTTTAAGTTCCTTGAAAACTTCAAAATTCCTGTAAACATTGACTACAGCCAAGTTGCTAACTTGGCCTTTGAATGTAGAGAAAAATTAGAAAAAGTCAGACCAAAAACTCTAGGACAAGCATCAAGAATACTTGGAGTTAATCCCAGCGACATTCAAATTCTTTCTATCTACATTCAAAAAAGTAAAGAGAAAAGATAGTATGAAAGACATTTTTAACAAATTTAACATTGAATTAACTGATGAACTAGTTTTGAAAATTGACAAGTATTACTCACTTTTAATTGAAGAAAATAAAAAATTTAATTTAACTAGAATTGTAGATAAAACTGAGTTTTTAGTTAAACATGTTCTAGATTCTATTTTACCTTTTTTTAAAAAATATGACTTAACCCAACCTAAGTCTATCTTAGATATTGGCTCAGGTGCTGGGTTTCCAGGTATTATCATCGCTTTATTTTTTCCAAATATTGAAGTTATTTTGACTGAATCTATTAGCAAAAAAGCAAGGTTTTTAACTTTAGTTAAAGATGAACTGAACTTGGCTAATTTAAAAGTTATTAACAATAGAGTTGAAAACATTAAAGGAGTTTCAGTTGATTTAGTTACAGCCCGTGCAGTTACCGGTCTTACTTCGCTTGTTAAGTATGCTTTACCCAAGTTAACTAAAGGTGGCAAGATGTGTTTCTATAAAGCAACTAAAGCCGCTGAGGAAATTACCGAGTTTAATAAAACTAAATTAGTTAATTTAGTTAAAAATATTTCTCAAACTAAGTTTGTCTTGCCTTTTGAAATGGGTGAAAGAGTTTGCGTATGGATAGAAAAGAAATAGTAAAATTAAATATTTTAAAAACTGGCAATGATGGTGAAGGCATCGCTTACTTAAACAACCAACCAGTCTACATATACGGGGCTGCTGAAGGCGAAGAAGTAGAAGCAGAAATTGAGAAAAACAATCGTGGTGCACTTATTGGCAAAACTCTTAAAATTATTCAAAGGTCGCCAAAAAGAGTCGAGGTTTCCGCAAGTTTTTCAGAAACTATAGGGCTTCCTCTAATCCACCTTGCTTATCCAGCAACACTTGAATATAAATACAAAAAAATAGTTTTCCATGTTAAAGGCAAACTAAGAAAACACATCAACCTCAAAACTTTTAAACACTTTGAAGGTGCTTTAAATCCTTTAAATTATCGCAACGAAACTACAGTTTTATTTAAACAAATCAACAAAACAATTGTATGGGGTCTATACAGACCAAACACTAATTTAGTTGAACCTACAAATAACTTAATTTCACAAGACGAGTTAATCACTAGTTTTTTAAATTATTTTAAAAAAGCACTTAGCGAAGTTAGCTTTTCAGTAGTTGACAAAAAACCGTTTGGTTTGTTTGCAGTTTCTGTTCGCAAATCAACTAACTCAGATTTAGCAGTTAACTTACATGTTTATGGCGAGCATAATTTCAAAGAACTTACTAACTTAATTTATAGTTCTGAGTTTTCACTTAAACAATTTGGCGTTTTTGTCTATAAAGAGAAAACCACAAAACAGCGTGAGGCTGACTATAGATTACTTAAAGGCCAATACTTTTTTAACACTAACTTTTTAAATAAAAAATACTATATAACAGCAAACTCTTTTTTTCAGTTAAACTACCATACATTTCAAAACATACTTGCATACATCAACGACTTTAAAATATTTAGACCAACCGACATCCTTTTAGATGCATTTTCTGGAGTTGGTGTTTTTGGTCTTGAACTTGCAAGTAAAGTCAAAGAAGTATATTGTGTTGAGTTAATTAAAGACCAAGTTTTGGCTTTAAAGAAAAATATATACGAAAACAAAATACTAAACGCTAAAGCCGTGGTTTCAAATGTTTTGACCTGGGTTGATTATAAAAAACATGATTTTGATGTAATGTTATTTGACCCACCAAGAACCGGACTGGGTGAAACGGTGTGTAAGTTTATTTGCGCAAAAAAACCAAGAAATGTAGTTTATGTTTCTTGTAATGTCGAAACTTTAGTTAAAGACTTAAAAATGCTTGCAGAAGAATATGAAATTACTTCAATAAAAGGTTTTGATATGTTTCCATATACTGCACACGTTGAAACTGTGGCACTTTTGACTAAAAAATAAAACAAAACATCAGCAATGTAAATGTCACAAAATGTTAAACCGCATATAAAAAGGATAAATAGTTTAATAAAAACCAAGGAAACACATTGAAAATGCTGAGCATTGACTGTAAAACAAAATAATATGCAAAAATTTAATTAGTTAAGCTTATTAAAGTTATTTAATTAAAGAATTTTATTTTTTATAAGTATGAACTTTTTTAAGTAAAAAAAGATTTTCATATAAATATATTGACGAGGTGATATTTATGAAAAAACTTTATTTACTTGTTTCGTTTATTTTAGTAAGCATACTGTTTTTAAGTGTTTTATATCCAAGCAAAGCAAGCGCAAAAACAAATCTATATCCATATGTTCGTTTATACATGCTAGACAAAACAACAAAATTGATCAATTTTTATACAGAAGAACCAAAAAAGAAGTTGTCAGATGAAGATAAAAAAGAAAGAGAAAGACTGGAAATTGCAAAACAAAAAACTTCATATAGACATATCAACAAAACATATGTTGAATATCTTAATTATGCAAAAAAGGTTTCTTTTGTTTTACAAGTTGTATCTGAGTTTTCTAATCAAGGTTCAACTAGCACAATACAAGAGATTACAACAGAGAAAATTGTGGAAGAAAGTGAAAAGTATACACAAAGTGGTTCTTTTAAAATGAGTATGGGTGGTACCATTAGCACTCCAACAAAGTCACCACTTAACGCAAAAGGTGAAGCAGGTGTTGAAAGTAAACTTGAAAATAAACTAGAAAAAAGTAAATCCGAGAAAAATAAAGAGACTAAAACTATTAAAATTGAGCCAGGTTGTAAACTGGTGGTCAGAAAAATGGGATATGGTTATCTTTTTAACGGATATGCTGTTTCTAGTGTTATGTGGGTATATACAGACTGGGGTGAGTTTCAATATGTTGAACACACTGGCGTCTACATTTCTTATAGAATAGAAAGAGACTACTAGATGGAAAAGAAAACAAAATTTAAGCACCTAGTTTTTCTAACACCGATTTTGGCGATTTTAATAGTTTGTGTAGTGTTAATTACTGTGTATTTAGTTCCAAAAAACTTTGAACTAAAAACAATTAAACAAACTAGTGTTTTTACTGAGTATAAAAACAGGCAAAACTTTTATCTTTATACTAGCCGTAAAAGTCCCTGGTTTTTAAGTCCAGATAAAATTAAATCTATTTATTTAAAAGACAAAAACACAAGTGCCTCAATTCAAGCCAAACTCCTTGAGACAAGATACAGAGGACCAGAAGAGATTCAAGAAAACAGCAAAAACGCTAAATATTTTCAAAACATTTTAACAGTTGCGATAGTTAATGAATTTAATAAGAATGTTACTTTTGGCTCTAGTCTTTTAGTACTTAATTTTAAAAATAACAAAAATTTATCTTTAGAAATTGGGTTAGTTCAAATTATTCAGTCTAGCTTAATTGCAAAACCTTTTGTTTTAGAATACTCAGTTAACGTAACTTATGACAGCAGAAATTATCAAGACCGCTTAGATTATCAATTAAAAGTTTATGAATTTTCTTTTTCAATTTTAAAAGAATACGCCGATAAAGTTAAAGACATTAAAATGCTTTTAGGCAATTCAGAATATAGTTATGAAAAAGTAGAACAAAACAAAAGAGTGAATTTTGTTGTCAAAAGAAAAGAAAGTGCACTTAATTTATGGCAAACTTATAGTCCTTTTATTTTAATATTTGTAGATACTGAAGATGGTGTTAAAATCGCCAGACAAAGCGATTTACTGGTAAGTACTATTGCCCAAATTCACAATCTTTTAAAGGTATCAGAAACAACTAAAATAGTTCACACTACGAGTGCAAAACTATGAAAAAAGCAGTACTTGTACTGCTTTTTGGCGTAGTAATCCTTGTTTATATATTTGGTCTTTATTCTTTTGCTAGTCTACTTTTTAAGAACACAGAACGTCTTTATTTAATTAAAGAACAAAGAAGCGTGATATATCGTGCTAATGGAAAGTTTAAAATTTATCTTTATTCGGACTCTAAAAATACTAAAATCTCAATTAAGAATATCAAGTATTTTAGCCTAACTAGGCTAAATAGTAAAAATGAGCTAACTCTTGAATTAAAAGAAATAAAGATGAGCAAAAGTTTCTTAAACCAAAAAAGAAACTTATTTAAAATCACTTTAGAATTTTTTACTCCAAAATTACTCACAGACAGTGAGGAGTTTACATCACTTCAAATCACCTTTATTACAAATCAGGTTTTAAACTTAGAAGTTGGTAAATTTAAAATCGCACAAGCTGATAAGTTTGACTCGCAAGATGTACTTTTTAGTTTCAAAAAAATCCAAATTCAACAGGATTTTTTTAAAAGTGGCACTAATTTTGAAGTTAAGTTTTTGGCAGACTTTATCTCGGATACTGCTGAGTTTTATTTTAGTTTATTTAAAGACGATAAATACTCAGTTAGTAAAAACGACAAACAAGAAACTACTTTCTTTTTTACAAACTCAAAGTTAGCGATTCCTGTATTAGAGCCAGTTATTATTGCTGCGGTTAAACTAGATAATGGCAAAAAAACTATATATCAAAACTGTTTTAAAAGAGATATCAGATGCGATTTTGAAGGTTATTTAGACTTTGAAAACATTAAAGATAAAGGTTTGGTAAATACTTATGAACTCTAATTTAAAAGAAGTATTTATGCTTAAAGATGTAGTAGTTCCTTATATTAAAAAACCTTACAATTTGGAAATTAAAGCAGGCGAAAAGGTCTTAATAATAGGTGAAAATGGTAGTGGGAAAACAACTTTAATTTATCTTTTAATTGGCTTTATTAAACCAAAATCTGGTGTTTTAAAAAAGACACATAAACCGATTTCTTATCTTGCCGAAAAAGCAGACCTGCCAAGAAATTTAAAGGCAGGCGAGTATCTTGAAATTATCGCAAAGCCTAAAAAAGGCTATGTTAATAAAAAACACATAGACTTTTTAGAACTGCCTTTAGATATAGAAATTAAAAACTTATCAAAAGGAAATAAACAAAAACTCGCCTTTTTAGCGACTCTTATCGGAGACTCAGAAGTTTTGATTTTAGACGAACCTCTGTCTGGATTTGATCCTGAGAAAAAGCAGAAAATTGTTGAAATTTTAAAACAAGAAACTAAAGACAAAACTGTGTTAATAATTTCACATAACCCAGAAGTTTTTAGTAGTTTTGTAACAAGAAAGATAACACTATGCTGAACTATATTTTTAATACTTATTTTGACAGAAAAACAAAGGTGTTAATTTTTACATCTATGCTAATATTTTTGCCACTTTTCTTTTTGGTATATTCTCCCAACTTTACAGACAAAGATGTGTTTTTGAAACAAAGCGAAAAAACCACACAAATTTTTAACGTTTACATTCAAATTATAAAAATATTTCTAATTATCACAACAGGGCTTTTGACCATCAATCATGATGAGCAACACATTAAACAACTAATACCTTTTGTAAAAAGAAAAGCAGTCTACACCGCAAAGTTAGTATTTTATTTTACGCTTATTTTTTTATACTCGCTCTTTTTTATTTCGCTTTCCTTTATTTTTTTTGAGTTGTCTAAATATCCGGTTCTGACATACAGTCAGTTTAAAACTTTGTTGATAACACCGCTAGATAGTTTGTACCTTTTGCTCTTCATCCTGATAATTGTCAAAAATAAAAAAAGGCAAGTGATTTTTATCATTCAAGCCTTTTTTATAATTTTTACAATTATCTCTAGTTTTTTAAAAGGTAACTTTACTTATTTTCTGCTAATGCTTCCGCTTTCTGGAAACTGTTTTGATACAGAAACTATGTATTTCTTTTACAAAATATTTTATTTATTTCTCTTAATGTTGGTCTATATTTTTAAGCAAAGCAGAGAAAAAATTTCGTTTCACTAATAAGCCTTGGCAAATAGTACTCTGTAATTTACTTTTTTGCCAGTAACAGGACAAAATGTGAGTTCTGGTTTTTCTTTGCTAATAACTCTCGCGGTCGCTGTTGTGTCTGTTTTAATGATTTCTTCAGCAGATTTGTTAATGTCAATAGAAACATAGCCACCTTGTTCGATCAAAGTTTTAAACTCAGCATAATTTTTAGCGTGTCGAATATTTGAGTTTAAGTGTTCAAGTGCACGTTCATACATTTCTTTGTGCATAACTTTAATTTCTGATTTTAAGAAACTACTTAGCTCTGAAATTAAAACTTTAGTTTTAGTGCGAGTATTTCTTTTAAAAACAATTACTGAATTTTCTTTTAAGTCATTTGGGCCAAACTCAACTCTAAAAGGAATACCTTTCATTTCGCTTTCCGCGAACTTAAAGCCGTGAGATTTATCACTTTCATCAACTTCGTAGCTTAATTTTGATTTTTTAATTGCTTTAATTACTAAATCAACTTGTGTTTTGTCTAGTTTATCTGGAAGAACAGGTACCGCAACTACCTGAGTTGGCGCAAGATATGGCGGTAAAACCAGTCCATCGTTGTCACCGTGCACCATAATAACTGCACCAATTAACCTAGTAGTTACTCCCCAAGAAGTTTGAAAAGGTGCACAAAGTTTATTGTTTTTATCCTGGAAGTTCACACCAAATGCTTTAGTAAAACCATCACCAAAATAATGCGAAGTTCCAGACTGCAAGGCTTTTCCGTCGTGCATTAGAGCCTCAATTGTATATGTTGCCTCTGCACCTGCAAACTTTTCTTTTTCGGTTTTTTTACCAGAGACAAAAGGAATAGCCAGTAAATCTTTGCCAAGTTTTTCATAAACTTTTAGCATTTTTTGAGTTTCTTGTTTAGCCTCTTTTGCAGTTTCGTGAACTGTGTGTCCTTCTTGCCATAAAAACTCACGACCACGTAGAAAAGGTTTAGTAGTTTTTTCCCAACGTACAACTGAACACCATTGGTTGTATTTAAGTGGCAAGTCTTTGTAACTTTCTACAACACTGGCAAAGTGTGAAGTAAATAGAACTTCTGAAGTCGGGCGAACTATTAGTTTCTCTTCCAATTCTTTGCTGCCAGCGGTTGTAACTGTCGCAGTTTCTGGTGCAAACCCTACAATGTGGTCTTTTTCTTTTTGAAATAAACTTTCTGGAATTAACATCGGCATGTAGACATTGCTGTGTCCGGTTGCCTTGAAGTTTGCATTTAAAAACTCTTTAATTTTCTCCCAAATTGCGTAGCCGTATGGACGATAGATTATGAAACCTTGTGTGTCTGAGTAAGACATTAACTTAGCCTCAACACAAAGGTCTTGGTACCATTTACCAAAATCTACATTCATATCGGTAATTTTTGAAACAAATTTTTTAGCCATGGTGTTCACCTGTTAATTTAACAATCCCTTTTTCAATTTTAATTAGGTTTTTTTCAAGCATATAGTGCAAAATTTCTTTAAATCTACGGTTAGAAACTTTAAACTCGTTTTCAACCAGTTCAGCCGTTAGTTTATTTTTAATAGTTTGAGTTGGTTGCTTTTGAATATAGGCAAGAATTTCTTTTGCTTTTATATTAAAAATATCAATCTTATTTAGTTCTTTTAGTGTGCAGTTGTAGCCATCAAAGTTGCGTCTGCGGATAACCACGGACATTTCTTGACCTAATCTGACTTTTTCAATGATACATGACTTGTGTACAAACAACTTAACTAAGTTGGGAGTAAGTAAGTTAATTCCGTCTTTTCCGATGTTGATAACATGAGCGTTTACTATTTCCATTTCACTGAACTTATCTTCAGAAATTTTAATTGGAAAAACTATTTTGGCAACTAATCTTTTTTCAAAAAATTGCTTTACATGTACGTAGTCGCCAACTTGTGGCCAGATTTCTCGGTCTTCACCCAAAGTATCCTTAGAAAGTAGTAAGTGCTTAGCAACCCCATTATCCAAAAATACACCAAGGTCATCAACTCTTCCAACTACTTTTAAGAAACCCATTTCACCGTTTTGAATGATCGGTTTTTTTACAGTCAAAGCAGGTCTTTTTTTACTATCTATAAAAAGATAAAGTTCAGCCTCATCACCTGGTTTAAAATCAGTGTGTTCGCTTTCGTTGAAGTGCAGAAAATAAATTTCTTCATCAAAAAAATTCTTCGCCATATAAGCGATGTCAGTTTTTTTAATTATTTCAAATTTATAAACTTGACCAGGTGTTAACATTGATATCAAAATATTCCTTTTCAATCTTTCTCATTATATCACGCGCGTAGATTAAAAAAGCAACCCCGCACAGTGCAATACAGATTAAAAAGAAGTAAAAATAGTCGTGATTTTTAGTCAATTTTCCGGCAAAAATATTCAAAATAATAAACAAAACATTGACCAATGAGTTAATAATTATGACCGAGAAATTAAAGTTATTTGGGGCAACAAGGCTAAATAGTAGTTTAAAGTAAACAAAGATAAATATCGCCATTGATACACTTCTAAGTAGAGTTACTGCAATTATTGCGTAAATATTATCAGTAGAGATATAGACAAAAAACCTAAACAAGGTAAGCGCAACTGCAACTCCAAAAAGCAAGTAAGAGTCCACTTCTTTAAAGTATCTAGCAAGCAGAAAAATAAAGATAGTTTCCACCACCACAAAACCAGTTAAAATTGCACCATACCAAGACTTATTTATTGAACCTACTACCGAAAAGTAGTCTGGTTGAAATTGGTCAAAAACCTTAAAAGTGCTCATAAATAAGACAAAAATAGTGGTAAACACCCAAAACTTTTTGTTTTTAAAAAGTAGTTTTAATTGAGTTTTTTCAGCAAATTTAGCGCTTTTGGTAAACTTAATTGGCTTAATTAAAAAGATTAAAACTCCAGCTAAAACAAACAAAGTAACTGCTGACAAAAAAGAAACTTTGAAACCAAAGTAATCTGCAACTAAACCACCAACTACACAAAGTAAGGCGTAGCCAATTGCGCCAAATATTCGGATATTTGCAAACTCATAGTCATTGTTTTCACAAAAACCGCCTGCAAAAGAATCTAAAAGCAAGTAAATTGGTTGACTAAAAATAGCGATTGCCAAAGAAATCAAGGCCACAATGTAAATGTTTTTTGTAAAGAAAATAAAGGCTAAAATTGCTCCAGTTTCAAGTGCTGTTAACAACACAATTAAAAAGATATTTCTATTGATGTTTTTTGCAAAATATGTCCAAAACGGGTTAATAAAAATAGAAACTAGTGGAAAAATAATTAAAATATAGCTAATTTGGTCATTTTTGTAGCCCAGACTTTGGAAATATAAAAACATAAATGGGTAAAGCAAAGCGTCTCCCATATAGCGAATTAAAAATGCTAAATCCAGTTTAATTATTTCTTTTTTTCTGTTCATTTACTTTCTTTAAAATGTCTTAAAAAGACGTCTTATTATTATATAATATAAAGTATGCAGGCAACAATTTATTTTACTTTAGGCAAAGCGTTTGCCCCTGAAAATTTAATTTCATCTATTCTAATGATGTTATCTGGTGTGGCGCTGGGTTTCTTTTTGATGTTGCTTTTCTACATTTATGCTTGTTTAATTGCGATAAATAAAAAAACTCGCGTCAAAAAAGCCAAAAAAGATATGCAAACTGATGTGCAAAGAGCAATTGTTGCGACTTTAGAACTCTATAAAACCGATAAAGTTGCTAAAAAAGAACAAGGCCAAATCGGGTTTGCCTACACTCTTTCAAAACAACTGGCCTATGACATTACTTCGCTTTACTTTCCAAAATCAAAAAAACCGTATCTTGAGCTGACAATTGACGAAACTATTTTGTTTGCAAGTTATGTGGCTGCTAGAATTGATGAGATGATGTCGGCCAAAATCTTTAGTTTATTTAGAGGTTTGACTTTGAAGCGAATTGATCAGTTCAGGTCTGTAAAAAGTGAAATTGACGATTCTAAACTCGCCGGTGCCGCGCCTCTCAAGGCTTACTCTAAAACCAGACTTTTTAATCCGCTTTATTGGATAAAAACTTTGACTTTTGATAAGTTGATTGACAAGATTTTTGACAAAATCGGCTACGAAATTATTAAAATTACCGGTGAAGAGACTTACAAAATTTATTCTAAAAAAATGTTTAACAACGACATGTTTTTTGAAACTGATAAAGAGTTTTTTGAAGAACTTTACAAGCAAGTTAATCAAAACAACGAAAAAGGAGCAAAATAATTATGTGTTTCTGGCGAAAAAAAGTTAAAAAACTAACTAAAAACCAACAATTTAAAAAATTCAAAATTCACCAATTTGCCCCGCTAAATGGACTTAGAGAAGCCGAGGAGTTTACGCCTTCTATAGTGGCGTCTCCTGGAACTGGCAGAAACGTTAAAAACATTTCAAATCCAAAAGCAATAGTTGGCGAAGGTTTTGATGCCTTGGAAAAATACGAGGCTTTCCGTAGTGTGGCTGACAAAAAAATGACACAAAATGAAATTATAGATAAACACGGAAACGCGTATTACGAGTTTAACAATATCTTAAGTATTCCCACAGACGGTCAAGAGCAAATTTATCAAGCCAGTCAAAAAAAACCTGAAAAGACAGACACAGGCACCACAATTACGCCAATTTTTCGCAAACAAAAACCTAGAACTAGTTTTGTTGAAGTGGTTATAGAAGACCCTTCTAAACAACTAGATGAAGTCCACAGTGTTACGTTTGAACCAGAAACTTTTAAAAGTAGTGCTGAGTTTCAAGCAGCCGGAGTTGCAGACAGCCAAGTTAAAATTACTAAGGCTAAAACTCAGGAACCCACTTACTTTCAAGAACAAAGCGCAGTTCAAACTAATTTTCGTGAGTTTCAAAAACCAAGCGTTAGCGTTAATTCTGCAAACTCAGACGCCGATATTTTAAACTCCGTGCGTGGTTTTACTCAAACTACAACTAAAAGTCCATCAATTGAACCTACTATCTCTAAAGAAGTTTCACCAATGCCAAGCGAAACCACAGTTCAACCAGAGACTTACTCACAAAGCCAACCAGCAAAACCAAAGGAAGGCGAATACTTTGTTCCGCTTAACTTATTTCACAAGTCTAATTTAAGTCTAAACGATAAACCAGACTGGTTGCTTGAACAAATTAAAATTATTGACAACACTATCGTTGAACTCGGGTTTACAGGTAAAGTTGTAAACTCAATTAAAGGGCCAACTGTAACTAGATACGAAATTGAGCCAGACAGCAAAACTAATGTTAGCCGCTATAACTCACTAATTCATAACCTGCAAATGAATTTATCTGTGACTTCTATTCGTATGCAAACTCCAATTCCAGGTAAACCTTACATTGGTGTTGAGGTGCCAAATATCAACCCAGAAATCGTAAATTACTCAAATGTAATTCGCGAAAACGAATTCAGAGCACCTGAAAACAAGTTAGTGGTCCCACTTGGTATCGACATTGACGGCAAAATCGTAAACCTAGATATTACTAAAATGCCGCACGGATTAATAGCCGGCGCTACTAACTCAGGTAAGTCAGTATGCGTAAACACCATTATTACTTCCTTAATTTTAAAAAACTCGCCAGACGAGTTAAAACTAATTTTAATAGACCCTAAAGTTGTTGAACTAAAACCTTACGAGGGTCTGCCACACTTACTTACCAAAGTAATTACCGACCCTAAGAAAGCAACAGCTGTTTTAAGTTGGGCAATTAGTGAAATGGATCGTCGTTTTAAAGTATTTTGGGACGAGGCTAAATGCAAGAACATCGAAAACTACAACTCACGTGTGGAAAACAAGACAGTTTTTGGTGACAAAATGCCCTATATTGTCATAGTTATTGAAGAGTTAGCAGAGCTGATTGTACAATACGGCCAAGAAGTTGAGGCAAAAATCCAAAGACTGACCCAAAAAGCCAGAGCCGCCGGAATTCACTTAATTGTGGCCACTCAGCGTCCAACTACAGATGTTGTAAAAGGCACAATTAAGGCAAATATTCCAACCAGAATTGGCTTTAAAGTCGCAACTCACACAGACTCCTCTACTATAATTGACGAAACTGGCTGCGAACGTTTGCTTGGCCGCGGTGATATGCTTTTCAAAGAACTAGACACAGTTGTTCGTCTGCAAGGCGCATATATTTCTGACGATGAATTGTTTTCAGCAATTGACTACATCAAAACCAATTACGCCAGACAAGAGCCAGAAATTAGTTCAGAAAAACTAACTAGCAATTTTGGCACAAAACAAACTACCGAAATCGGTCCGCTTTTTAAAGAAATTGCAAGGTTTGTCGTCAAAGAACAAAGTGCGTCAATTAACGCCATTCAAAGAAATTTTGCAGTAGGTTTCAACGCTGCGCAAAAATACGTTGCTGATTTTGTGCGTTTTGGAATTTGTGCACCAGCAGAAGGTCCAAATAAACCATCTAAAGTCCAAGTTAACTCAGTTAGACTTGAAGAAATTTTGAAAAACTTTTAAAGGTATCTTATGGAAAATAATCAAACCTTACCAAGCCCAATTAAAGCCACATTTAGCCACAAACTATTTGCTTATGTTAATTTAAGCACTTATTTTGTTCTACCACTGACTTTGCTTACTTTGTTTTTAATTAAACAAAATTATATTAATTCGCAATTTATAGTTGGTGTAGTTTTTTTCATTTTTTTCTTGCCATATTGCGCAAAAAATATTTATCTGCAAATCAAAGAAATTAAAAGCAAAACTTACTTTAATACTTTAAATTTAACTAAGTATCAAAGGATAAAAAAAGCGCTTCAACCTGTTTCTATGGTTATTGCTTTTGTAATTATATTGTTGCCTATTGTTTTATTTTCATTGGTTAGAGTATCAGGTGAATCAATGAGTCCGACTTATCAAAACGGACAGTTTACTGTAATTAAAACTTTTCGCATTCAGCCAGTTCGCGGTAGAGTTTACGTGCTTTCGGTAAAAGACTTAAACAACAAAACCTTTAATGTAATCAAAAGAATCTACGCTTTACCTGGAGACACTGTAGAAATCTCTAATTTAGATTTAAAAGTAGAAAACAAAGAAGTTAGACCACTCGGTTTTACTAGGTTTAGTGACAGTGATATTAGTAATATGCGAAAATATACTCTAAATAAAACAAATAAATTAGATAAATATCGAGTAAAACCAAACACTTACTTATTTTTTGGCGATAACTTCAAAAACTCTCAAGACTCAAGAACTGGTACTTTATTTGTACAAAAAATCATTGGCGAGGTGATTTAGTGGAAATCAACTGGTATCCTGGCCACATGGCAGCAGCTTTTCGTGAAATTGAAAAAATTCAGAAAAACATCGATATCCTAATTCACGTTCTAGATGCCAGAATGCCTTTTTCGTCAATCAATCCGAAACTTATCCAAATTTTTCAATACAAACCAGTGGTTTTTTTGTTAAACAAAACAGATTTGGTAGAAAATAAACATTTAGAAAAAACAATATCTGCTTTAAAAGAAAAAGGCTACTTTTCTTTTAAAGTAAATGGACTGACTGGCTCTGGCATTAGCGGTCTTCATAACTTTATTAAAAAAACCGTAGCACCTTTCATTTTTGAAAAGCGCGCAAAAAAAGGAATTCAGAATAACAAAATCACAGCGTTAATTGCAGGCACTCCAAATGTTGGCAAGTCTAGTTTAGTCAACCGTTTTTCTTTTAAAAA
>CAUTUJ010000004.1:0-32812 GCA_963541565.1 uncultured Acholeplasmataceae bacterium | reverse complement strand
TGAATTTTAGAGCCACCATCTGAGTAGGTTTGCTCACAAATTTTGCCATCTCTGGCAGAAGTTACTTTGAACTTAGAAGAAAGAGCGTTTACAACCGCACCGCCAAGACCATGCAGACCACCAGATACCTTGTAGCCTGAGTCTGAGAACTTACCACCTGCGTGCAAGGTTGTAAAGATAAGTTGTAGTGTAGAGATACCAGACTCATGTTTTTTGTAAGGAATTCCACGGCCTTCGTCTTCCACACAAATTGAGTTGTCTTTGCGGACAGTTAAAGTGATGGTATTGCCAAACCCGGATAAAGCCTCATCAACTGAGTTGTCAAAAATTTCCCAAACTAAGTGATGCAAGCCTCTTGAGTCAGTTGAACCAATGTACATACCAGGTCGTTTGCGAACAGCCTCAAGACCTTTTAAAACTTGTATGGATTTTTCATCGTAATTCTTTAAATTAGCCATTAATTTCCTCTTTATATGCGTATTTTTTAGTAAATTGCGTGAATTCAGGGGAATAAAAATGCACGCAGATACGAAGTTATTTTAACATTTAACCCTTAGTTTTGCAATTGAAAGATAGCGTTTTTATTTGAAAAAATATTGTTAAAAATACGAAAAAACTGAGCGATATTCTGTGTTTGTAAACACTAAATGGTCAAGCAGTTTAATGTCTAAATGCCGAAGAATTTCTTGGCAAACTGCGGTGGTTTTAATGTCGGTTTCACTGGGTTCAGGATCTTGACTTGGGTGGTTATGTATTAAAACTACTTGGCTTGATTTAAAGTGATTTGCAAGTAAAACGATTTCTTTAAGCGGGATTTTTAACTTATTTGCACTCTTGTCTGTAAATATTTTTTCACCCGATACTCTTAGTTTACTGTCTAAAAATACACAAAGCAGATGTTCGGTTTTTTTAGCGAAAAAAAGCCAAGCAAATCTTTTTTGAAAATCTGCCGAGTTTTCAAGTGGTTTTGTATTATCTATTGATTTCTTTGATGCAAGCGCAAGAAAATCTTTTGCAGTTTTTAGTTTTAGTTTTAAAAAATCATCAATTTTTAGATTATCTAGGTTGTAATTTTGGTGGTTGATGCCAATGGTTTTGGCAATTTTGCTGGCAACATTAAAATTATTTTTGAGGTCTTGCTCGTCTTTTGCAAGTAAAATTTGAATAGTTTTAATTAGTTTTAATTCATCTTTTTTTGTCATTTTCATAATTTATCTACTCTTATTTTTAAGTTATCAACTGGTTTTGTTTGCAAATATAGTTGGCGTTATTTTAAAAAATTACTTAAAAATTAGCAAATTATGCGGGTATTTTGTTATGATTTTAAGGTAAATCAAAGAGGCAAGCATTCATGAAAATAGTATTTATCAGACACGGCAAAACTAAAACTAACGCCTTAAATAAAATTCAGGGTCACGTTGATACTCACCTTGACCCTGTTTGGTATTTTGAACTAAAAAATACGGCTCAGTTTTTAAAGCAAAACAAGTTAGTTCCAGACAGAGTAGTGGTGTCGCCTTTTTCAAGGGCTTTTGAGACTGCTATTTTTTTAAAAAATGAACTTAAGTTTACATTGCCGCTAATTGCCGACGGCGATATAGTAGAGCGTGAGTTTGGAGAGTTTGATGGAATGCCGACTTCCTTAATTCCGAGTCTAAAGACTGGTCGCAACTTTGAAGACGATGAAATGCTTTTTAAAAGAGCGAAAGGTTTTTTAAATAAAGCAAGCAAAATAAAAAGTGGCACACTTTTTGTTGTGTGCCACTCACATTTTATTAAAACTATCGTCTGGATTTTAAATAAAGAAAAATGTTATACCGCTAAGTTTCAAAACGGTGGGGTAGTTGTTGTTGAAAACAACCAAATAGTCAATAGTTCGGGGTTTGATATACTTGACTAATTTTTAACTCTGTCTTGAAAAGATTTTCTTTGTTTTGACTCAAGTTCGGCTAAACGCTTAAATAGTTCTTTTTGCTCAGAACTTAAACTTGCCGGAGTTTGAACTTTAATTTCAATTAAGTGATCGCCTTGTCGGCCAGATCTTTTCACACCTCTGCCAGATAACTTTAAGAAAGCACCTGACTGAATGCCAGCGGGTACCACTAAGTCAATGTTTCCGTGAATTGTTTGGACATTAATGTTGGCACCAAGTGCAGCCTCTGCGAAAGTTAAAGTCAAGGTTGTGTAGATATCTAGGTTTTTTCGTTTAAAGAATTTAGACTCAGCTACAATAAACTCAATTAAAAGATCACCTGAGCGTGAGTTGAAAGCGCCTTCGTTGCCGCTTCCTTTAACCGAAAGCACGTCTCCGGTTTCAACGCCACTTGGGACGTTAATAGTAATGGTTTCAGTTGCCTTGACTCTAGACTGACCCCCACACATGCGACAAGGGTTTACAACAGTAGTTCCAGTTCCACTACATTTTGAACATACCTTTTCTTCTTGAATTTGGCCGAATATAGAGTTTCTTATTTGATAGGTCCTGCCATGTCCTTGGCAAGCCGAACAAGTTGCTGGTGCTGACTTGTCAAAACTACCAGTGCCTGCACACTCTGTGCATTTTTTTAGGCGCTGAATTTTGATTTTAATTTGAGTGCCTAGTGCGGCTTCTTCAAAACTTAGCCTATGGGTTGTGTGAATGTCTGAGCCTGCAGAACCTGTTGCCTGGCGGCTTGAGCCACCTCCAGTAAATGATTGAAAAAAGTCTTTAATATCGCCAAAAAAGTCAGAAAAACCACTGGTAAAACCTTGAAAACCAGAGAAGTCTTGGCCAGAAAACCCAGACATTGGGTCTTCTGTGCCATATTTATCGTAGTTTTGGCGTTTACTTTGGTCAGAAAGCACTTGATAGGCTTCTTGAACTTCTTTAAACTTAGTCTCAGCGTCCTTTTCTTTAGAAATATCTGGGTGATATTTCTTGGCTAAAGTGCGGTAGGCTTTTTTTATTTCTTCGTCACTAGCGGTTTTAGAAACTCCTAAAATCTCGTAGTAATCGCGTTTAGCAGCCATTAGTTCTTGTCGCTAAAAGTAGCTTCCTTTACATCTTCTGCTGGGTTTTTGTCGTCTGTAGGTTTTGCTTGGTCTGCAAATTGCGCACCTTGTTTAGCCTGGTATGCTTTGATTGCAATGCCTTGCGCAAGTTTTTCAAAGGCTTCTTTTTTCTCTTTGATAACCGCAAAGTTTTCAGTTTTAAGCACGTCTTCAAGGTCTTTTTTAGCAGTCTCTATTTCTGCTTTTTCTTTTTCGTCTACTTTGTCTCCAAGGTCTTTAATGGCTTTCTCGGTTTGATAAATCATTGAGTCGGCTTCATTTTTAAGGTCAATTAACTCTTTTCGCTTACGGTCTGCTTCTTCGTTTTCTTTAGCCTCGTTAACCATACGCTCAATTTCGGTTTCAGAAAGTCCAGAGCCACCAGTAATAGTAATCGCCTGTTCTTTGTTAGTGCCAAGGTCTTTGGCTTTAACTGAAACTATACCATTGGCATCAATGTCAAAAGTAACTTCAATTTGAGGAACGCCACGTGGTGCTGGTGGGATTCCATCTAGGGCGAAACTACCAAGTGACTTGTTGTCGTGAACTAGTTTGCGTTCACCTTGCAGAACATGAATAAGCACACCTGGTTGGTTGTCTTGTGCTGTTGAGAAAACTTTTGATTTAGATGTAGGAATTGTGGTGTTTCTTTCAATGATTTTTTCAAATAATCCACCTAAAGTTTCAATTCCTAAAGAAAGCGGAGTTACGTCTAGCAGTAGCACATCTTTAACATCGCCGGCTAAAACACCACCTTGAATAGCGGCACCCATTGCCACAACTTCATCTGGGTTAACTGACTTGTTTGGTTCTTTGCCAAGTTCTTTTTTAACCATTTCTTGAACTGCAGGAATACGAGTAGAGCCACCTACAAGCAGTACTTGGTTAATGTCGGCGCTAGTCATTTTAGCGTCTTGAAGTGCACGTTGTACAGGTAGTTTAGCGCGTTCTACTAAGTCTGCTGTCAACTCATCAAACTTAGCGCGAGTCAGAGTTTCTTCTAAGTGTACAGGTCCGGCTTGACCCATAGAAATAAAAGGTAGAGAAATTTGGGTTTGAGTTAAGCCAGATAGGTCTTTTTTCGCCTTTTCTGCGGCGTCTTTTAGGCGTTGCAGCGCTGAGCGGTCTCGTGACAAGTCAACTGCAGTTTCTCGTCTGAATTTTTCAATTAAATAGTCAACAATTTTTTGATCAAAGTCATCGCCACCTAGTTTGTTATCGCCAGCAGTTGAAACGACTTCAAATGTACCGTCGGCAAGGTGCAGGATAGATACGTCAAAAGTACCTCCTCCTAAGTCAAATACCAAGACTGTGTGTTCTTTATCTTGTTTGTCAAAACCATATGCCAAAGCAGCCGCAGTTGGTTCGTTAATAATTCGACGCACGTTTAGACCGGCGATTTTACCGGCGTCTTTAGTTGCTTGTCTTTGTGCGTCGTTAAAGTAAGCAGGTACGGTGATAACCGCTTCTGTGACTTCAGCGCCAAGATAAGCCTCTGCGGTCTTTTTTAAAGACTGCAAGATCATTGCAGAAATTTCTTCTGGTTTGTATTCACCTTTAATAGTTTTGGTTTTAAAGTTAGTCTCCCCCATATGTCTCTTAATTGAAGTGACTGTATCTGGGTTAGTCATTGCCATTCTTTTGGCAGCCTCTCCGACAATAATTTCAATATTGCCACCATTGTTTTTGAACGCTACTACGGAAGGGGTAGTTCTGCCACCTTCTGCGTTTTGAATAACTTTTGCTTCACCTGCTTCCATTACAGAAACACATGAGTTGGTTGTACCTAAATCGATACCAATAATTTTATTTGTTTTTGCCATAATTAGTTTCCTCCTTTTGAAACTTCGACCAAGGCAGGTCTAAGTAAACGGTCTTTATATATGTAGCCGTTTTGAATAATTTTAGTAATTGTGTTTTCAGGTTGAGTGGACTCAACTTTTTCTAGTGCTGAGTGCACCATTGGGTCGTATTCATCGCCGATTGCAGGTGATATTTTTTTAATGCCTTCTGCTTCTAACAATGTAAATATTTGGTCTGAAAGCATTTTGAAGCCAACTAAGAAATTTTTAAGTAGTTCGTTTTCAGTCGGCATTTCAGCAACTGTCCTTAGTTGGTCAAGTGGTTGAATAAGTTTGTCAATTAAATCCATATTTGCATATTTAAAGACAGTTTCTTGTTCAGTTTTGATACGTTTTTTGTAATTTTCAAATTCAGCGGCAATTCTTAGCATCTTTGAATTTGCCTCTGTTAACTCAGCCTCAAGTTCTTTAATGCGAATAGATTTTTTGTGCTTGGTTTTGAAATCTTTTGAGTTTTCCACACTTGTTTGACTGTATTCTGGGTTTTCTGGAATGTCCTTTTCTTCTTTATTCATCCGTCACCTCCTTTTTAAAAAGATCTAGCAATTTAATTTCAATATATTTAAGTAAAGGAATAATCGTGTTGTAGTCAACGGTATCTGGTGCCATCAAGGCCAGACAAGAAAGTGAGTTTCCAGTACGATAAGGTAGGGTAAATAGTACTGCTGGGTATTTTTGAATGAACTCAATTTCTTTAGTGAAGCGAATAGCCAGGCCTGTATCTTCGTTAATTAGATTTTTTAAGTTTTTCACAGAAAGCAGAGATTTAAAAGCATGCATTTCTGAGCTAGTTTGAAAAAAAAGGTTATCTTGGAAGTTTTCAAAGCCGATTAGCGTGTATTTGTCGCTGTGGAGATTAACTATTTCTTTTCTTAAAACTTTAATTAAAAACCGAATAAACTTGGTTTTCGGGTCATCTGCCAATACTGGTTGAAGTTGAAAGGCGAGCAGATCAATAACTTCGGTTAGTTCTTTATTAACCAAGGTTGAAGTCAGAGCATTTAGCCAGTCGGTTAGCACACTTAACTTAAAGTATTTAGGGATATCTATTTTATAGTTGCTAACTCGTCCATTTTCTAAAACTATTAAGAGCACTGCTTGCAGTTCATTTAAAGCAATTAACTGGATTGATTTGACTTTTTGGGAAATCGTGTAGCTTTCATAGGAAACTATGCAAGAGTTTTTAATAGAAGAAAGCAGGGAAGTTAAAGCCTCAACTACGCCGGATTTTGAAAAAATTGCTTTATCGGCGATTTTATCTACTACTGGAAATAAGTTTTCGCATTCTTTAGAGGGAGTAAGTAAATTTTCAATGTAGTAGCGAAGAGCCTTAGTGCTCGGCACACGACCAGATGATGTGTGAGTTTTTTCAAGGAAGTTTAGGTTTTCTAAATTACACATATCTGCTCTAATCGTGGCGGGTGCATATTTTTTAAGATAAGGAATTTCTTCAGATAAGTATTTAGAGCCTTGTGGGCGGCCTGTTTTGATGTATTCAGAAACAAGGGCTTTTAAGACTAATTTTTCTCTACCTGTTAGCATTTTTTTATACCTCCTTTTTGGTTCGTATGTATTCTAGCATATTTAATTTAGCACTGTCAATAGTAAAGTGCTAATTTTTTTAATATTTTTAAAAATTATGTTTTGTGTAATAAAAAACGGCTTTATATAGCCGTTTATTTATTTAGCACTTAATGAATTAGAACGCTAAAATGTTATTAGATTTTTTAAAAAAGGAGCAAATTATTGAAGCACTATGTCATTTTATATTAGTAGCTACCAGCCAATAATCAAAATATTGATGATCATCCCATAATTTATAAAATGAGCTAAGCATAGATTCAGAAACATCAATATTGTCTATTTATTATCTTGTGTTTTGTTTGCCAATAACAACTTCATCAACTTTAAAATAAGCCTTGACTCTAGGGTCATGCGTAATTATTAAAGTTGATGTATGATAAGTATTCGTGTAGTCAGCAACTGCATTGCAGATTGTAAAACAAAGATCATCGTCAAGTCCAGAAGTAGGTTCGTCTAAAAGTAGAAACTTAGGTTCTTTGGCTAATGCTAAAAGTAGACCTAGTCTTTGTTGCTCACCGTGTGAAAGCGTAAAGGGGTGTTGGTTTAACTTATCATTTAGACCAAATTCAAAAAGCAGTTTATTAACTAAAGTTTGGTTTTTAACTTTAGTCAGCTCCATTGCCACTTTGTTTTCTGAAAACATATAGCGAACATCGTGTGGTAAATAACTGACGTATTTTTTAATTTTTTTTAGGTTTTTATATTTATGTTTATTTAAATAAACTTCAATTTTGCCAGGTTTGTGAGTTTTTAAATTACCAAGTAGTAAATTAAAAATTGTGGTTTTACCGCTTCCATTTTCACCAGTTATTAGTTTAAGTTCACCTTTGTTTAAGTTAAGTTCTTTAAGTAAAAAAATAAAGTCAGAACCTAACTTAACAGATAAGTTTTTAACACTTAACGCGATGTCATTTGAAGGATTATTTAAGACAAATGGTTTAATTTTTGAAAAACACGAGAAATCAAACTTTTTGAGTTCTCCGTTTTTTAACGCAAAGTTGTGTGCAGTTAAGTATCTAAGCAAACAACTTCGGTGTTCAAAAATAATTATAGTTTTACCGGCTTTTTTTAAATGATTTAATTTTGTGAAAAACTCAAGGACTTTATTTCTGTCTAAATTAGCCAAAGGTTCATCGTAAATATAGATTTGTTTATCAGTATCTAAGTTTGCATAAATCTCTAAAATCTGTTTTTCACCTGCAGACAAAGTAAAAACATCCTCGTTTTTTAATTTAAAATGATTTGTGAGACCATCAAAACTTTCTTGAGTTTTTATGGCCGAAAGTCCTTTGTTTAATAAAGGGAAAGAGTACTCGTATATAGTTTTTGGAAAGAAAAACTGATCTTGCGGATTTTGCATAACTGCAGAAACCACTTTAAAGTAGTTATCCGCGTTAATTGCTTGAATGTCTGTGTGGTTTAAAGTAATTTCACCTTTTTGCGTAAATTCATGAGTTTTTCCGATATTTTTTAAAATTGCATTTAACATGGTTGTTTTACCAGAGCCAGAGTGTCCAAATATACAGTAAATTTCACCTGACAAAAAATCAATGTTGATATCTTTTAAAATTACTCTGTTGTTTTCTTTTAAAGTAAGCGTGTAGTTTTTAAAAGACAAAAGCATACAAGGCTACTCCTGTAAAACTCACAAAACTAACAAAAATAAAAGAAATATTTTTAACTAAAGACTTAAAGTATGTCGGCAAAACTAGTTGCCCTGATTTGTTTAAATTAAAGTTTTTTAAAGTTGCTGCTAAAGTCAGCATTTCAGTAATCTCAAAGGCTCTGACTAAAACTGGTACAACTTGACCTCTAAACTTTTGGTAAAGTGTTTTTTTAGTGTTGCCAACATATCTCTTGACTTGCATATTGTGTCTAAACTCATGCATAAAAACTGGCAAGAAAGTAAACATCACGCAAACCCCTAAAATAAATTTGCGAGAGACTTTTAATTTAATTAAAAGTTCAGTTAAATAACTAAGGTCAAGTCCGCTCATTAAAATGTATGCCAAAAATGCCGCAAAAAATCGCACAAATACAGAATATGTTTGCTCTGCGCTTTTGGTCTGCAGCCAAAAAACTGCTAAAACTATCGCTGTAAAAACCAAAAAACTTGGCAATTTTTGAGCCAAAGCGTCTGCAAATCCAAAGGCCGTTAGAATTATTAAACTTACTAAAATAAAAAAAGTTTTAGCCTTGGTTTCGGCTAAAACCAAGCCAAGGCTAAAAATTAAAATAGAGTTTAAAAGTATAACGAGTGGATTTAGTTTACTCAACAAAGTCATTGAGTTTAAGTAATTTGTGGTTTTTAAACTCTTTAGCGATTATAAATCCAAGTCCAGCGCCAATAATTGCCAAAACTACAGTAAAGGAAATTATTAAACTGATGTTTAAGGTGCTGCCAACAATAATTGTATTATTGGCTTTTCCTGAAATTAAGCGCATGTAGAACCATTGCGCAGGAGTTTGCAGTGGTACAAACAAAGCACTAGCCAAGAGTTTAGGTGTAGTTTTTCGGTAGTTTTTAAAAATAATTAAACAAATTATTTCTAAAATTAGCGCAGGGATGATAAACGAAAACAGCATTACTGGGCGAAAAGCCAAAGGAATGCCAAGCATTAAACTAAGCAGCAAAAGAGTACCTGGTTTGCGGACTTTGTATAGTACAATGTAGATTAAAAAACCATAAGGAAAAGCAAAGCCAATGGCCTTGGCGCCAAAAATTTTAACTGCGTGCAGAGGAAAAAGCAGGCCACCAATTGCCAGCATGATAGCAGCAGAAATACCAATAAAAATAAAGTCTGCTAAAGTAAAGCCAAGAAAACCCTCGGCTTTTGGCAAAAGAGTATAAAAGCTTCTACCTGGTTTTCCAAAATTCTTATTTTTTTCCATAATATTACCTCTATGTTTATATTTTAATTTAATTTAATTATTTTGTCACAAATTAAAAAAGGTTTTGGTTTGTGCGTGATGATTAAAAAAGCGTGGTTTTGTTTTAAGTTAGCAACAATACTTAAAACATTTTCTTCGTTTTCAGGATCTAAAAATCTAGTTGGTTCGTCTAATACTATTAACCCAGAGTTTTTCAAAATTGCTCTGCAAAGGCCTATTCTAAACTTCTCACCGGTTGAAATATTCAGGTGTTCAGGAGTGAGTTCAAGGTCTAGGTTTTGGCTGTGGTTTTTAAAAAAATCGCTCAACCCTGCTTGCTCAATTGCTTTAATTATTGCTTTATCTTGGATACTTGAATTTCCTAAAGTCAAGTTATACCTAAGGGTGTCTTTAAAAATGTGTTCGTCTTGAAATAAAACGGAGACATTTTGGTTTAGAGACTTGGTGTTAATAGTGTTGATTTTGTGTCTATTGTTGAAAACAATTTCACCACTAACTGGTTTAACCAGTCCAGAAATTAACTTAACTAGTGTTGACTTTCCAACACCAGAGCGTCCAGATACGCCGAAGATTTCGCCAACTTTAATTTCAAAAGACAAGTCTTTGATTACTAGTTGATCTGCTTTATAGCCAAAATTAACTGACTTGAAACAAACGCTTTCAAATGTAATGTCAGTTTGTCCCGCCACCTGGTTTTCTTTTGGCATCGCGTATACTTTATTAACTCGTTTATCTGCCGACTGAACTAAGGCGTATTGTTCAAATAAAGTAGACAAACTAAAGACTAAAAATAAGGTTAAGTAAAATAAAATAGGCGCGAAATAACTCACAAACTCAACTTTAAATATGATTTTGGCAAAATAAGCAAGAACTACTGTAAGTAAAGTTGTAAATGCAGTAACAAACGCCATTTTACCTTCAATCAGTAAGTTAAGAAACACATTTTTTTGATTTAACTTAGTAGATTGTTCTTCAATCTCTGTGCTGGCTTGGCCAGTTTGTCCAAACATATAAATACTTCTAAGAGCCGAAGTTTTGACAAATATTACTTTAGTTAAAGTTTTGAATAAAGATCTGGTTTCGTTAAACTTACTTTGGCTTAACTTAAAGAACGTAAAGTAAAGTAGTAAAATGAGTAAATGAGTGCAAAAAATTATTAAAACTAAAAGTGGTGAAAAAAAGTAAGCAGTAACTAAAACAAATACTTCTAAAGCAACCGAAATAAAGAAAGGCGAAATGGTGTGGGCAAAAAACAACTCAAGAGTTTCAATGTCTTTTGTCAAGACTGTCAAAAAATCACTTTTGTAAGTCTCGGTAAGTAAATCCAGGCTTGTGTTTTTAAGTTCTTTAAACAAAACTAGGCGGTAGTTTTCCAAAATACGAAAAGCCACTAGGTGATTAAAGTATTGCTCAAGGAACCGAAAAAACGGTCTAAGTAGTCCAACTACTGGCACCAAAACACCTAAAACTACTAAGGTAGTAAAAGAAAGTGTAGTGTATTTAAATAAAATAAATAAGGGAAGTGAGGCAATTAAAAGTACACTTAATTGAGAAAGTACACCAAAAACAACAGCAGCGGTCATTGCCAGTAAATTATTTTTCAGAAAAACTCGCTTATGCATTTTTCTCAACCTCTTTTTTTTCAAAGTCTAAAACTAAAGAGTTTTCAACTTCAGCGCTAACGCGGTGTGAAATTAAGATAACTATTGCTGATTTTGCTTTGTTTTTAAGCATACTTAAAGCCCTGGTTTCATTTTCTTTATCTAGGTTAGCAGTAATTTCGTCCAGTATATAGACATCTTTTTCAATTAAAGAAATTAACGCTAAATATAGTCTTTGTTTTTCGCCACCAGATAAATTAGCCTCGCTTGCATTAACTAAGTAGTCAAGGTTTGCACTAAGTTCAGGTAAATCAAACTCAATTAAGGCTTTTTTAATTAAGGCACTTTCAGAAACTCCGTGATTTTTGAAAAACTCCAAAATAGTGTCGCCGTATATTGGCTGTTCTGCCGAAAAATACATTAGTTTTTGATAAAAATCAGCATCACTAATTTGATTGATATCTGTTTTGTTTAAATAAATTACACCAGTCTGAGGTTTTTGGATTTTAGAGGCAAGTTCAGCAAATGTAGTTTTACCACATCCTGACCTTCCTTTAATTAAATAAAAGTTAGGTTTAGCAAACTTATATGAAAACTCAGATAAGACTTCGATTTTGCCGTGCACAAAACTCACTTTGTTAAACTCAAGTGTATGAACTGATTCTAAAAACTCTATGTGTTTAACATCACTTATTTTATTTGTTTGCATATAAACCTGGTTTAAGTTTTCGTATGCTGAAACTCCAGCCATTGCTGCGTGGAAGGCCGAGCCAAGTTGGCGAAGTGGTACAAAAAACGCTGGAGCTGTTAAACACAAAAATACAGTTTTTGAGTTTAACAGCTCATATTTATAGAAGTAAATCCCTTGTTTTCTTAAAAGAAGCGGTAAAATTATTTCCAAAAATAATACGAGCGCTGCTGAAAAATAAGTAACAAAATCCATAATAAACAGTGATTTTAACTGCATTTTTAAAACTTTCATAGTCTGGACTTTAAAGTCTTTTGCGTTTTCTTTTAACTTAATCTCAGCAATGTCTTCGCAGTTTGCAAGTCTAAGTTCACGCAAACCTCTTAAGTTATCTGTATATTTTTCGCCAAGATTTAAATATACTTGCCAGTTTTTCTTAAAAGTTTTGCGGGCCTTGCGGTGACTAAGTGCCATGGCAACCGGAATTAAGGGAATGAAAAACAAAAAAATTCCGCCAGCAAAGTAGTTGCCGTTTACAAAATAAAGTCCAGACAACAGAAAAATTGAAAAAAACGCTACCGCAAAAGAAGGTACAAACTTAGTGAAGTAAATCTCTAAGTGGTCTACTCCTTCTGTTAAAAGTTGGGTATATTTAGTAGGGTTTTCTGCTATTTTTGGACTTTTAAAGTCAATTATTCTGGCAAAGAAATCTAGTCTAATTCTAGTTTTAACAGCGCTTGCGGTAATTTGTGCAAACCAAGCCGTGGTCATTTGAATTAAAGCAAACGTTGCTACTGCAACTATTAAACCAACGATGTGAATAGTGTCTGTTGCGTTTTGTTTTAAAAAAAGTTTAGACAACACGTATAGCGAAACAGTTAGTGACAAAAAACCAAGTGACTTAAAAACGGAAAGTAGAAGTAAATTAAGTTTCTCTGATTTAGTTAAAATTAAAAAAAGTTTAGTTTTGATCATAGACACTCTTTCTTTTATATTATTTCAAAAATTAAAAAAGGTTTTATAAATATTTAGGGCAATGGATGCATAAGCGTATGAAATCCTAAAAAGTCTTTTATTTGCCAAAAATGTAATTTACAAATGTCAAATTTTCTAGAAAATAAATTCGCCAAAATCAGTTATAAAATTCCTTGAAGTTTGTATAATTTTAAAATAGTGTAACACAAGACCTTTCTAAAAGCTTTTTTATCTTCATAGATACTACAAACGGAGCTATCGCCAAAAGTTTAAAAGTGTTTTAAATAAAACATATAATGCTAAATTAAATATAAGAATTTTATACTTCGGGTCGGAAGTGTCTTCTGGAAAAGGTTCGGAACAATCAAAAAAATGCGGATTAGTTTCTAGTATTTTTTTAATACTTTCTTCTATGTATTCACTAGATTCTTCTTCTTTTTTGTGGTATTTTGAGTCTAAACGGATACGATAGTTGTTTACAAATAAAAAAATTGCCAATTTTAAAACGCCATATCCTTTTATAAAATATCGGAAAAAAGAATATTTAGATAAAAATATAAACAAGATATTAATAATAATATCTGAAAACATGTTAAAAATAAAAAAATATGACAAATATCGTGTTTTAGGCTTTAGAGCATTATTTTCTTTAAAAAACAGGTTTTCTTTTAATAATCTACCTACTAAAAACGAGTAAGAGAAGCGATATGCATTTTTTATTATTAAATAAATAAATAAATAATAATACTTGCTGTCAACGAGAAAAAGAATGTATCTGTTTCTTTTAATCTAAGAATTTCCCATATGCTATCAACTGAATTATATAAAATCATATTAAAATAAACTTTTTAAGAGTTCAGGAAGTAAATTGGATAATTGATCAACAGCGCTATCAATTATTGCTTTCCTTGCAGTTGGACCAGGGAGTACTTTTTTAAAAGCTTTAGTTAAAGATTTACCAAATAAACTGAATCTACCTTGTACACCTTTAGCGCTGATTTTTCCAATAGCCTTATTTTGAGCACTCTTAGTTAAAATACTATAAAATTTACTAGTAAATCCATTTTTCAAAACACCTATTTTTAAATTCGCAATCAAGTTCTTGGTTGCATTCATTCCCGCAGCCAACATCACTGTCGTTGCAGCAGATTCAACAGCAGAAAAAGCTGCTGATATGTAGTTTACCTTGTAAAAATCTCCGCCATTATCAATTAAGTCATTACCAACACTTTCTACAAAACTAGTAGCACCACTTACCAATGAAGAACCAATTAAGCCGATTCCAGATGCGGCAGCAGCACCACTAACTGCACCCATAGCACCTGCAAGCAATACTTTCTTCCAATTTATTGTTCCGTTTTCAGATTTTTGTTTATAACAACTATACCCGGTTGCAATAGCAGCTCCGATAATCGCACCAATTATTAGTGTACTTAAAAATAATTGACCATCTTTATCAATGTAATTAACGGGGTTGTTTTTACAGTAGGAAAATAAGTTGTTAGTAGACGAATATTCATTTTCTAAAAATAAAGGGTTGTCAATGTTTAACCATCTACACCACTCAGGTACATAGTACCTGGTTGTGCAGTAATACATTTGACTTTCTCTATCAAAGTAGTATCCTTTGTATCTAAATGGATTGATTTCAGCGAGACTATTCGCAGAATTGTCAAAATAAACATAAGTACTTCCGTAAGCATTACTTTCATATCCAACTATTCTTTCGCCGCTTTCATCAACTATACCTAAAATATTTTGTAAACTGTCCTTTAGATAAAAATAATTTTTTGTTTTATCTAAAATAAAACCATAGAGTAAATTATCTTCGTCATACAAGAAGTCTAGTCTAAGGCTATCTGAAACTTGTGAAACTAATTTATTGTCATCATAGTAGTAGTAAATTGTTTCGTCGGGTGCGATTTTTTTAGTTCTAAGCCCTTTATCGTCGTATTCATAAGTAAAAGTATTGTCATCGCTATCTGTAAACTCAACTAATCTTCTGCCTTCAAATAAATATTGATTGCCTTTATATGATTTAGGGTTAAATATGTTTTTATCGTCGTAAATAATTTCGTTGTCGTCTACTTTAACAAGTAAGTCTTTAATCTGGTCTGAGTATTTAAAAGTTGTGTCGCCATATTTTAAAATATTTCCGTTGTCGTCATACTGGATAGTTTTGTTGTCGTCTTTGGTCAAAAATCCACGAAAATCGTATTTGTATGTGTGGTTTTTAAAAATATTGTCTTTAATAGATAAGACATTGCCAAGTGCATCAGTCTCGTATGTACGACTAAGTTCAGTAGAATGTTTGAAACGGTGTAGTTCTTTTGAAATTTGCTTAGAGATATATTTGTGGTCATTTTCTCTTCTTTTGTAATCAAAAGTAGTAGACATAATGTTTTGACCGGCTTTGTGTAAAACAATATTTTTAAGCATGCCGAGCGTATCAAACTGTTTGTTTTGCGAAATGCCGAGAATTTCTTTTTTAAGTTCTTCAAGAGTTTGCTTCTCACAAAAAGCAGGTCTAAACGAAAGCATCTCTATTTGGCCTTGCAACTCCATACAATCAGCTAGGTAGCCTAAATTATAAGAGCTATAATCTGAAGTTAATTTTCTGCCGACAAATAACTTTAAGTTGTTCCCTAGTCCAGATTGACTAGAGATCCAAATATATTCGCTATCGTCAAGAATTAGTCTAAAAGAAGTAGATTGAGTAAACCCGTATCCATTGCCTTCATTTACTTCTGTAAAAGAAAGTGCAACAAAATGCCAAGAATTGCAAGTAAACATTAAGTTAGTTTCTTTAGTTTCAGTTCCATATTTTATAACTAACTTAGAGTCTTTGTTTTTAAATAAAGCAATTTTCTGATTTTTTTCGTCAATTGCTTCAAATAAATATTGCATGTCTTCGCGAGTATCTGAAAACGCTTTAAAGACAATAGTTCCAGTTCCGTTAGTTTGAAAGTCGTAAACCAATTCATTGCCGTCTGCCACAAAGGCGTATCTTTTGTTTGAGTTGTTGAAGTTAAATGTGCGGTCTTTGTCATAATTTGAAACGTTTCTTGTGCTAAAACGGCTAGGTTTTTGGTTAGTTAACGAAGTTACTGAGTTTTGCAGTGGGAAAATTTCAAAATCTTTTAAATTTTTTTGAGTAATGTTAAAGTAAGTAGTTTGACTAAAATCTACAGTTTGAGTATCTGCGTCTAATAATTGATTGTCAATCAAATAATCTTTAGTAGCACGGTAATATCTTTTAATTTCTGGTACGTCAATATAGGTTTTTCCAGCAATATACAGACAAGTAATTTGACCGTAGAAGTGGTAATAACTGCTTTTTCCGTTGTATTCGTGTCCAATGTTGTAAACTAAATCTGTGCCAAGGTCAAAGTTTATTCTCGGATCTGCTTGCTGATAGACTTGAGTGTGCCCGTTTAAAGAAAAAGCAAACTCAGAAACTTCAGAATACCCTTGTCCATCTGCTCTGTTGAAAAAAGAAAGTGCTACAAAGTTCCATTCTTTTTCTTTTATTGAAAAATCACTAGTTAAAATATCGTGTGTTTTGCCAGCAAAGTCAACAACTTTTAAAATGATTTTGCCGTATTGCAAGTATAGTCCAATGCTGTCGTATGCATTGTTGTCTTTACAACTAAACAAGCATTGATAGTAGTTGCCGTATTCGGTTTGTTTAAACCAAAACTGAATACCACCGTTTTCTAAAGAAAAAGGATTTGGCATATCTAATTTGTAGCTAAGCAATTTTTTGTTATCTAATTTAACATAAGGAATTATACCTTCTAGATAAGTGTCTAGTTCAATAGGTTTTTCGTCTTGGTGTTCAATTGATTTAAGTATTTTACCTTTTTTATTGGTTAAATTAGAATCATCGCTAAAAATACCAATATATGCTCTTTCACCCGCAAACGCCTCAATAATAGTTTCGGGGTAAGAACCTTTTGAGCGTTCGACTGTGTCATATGCAAAATTTAAATTATGTTTATCTACAATAATTGATTTGCGGTTAACATTACCTAAATTATCATGTAACTTGTTGATTTCAATACCTGGATTTTGAATTTTTATAATTTCGCCATCTTCGTCATAAAAAAAGTCTTTAATCTTTGCATTATTTTTGTCAAAAACCGCAATAATTTGGCCTTCTTCGTTGTATTGATATTTAAATCTTAAAGACTTTTTATTGTCTTTTTGGTAGTGAAGTGAGTCTAGTAAATTATCTGAATTGTATTCAAATAAGTAAGTATCTCCTTTTGTTCCAAATTTGATGCTTAATAAATTATTTGAAATTGGTGAGTATTCATAGATAAATATTGAAGTTTTGTTTATCAAAATTTGTGAGATATTGCCAAAATCATCGTAATTAAACTCATATTCTGAGCCGTTTTTTAACTTTATTTTAGTTAGATCTTGTTTTTCGTTGTATTCATATTCCGCGTGTGTAGATAAATTATTTAAAGTGGTTTTGAAGTTTTTAATCGTGCTGTCTTCGTTGTATTCAGTTAAAGAAATTACGCCAAGTGCGTTGACCGCTTTGGTGATTCTGCCTAAACTGTCGTATTCAAAAGTTTTTTTGTTTTCCAGTTCGTCTATTTCGCCGACTAACATTCTGCCATCTTTAGTCCAGTTTTTTTCAACTTTTAAAATGTTTTTACCGTCGGCAGAAGAAACTGTTGTAGACAATAGATTAGATTTATGAAAATCACAGTATTTGTTTTTCAAAAACACACCATAGGGATATTTAACATATGCAACGTTACCGTCTTTGTTGTAGTAGTATTTAGTCGCTGCTCCTTCTGGACCTGCTACGCTTTCTGGAAAATTATTTGCGTTGTGTTTAACTTGCACGCCGATAGAGCCACTTGAAATATCTTTAGGGTTGCCAGACTTATCGTATGCATAAAAAGCACCAAATGCTTTTTTAAATACTTGAATTCCGCCAATTTCAATTGAAGCCTTTCCTGCAAATAATACGCATAATTCGATTGAATCAAAAGTTTTAGTAGCAGAAACTCCTAAAGTGATTAAGTCAAAGTTGTTGTCTATCTTTTCTTTTTTAAATACATCGCTGTCTTCGCCACCAGCAGTCAGTCTTACTTCAACCTTTGATGCATTTGTCTTTGGGGTTAACTGTCTACCCCAAATTGCGACAAAAATCTCGTCAGTGGCGATGCCGCTAACCGGAATATTAAAAGTTAAACTACCGCCATTTCCGGTAGTTTTGGCAAGATAAACACTTTCTTTTAAGAAGTTTTTAAAAAAACCAGGTTCTAAATCTACTTTTTGTACGTCAACCTCGTTTTTGGCAAAATCAGCGATAGTAGACTTAAATAAATTATTTTTTTGGTCTAAAACAGAAATAGGTGTGCTTTTGGAAAGTAGTTGTTTAGTTTCATGACTGTATTCAGTTTCAACTACATTCATTTGACTGTCAAATTCAAAAAGCGGGAAATCTTTATCGTCAAAAAACACATAACTTCGCTCTGGTTTTGAGGGGTTTGCTAAATTAGTTATAGTGGTTTTTCTGTCTTCGTATGTTATTGTATTTTTGTTTCTTTCAGTTAAGGAATCTCCAAAAACTTCAGCAAACTCAGCTACTTTGTCGTCTACAAATCTATAAACAAGACCTCGTTTTGAAATCGCGTTAAAAAGTGTGATTTGGTTATCATGGTAAAAAATTTTTAACTCAGAAATTATTGTGCAGTTTTGCTTGTGTGTAACTTTTGTTAACTTACTATTTTCATACTCAAGCGTTGCAAAATAAACTTTTTTGTCGTCTTGAAAATAAGCAACTTCTGAAATAAAGTCACTAGTTTTTTTAAAAACTATTTTACTACCGTGCGCGTTTACAATTCTTTTTTCAACATCTACAAAATCAAAAAGCAGTCTCTCACCATTTATCCCTATCATTTCACTAGGATAGTTAATATTAACAGGTTCCGCGAAAACTGTTTTATTTCCATATTTATCTTTAATACAAAAACCCGAATTTAAATGATATTCATCGGAAAAGTTATGTACTTCTGTTTGAGTCTCTTGGTTTTTTAAACCGGGTTTAGGATACTCAACGACAGAGCCATCTGCGTTAAAAACAGAAATTTTACCTTCCGTACTTTGAATTTTAGTAAAATAATTTAGTTTAAAACCTCTGCCAAAGAAATCTTTTTCGGCATTGTTTTGGTGGTTATATATTAAACTGGTTTTAATTGGACCAAGGCCAACGTTTTCAATTAAAGGAATAATGATGTGCAAGTTAGCGTCATTATTGTTGACGTTGACATTAGTTTTTACTAAACTACCAAGAGAATGAGTTAAAAATTTACAATAACTTTTAAGTCCTTTGTTTGCCATTTTTACTTCTTTTTAAAATACCTTTGTACAGTTATTTATTTCTTTTAGTAAGTTTTCGCTTAAATACGGTCCAACTTCAATCAAATCAACAAATCTTTTGAATTTTTCAAAATAAAGCTGTTTTAAAGTATCTTTAATTTTTTGTTTGTTTTCTTTAGTAATATCTAAAGAAAACTCAGCAAGCAAATCAATATCTGAGTCTAGTCTTTCGGTGCCTTGTGCAAAAGAACCAAAAATATACAAATGTTTAACTCCAAATTGAGTAAGTAAAACCTTATCATCAGACAAGGTTTGAAAGATTTCTTTAAAAGTTAGTTTCTTTAAATTTTGATAATAAGATTTATCTTGCTTTTTACTTTCTAATATGAATTTAGTAATATAGCAAACTAAATTATTTCAACTATCTAAAATATATAATTCACTTAGTTCTTTTAATACAGTTTCATTAAAAACCAACGTAGGAATGTCGACCTTTACTAACGAATAGTTTAAAAACATCAAACTAATCAAAAACCTATATTCTGTATCTAATTCCACCATTGTTTTAAAGGTTTTATGTGAAAAAATAATTGAGTTTTACAGTGAATTTTCAACGCAAGTCTTGAAAAATAAATCCGTTAATCTCGTAATTAAGTCAGTAGCAAGTTCTTCTTCTTTTAGGATATAGAAAAACTTCTTTAATAAACTAGAAGAAAAGATATTTTGATTATTGCTAAGTAAATAAAAGTAAGCATCATAAGAGTTTTTTAGTGTCTGTTCTAATTTAGTTTGAATTTGTGTCTCCATATAAATAATTTGTTTAAACAAAGTATGTCTAAAATCGTAGCCTAGGTAACGAAAATACTTTTCAATAAATTGAGTAAGTTTTTTTCTGACAATTAATTCAGTTCCATGCTCAATATTGAAATACATAATCTAAACTCCTTTTTTAACAATTAATTGCTAAAAAACCTTACACAAAGTTCAAAAAAGTTAATAATTCTGAAAAAATACTTTAGGTTTGATTTGAAAATTATTTTTATTTTAAAAACAAACTGTCTACAACTTAAGCCAAAGTACCCATTGGATCCCATGGTTTTAACACAATAGGTTCGGTGTCAAGGGCTTTAAGTTCAGTGTCAGATAAGTATTTCTTGTTAATCAAAACTTGGTAAGTATAGCGGTCAAACCAAGAATCTGTGCATAGATAGTAACCTTTAGAACCTACTTTATCGCCCCAAGAGTTTTCAATTTTCCATTTGTTTGGTTTTCCATCTACTAAGTTTACGCCAGTTAAAAGCATAGCGTGATTCATAGCAGAAGCACGATAGTCAAGTTGAGTTTCTTTATCTAAAGTTACGTTTATGTCAAAAATTTGTTCAAAGTCAAATAAAAGGTCGTCCCAAACACCGTGTGTACGGTCGCCAAATAGTGAAACGTCTGAACCAAACCAAACTGGTTCTTGGTCTTTAAGTTGAGCGATTGTCACTTCTTTTAGACGTTCAATTGGTAAGTTTAAGTGAACAACTTTTTTGCCTTCTACAACATTGCCAAGGTAAGAGATAGTGTAGGTTTTTAAAAAAGGTTTGTCTTTAGTTGGTGAGTTGATAACAGAGACATATTGGTTTAAGTCAAGGCCAACAAACTTGTTGTAAAATTTTTGTGGGGTTAGATTTTGAACAAGGTGATATTTTTTGTTTTTATCTGTGTATTCAAAGTTAAACTTTTGTGGTGGCATACCAAAGTTTGTAACTAAGAAGTTATAAAGTTCTTGAGTTGCAACTTCACGGATTTTTTGAATATCTGAATCCTTGCCTTCGCTGTGCGCACGGCGTACGTCTGCGGCAAACTTACGCAAGCGAACATTAATGATTTCGTTCATCAAACCAGTGTTTGAACTAGATGTGGTCTCTGGCATTGCAGATTTTGGCACAAGTCCATATTTTTCAATTAAGTTTTGAAGCATTGCCCATTGACCGCCATCTTGAATACCTTGATTTAGTAAAAATTGAAGTGTACGGTCGTCAACTTCTGCGTCTAAAAAGTCTAGAACAGATTCAAAAAAGAAGTTGATTTTTTCAAGTTTATCATAAAAAGCGATGTAGTTTTGTGAAAACTCAAATTCGGTTAATTTAAGGTTTTTTGCAGTAATTTCTCGAAGAAAGTTTAGACCTGAAAAAATCCAGCAACGACCTGAGCGCATTTGGTTGGCAACAGGTAGAGTTTCAATGTTTACTGAGAAGTTAAACTGAGTATTTTGTTCTTCTTCAAGTATGTAGGCAACATCTTGTAGATTTCCTTTAGTCAAAGCACGACGAAGCACAGTTTTACTGTTGTCTGCTTTAATTGATTTTTCTAATTTAGATAAATATTCTTTTTCTAACATTTTTTCCCTCCAAGAATACTATAATTTTAACAAATCACGGCGGTTTTTTCCACGCTTTTAACTTACCAAAATCGCTTAATTTCGATGTTTTTTTGTCAACCTCTCTTATTTGCTTTGAAAAGTAAGAAGGTGTGTTAAAATTAATAGCGTAGAAAGCAGCAGCAGTTTGCAAAAAACGCAACGCTCTCGCCTGATTGCATTTTAGTAATAGGCAAAAAGTTACTAACTATTTTTTTATATATTTTGTAATTTTTTTAAAAAGAGTGCTCGCTTTGCACTCTTTTTTTAATTTATGCTTTCCAGAAAGGAGTAATTTTATCAATAATTTTTATCGCAATCAAAGAGTAAGAGTTCAAAAACCTGTTGAGTATGTCAATGAGTTTGTTCCAGACAGAACTATTTTGCTAATCTCTGAAACCGGCCAAAACTTAGGTGTAATGAGTAAAAGAGATGCTTTGAAAAAAGCAGTAGAGGCTGAACTTGACTTAGTTTTAGTTTCAGATGTCAAGGCTGAAAAATTAGTTTGTAAAATTATGAACTACTCAAAATACAAATACGACAAACTAAAAAGGGAAAAAGAACAAAAGAAAAATCAGACTATCATTGAAATTAAAGAAATCAGACTATCGCCAGTTATTGACGTTAACGACATTAACACCAAGTTAAAACACGCCAGACGCTTCTTTAAAGCAGGCAATAAAGTCAAAATTTCAATGCGTTTCCGCGGTAGAATGATTCAACGCGTTGAACTTGGCATGGAAGTTATGCAAAAGTTCATTCAAGAATTGGGCGAAGAATGCGTGGTTGAGGCTCAACCAAAAATGGATAAACGTAGTTTAATTGCAACCATCGCCCCGGCAAAAAAAGAAAATAAATAAAGGAGTTTAAATTATGCCAAAACAAAAAAACCACTCTGGACTTAAAAAAAGAGTAAAAATTTCTAAAACTGGAAAGATTTTAAGAGGTTGTGCATTCCGCAGTCACTTATCTGCACACAAAACTCACAAACAAACAGTTCATTTAAGAAAAGGCGCACAAGTTTCTAAATCAGACGAAAGAAGAATTAAACAACTTGTGGCAGGACTTCGTTAGTTTTTTTAAAAACTAACCAACTTGTATAAATAAAAATACAAATTATTATTTAAGGAGAATACAAACATGGCAAGAGTTAAAAATTCAAAAACTACCAAAGCACGCCGCAATAAAGTATTAAAACTAGCAAAAGGCTACTTTGGTTCAAAACACGCACTATACAAAACAGCACACGAACAAGTGATGCGTTCGCTTCGCTATCAATTTAGAGACCGTAAACAAAGAAAAAGAGAATTCCGTAAACTTTGGATTACTAGAATCAACGCAGCATGCGCTCTTAATGATTTGAAATACTCAAAATTCATCCATGGTCTTGAACTTGCTAAAATTGAAATTAACAGAAAAGTTTTAGCAGAACTTGCAAACTCAGACCAAAAAGCGTTTAGCGAACTTTGCGATAAGGCTAAGAAAGCATTAGCGAAATAACTGTAGATGCCAAAAGAAACAAAAGCTACAGAAAAAACTGTAAAAAAAGTCAAAGAATCTGCTAAAAAAGCAACCAAGACCACAAAAAAAGAAGTTGCAAAAGTTGTCAAAAAAAGTGAGCCTAAAAAGACTGTAAAGACAACTAAGCCAGAAACTGATTTAAAAAAACCGGCTAAAGTTGCAAAATCCACAAAAAAAGAAGTTGCAAAAGTTGTCAAAAAAAGTGAGCCTAAAAAGACTGTAAAGACAACTAAGCCAGAAACTGATTTAAAAAAACCGGCTAAAGTTGCAAAATCCACAAAAAAAGAAGTTGCAAGAGTTGTCAAAAAAAGCGAGCCTAAAAAGAATACAAAGGAAACTAAAACAAACGCAGATTCTCTTAAAAAAATAGACAGCGTTTATAAAAAAATAGTTAAAAAAATCGGCGACGAACAAACTATTTCTTTAGAAGAGCTAAATAAAATCAACACTTCGGCAGATGGGCTAGATGCCATCATTGAACGCCTGAAAAACGAAGGATACGAAGTAACTGGTCTAGTTGACGAGACTGAAATAGATGTTGAAGAACTGAAAGACGCAGAAGACTTAGAAAATGAAATCAATCATTCAAATCTTTTTAAAAATACTGGCACAAACATCCCCTCAACTGACTTAATTAGTCTTTACTACGCCGATGTTACTAAAATTAAACTACTGACTTTTGACGAAGAGCAAGAATTAGCTATTCAAATGGAAGACGGAAAGTCTGCAACTGAGCAAATTAATGAAATGCTTGCCAACGGAGTTGACCAGTACGATCCAAAAATCCTGGATTTAAGAAAAGTTGAATACAAGGGTATGAAGGCAAAGCACAGTTTAATTGACGCCAACTATCGTCTAGTCATTTCAATTGCCAAAAAATACGACCGCGGGCACATGTCTTTTTTAGACCTATGTCAAGAAGGGTCAATGGGCTTGGCTCGCGCGGCTGACAAGTTTGACTACAAAAAGGGCTATAAGTTTTCAACTTACGCTACATGGTGGATTCGCCAAGCGATTGCCAGAGCGATTGCCGATCAAGGAAAAACTATTCGTATTCCTGTACACATGAACGAAACGATTTCCAAAATCACCAAAACCCAATCTCAACTAACCCAGGAACTTGGCAGAACTCCAACAGACGAAGAGATTTGTGCACGTATGCCTGGGTTAACTGAAGAGAAGTTAAATCACGTTAGACGCATTGCTAAAGACCCTGTGTCTTTAGAGCAACCAGTTGGTGAAGAGGAAGACTCAATTTTGGCTGACTTTATTTCAGATCCAAACGCCATTACTCCCGAGGAATACGACAATAAACAACTACTTTTAGACGTTTTAAACGAGGTTCTGCAAGGCTTGACCGACCGTGAAGAGCGTGTACTTAGACTAAGATTTGGGCTATACGACGGACAAACTAGGACTTTAGAAGAAGTTGGAAACATATTTTCTGTGACTCGTGAACGCATTCGCCAAATTGAAAACAAGGCCTTAAAGAAATTAAAACAAAACAAAAATGCCGATAAAATTCGTAAATACTACGAACTAAACAGGAAGTGATCAGATGCGAGTATTAACAGGTAAATTTAAAGGACAAACTTTAAAACGTGTGTTTTCAGATGAAACCAGAGAAACTTCAGAAATCTTAAAACAAGCGGTTTTTAACTCGCTTTTTGACCTAAACGACAAAGTTTTTCTAGATTTATTTGCAGGTTGCGGACAAATTGGCATCGAAGCGCTTTCTCGCGGTGCTAAACTAGTTTACTTCAACGACCGTTTTTTAAAGTCTGAACAAACTGTGCTGGAAAACTTAGCGATATGCAAGGCAGATAAAAACACTTACGAGGTCAAACGCCTAGATTACCTTGATTACCTTGGACACATTTCTGCCAAAGGAGTGTTTTTTGACTATATTTTTCTAGACCCGCCTTTTAACACCAATTACTACAAGAACATCTTGCACTCGGTTAAAGACATACTTAAGCAAAACGGTAAAGTTGCAATTGAATGCAAGGCAGATTTTGAAGATTTTTCGGTTGCTGGCTACACTTTAGAAAAATCTACAGTTTACTCAAATAAAAAACTACTAATTTTCCAAAAGGAAAACTAGCCGCGTACCTTTTAAAAAAGGAGTTTAAAAATATGCATAATTTAGTTATAATGGCTGCAACTGCGCCACTTTGGGCAGCAATAGTTGCGCCAATTGTTCTGTTTTTAGTCGGTGTGTTTTTTGGCTTTTACCTGGCGCGTTTCTACGTTAAACGTTATTTGGCTAAAAACCCACCAATCAACGAAGCCGCGATTCGCGCAATGGGCCGCCAAATGGGCCGTACTTTTTCTGAAAAACAAGTTAAACAAATTGTCGCTCAGATGAACGCAGCTAATCAAGGTGAAGCAAAAAAATAAATTTGCCACTAGCAAAAATAAAAAAGGATTTGGTAAATAGCCAAATCCTTTTTTAAATTGCTTAAAAAATTAGTTAACTTAGAAGCGCAAAAATTGTTCAGCATCTAAAACAAAAACTACAGCACCCCCGACTTCTACTGAAACCGGAATTGAAGAAAAGCCGCCAAACTCGTTTAAAATAGTGCTGGGCACATCTTTTCTGCGTTTTTTGGAGTTATCGTCAATAATGTCTAGAACTTGTGGAACTAACTCGTCATTGACACCAATTAAAAATGTCGCGTTTTTAGAACGAAGAAACCCACCTGTAGTGACTAATCTAGTAGTTTGAAACTTATTTTGGTTTAAAGCGCGTTGAACCTTATTAGCGTCGTCGTTGGTAATGATTGCAACAATTAGTTTCATAAATCAAATCTCTTTTGAAATTAACAAAAATTGTATTTTTGCCTGCGAATTTTGCCATCTAGTTTATGAATTACTAAACTACCACCGTTTTTTTCAATTAAGGCCTCTGCATAAGCAACTGCCTCTTTTTGAGTCTCAAAAAACTTAATAGTTTTATCTGAACCTTCTTTTCTGACTCTCCACATTTTGTAGTTTTCAGTCTTAGGTTCTTTGTTTTGAGATACGTGATAGATTGTTGTATTTTCTGCCATATTTTCCTCGCTTTTCTTACTTAAATTATAGCAGTAAACCGCTTTATTTTGTTGCGATAGTTTATTTTATTTTTTTCAGTTTTCCAAAAAAAATTAAAAAATTTTATTTTAATTGTGTTTTTATATATCAAAAGTTGTAAAATATAGGTGTATGCAAGACAAAGAAATTTTTATGTTGCTTTCTGATGCCAACAAACTAATTAAAAATGTAGTTTATGTAAATCAGTCTACTGAATACATTTCGCTTTTATTTAAGCAAAATGTAAAGAAGGCTAAATTTTTCGTGCCATCTTCCATTCAAAACAATATTTTTGAAATTTCTCAACTCTACGGCGTCAACATTACACGCTCTCGTTTTGATAAACTTTTTACTGGTGCAATTAAACCTGTAAACTCAACTGAGTCTGCGCTACTTAACTACGCTAAGTTAATTAAAACAGTGTTTTTAAATTACAAAGACATCACTATTGACATCAGCACAATTGAGTTTTTTTACAATAAAATCAGTGAAGGTCTGAAAACCAATAGTCTGCTAAAGGCTTACCGCAAAACTAGATTTACAAATTACTTTAACATTTCTAGCAAAAAAGGCGACCGTTATGAAGGCGTGAAGGCTAACGAAATTAAAAATAAATTAAGAGAAATTTGTGCGGAGTACAACGCAGAGATGGCAACCAACCCAGACTTAAAATTATTTATCATTCCGCGCTTTATCGCGAAGTTTATCTATGTCTCTCCGTTTGTACGTTTCAACTATATTATTGCCAATTTACTGATCCACACATGCTTACTTAAAGAAGGCTACGCGATTTCTAGAGTTGGTAAGTTAGATGAGTTTTTAAACCGCTTTAAAGCCAAAATGGAGACAACATTGGTAGATGTTCAAAAAAATCTAAACGCTAGCACCGACTCAACTATTGACTTCATTAAGTTTTTTACCGAAATTTTGGCCAAGACATACGAGGACTTTAGAGTGCAAATCTCGGCAATTGAAGCAGGTAAAAAAGCAGTTGATGTTGTCAGGAAACAAATTAAAGATAAGTTCAAGGTTTTCACCAAACGAGAAATTATGAAAGAGTGTCCGTATTTTTCTAAAATCACGATTGAGCGAACTTTGGCGACGTTAGTTAAAGAAAACTTTGTCTTAATACGAAAACAAGGCAAAAGCACTAGGTATTTGATTAACTAAACTAGTGTTTGATTGCTGTGTTTTCACTTAAAGTAAATATTAAAAAGCGGAATTACAGTCTTAAAACGACTTGTAATTCCGCTTTTATTTTAGCCAAAAATCAAAAAATGATAAGTTTTTAAGTCCTAAACTTTTCGCAAGTTTATAACCAACTAAACATTAATTGATAATTTTAATACTTTGTGGATATCTTTTTAAGCGTCCTTTTCCTTGTGCCTATTGTTTTCACTTCTAAAAGGCTAATTGACTTGTATTTTTGGTTGTTTTATGCGAGGAAATCTGCAAAAAACACTAGAGAAGAAAAAGTGTGAACTCGCACCGGTGGTAAAAATAAACTACCTAATGCAAACAGAGACACCAATCATATACGAAACGTCTACGCTATAAAATTGATGTTCATTAGAACCATCGGGATAAGTAATTACACGATAGCAAAACGCTTGTGGGTTTTTGTTTACCCATTGGCCTTCAAGCCACCAATATTGTAGAATTTGATCATCGTACCAAGGTGCGAAACCATCTTGTTCAATAAAAGGTGTCAAATCAACACCACGATAAGTTGTGACATGTCCATTTTTCCCGCCATGCACAGCGCGCGCGTAGTCAGTTGGTGTTTTGATAAGTTTAGGGTTAGAAAATTGAGCATCTAGTGCTGATTTAATTGAAAAATCGCCATCATCAAAAGTTGCAGAGAAAGTGTCAACTACAAGGAATTTCTCAATATCTTTAACTAATGCGCTATACACTGAACGTTCTGGTTTGGCGTTATCTGGGTACCCATAATAATAAATGTTATAAAAAGCAAAATCAATAATGTGTTTAGTAAACCAAGTTTTTTTATTTGGAATTTTTACAAACTCTACATCTTCAAACTTAAAGTACTCGCCGTTGTATTTTTCGTATTTATTGCCAGCAGAATCCTTCCAAAAACTACGAGTAAACTTAAGTGTGTAGTCTTTGCCTTTTGAGTTAAACTTAAGTTCGCGTTCTTCGTCTTTAAAATGTGAAATACCTTCTGGGTTATCTACCTTAGTTTGTGGGTATTTACCAATTTTTTTAACAGGTTCAGCAATATAAAGTGTGACTTTAAGGTGTTTATTTACTAAAGTTTTTTCAAGCACTTGTTTAGTTAATACTTTACCGTCTAGTTCAGCTTTTACAACAGCAAGGTTGTCTGCCAGAAAAGGAGTTTCGTCAATCGCGCCAATTTCAGCACCGTGTCTTTTTGTTCTGGCAGGTATTTTAGCAGTGTGTCCTTTGACTTCAAACTCAACAGTGTAGACTTTTCTTTTTAAAGTAATTGTTACTTTGTTTTCACTAGACTGAGCGTTTACTGTAAGAGTTGTTTGGCTAAACTCAGGGTTTTGATAAATGTTTTCGTCTGGATTTGAAAAATTAACTGTGTGAGTGGTACCAATTATTGCTTTTTTAGTAATTTTTGTTTCTTCAAAACTACCGTCAATATTTTCTTTTTTAACAAAGTAAGTAATTTCAGATTCTTGCAGAGGTAGTTGTTTTAGTCTTAAGTGAGCCTTAAGAGTTAAATCAGTAGTAATTTGGGTATAGAAGTCAAAGCGTTTACCGGTGTCTTTGCCGGAAACTGGATCTACTACTGTCCAGTAGTCAAGTTCTGAAAACTGACCGTTTTCGTATCCTGTAACCATTGAAGGCAGTGAGTAGTTTAAATCAAGTTTATCGCCGTGCATTGTGTAGACAGGCACGAGTTGATTTGCATAAGTAGGAGTAATGAAAGTTATTTTGTGGTCGTGTGGAACTGCAGATGTTCTTCTTGATTTAAGGTAGAGAGACATGTTTTTGTTGGCAGTGTTGTTGCCAGGTGTAAAGTCATATTTTTGCGTTAAAGCCTCGTCTGTATACCAGCCCAAAATTTCATAGCCTGGTTTGTTTGGCTTGAAGTTTTCAACAGGAGTTCCTTTTTTAATAATTGCAAAGTAAACTCTTTCAGGGCCATCAAAATAAGAAATTGCAACGTATCCTAATTTGTTAATCTCGTCAGCGGCTTGATTTGAAATTTCGTATTTGTATCTAGCAGTTAACTTAAACTCTGCCTTAATCCAACTTGGGATAGTAATCTCTTCGCCAATTCCAACGTTAACACGACTGCCGGTTTCGTCGTAGTAAAACCAACCCAAAAATTCAGAAACATAGAAAGGAGCTTGATTGAACTTAAGTTTTAAACCTTTTTCTTTTGGGTTTAGAGTTTTAAGAGTTTTCTGACTTCTGCTGACTTTTTCTAAAATGAAGGTTTTTTGGGCTTGATTTTCAAAAATACCTGGTAGCACAAAGTCGTAGTTAACTATAATTTCGTTAGTTGTGTTGACTAAGAAAGCATGGCCTTTGGCTTCGTTTTTAGAGAAAACTAAACTTTTAGAAACTGGGTCTTTTTCTTTTTGGCCGTTTTCGTCAAAACGGAAAAAACTCTCAAATTTATAAAGTTCTTCTTTGATGTGTCTAAACTCATGGTCCATTTTATGGTAAGGAAGCACTATTGGTTTTCTAGTTTGGCCTAAATGGTTTTTTTCAAAAAATACGCGCAAGTAATTTGAGTAGTCAATAATTACGTCGTATTTAGTTTTGATGCCAAATAAGTTTTTAACGGTTATCTCAAAAATGACTTCATCGTATTTAAGGTTAGTGAAATCTATTGCTAGTGCTTTCCCCTTTTTTTGTTGAACAGAGACAACGGAACCAAGGCGGTTGGTTGTAAACCAATTCATCTTAATCGGAATTTGTGTGTGGTTGACAATGTCTGCGCTTTCTGGCACGACGAATCTAATCTTGCCTTTTTCATATATCACTGCTTCGTTTTTGGGAAAACCACTTTCTTTTGAAAGATAAACAGTCGGACGCAATAATAGCAGAATTAAAAATATGGCAATCGCTGAAGTGATAAGCACACCAATTGCAGTTTTTAAATATATTGATTTTTTTCGGTTATTTGTGTTGTTCATAAATGTCCTCTCATATAAGTAACTCGGTTTAGTTTGTACTTTTTGAAACCTAATAACTTAATTATATATTTAGAAATTTTTAATATTAGTGTGTTTAAACTCCAAAAAAAAAAAAAAAACGCTTTATAAGGCTATTTATTCAAATTATTTTCGTTTATTTTGATAAAAATTAACTAAAAATTAGTCTTCTTTTATGGCTAAAATGATATATTAAAACTTAATAAAATTAAAAAATTATTGGATTACTAGGTGTAATTAAAAAATGAAATAGTAATTAAATTTTAGTTTAGTTGCTTGTTTAATTTGACTGTGTTTTCTTTGTTTTATACACAAAGCAGTTCACAAAATTTCTATTACATTCTGAGTAATAACTACTGAACACATTTACTTGTCAACACAGAATAGTTGATATCAATTTTAACAACTTTTAAAAAAGAAAAGGCCCTCTCGGGCCTATTTTTCTTTGGATTGGTCTTCTTTTTTCTTTTGTTCAAGAACAAGTTGACCTTTGTAGTATCCGCATTCTGGTGTTACACGATGTTGTAGTGTAAACTCACCTGTTTGTGGGCAAACTGTAAGCGCAGGACGTTGAAGTTTAAAATGAGTTCTTCTTTTACGTTTAGCAGTTTTTCCAGTTCTTCTAAATGGAACAGCCATATAGATACCTCCAACTGACAAACATTATAGCAAAATCTCTCATTTTCGCCAAGTAAAAAGCAAGTTATTTAAGTTTTTTAACGAACCTAATTTTACCAGTTATCGCAGTTTTTAAGTTAAGTAAAATTAAACGATTTAATTGTAAATTGACTAAAAAAATTATTTGGTTTTCGTCAACACAAACGTATTTACCAGGAAGTGGTAAAACCTTTTTTGTGTTTAAAATAAAGTAATGTTTTTCAGGTAATACTTCATAGTAAACATCAGTTCCAAGTAGTCTGTTAACTAACTTAAAATTGCCAACTTTTTGTGAAAATTTAGCACTAGTACTAGAAATTATTTTGCCTTTTTCACAAATCAACTCTTGCACAAAAACATTAAAATCAGTCTTTAAAGTATCAATACTGCCCTCTCTGTTTTTGCCATAACAAAAATTTCGGCCAACTATTGTAGTCTTTACATTAATTTGCTTTAAAAACTTATTAAACTCAAGGTAAGTTTTATTAACAATTATTGAGTTTAGTTTAAGAAAAGAAACCTCTGCTGTAGGTACAATTGTTTTAATTTTTTGAAGAATTTCTAAGCGAGTAAACAAAAAAACTCGTGCAAACGGCTTTTCCACGCAAATTACGTGCTGTTCTAGGCGCGGATATCTAAGCAAATTAGCAATTAAAGCACTGTGTCCTTTGTGACCTCCGTCAAAAGAACCAAGTGTTACCACTTTTTGTTTAGCAAAAGAAATTACCTTTGCTTCACCAAATTCGTTTTCTAAATTAAATAACTCTGGGTTTGTATTCATTTTTATCACTATTGTATTCAACTAAAGCAACGGGTTTGCCTGCTTTAGTTGCAATAAAATCCTTTTTAACATTAACATGTTTAAAAGAAATAGTTGCACCGTTTTCTACTAGCTTAGTTGAAAACTCAGATAACTCAATAAAATCATATTTCGTTTTCAGCCAATCAAATAACTCTATTTTTATAAACTCACCAGCCTGAATTTCAGGTAAAGTAAATTCACCAACCGCCGTGCGATTTAATTTAGTTAAAGTTGCCAAGGTTGAGTTTTCCTTGCATAGTGCAGAAATTAGTGAGCGCACATAAGTACCTGCTTCTACCTTACAAGTAAATTTAAACTTAGCAGGGGCAACTTGTTTAAGTTCTAAAGCGTATATTTTTTTAAGTTCTGATTTTAGTTGAGGAGATTCGCCTTGTCTGGCTAAATCACAGGCTTTTTTGCCGTTGATTTTTTTAGCCGAATAGATAGGTGGGGTCTGCAAAAAACCAGATTTTAGGTATTTAGCTATCATTTGTTTTGCCTTTTTAAGTTCAAGTGTTTTGTTGGTTTTACCAATAACTTTGCCGGTTAAATCAAGAGTATCAGTTTCATATCCAACCTCAAACTCACCAGTATAGACTTTTGCAAAATCAAAATCTTGAACAAAACGAGTTGCGCGACCTGTAAGCACTAAAAGCAGACCAGTTGCGAAAGGATCTAGAGTTCCAGTGTGTCCGACTTTGGTGGTTTTATCTAGTTCTTTTTTAATACCAAAAAGGGCAGCAAACGATGTGATGCCCTTTGGTTTATTTAAAAGATAGATGTAGTTTTGATTTTTCAATTATTTAAAACTAGATACCCAGCCAACCAACTCATCGCGAGAAAGTAGACCAACTTTACGGTCAATTTCTTTACCGTCTTTAAATAAAACTAGTGTAGGAATTGAGCGCACTGCAGAAAGTAAAGCAAGTTCACGATAGTCATCAATAGAAACTGCGTAAACTTTTGCAACTCCTTTAAGTTCAGCGTCCGCAACTTCAGTTACTACTGGAAGTAGTGCTTGGCAAGGTCCACACCATGGAGCAAAAAAATCTACTAAAACTAATTTATCGCTGTTAATAACATCGTTGAAAAGTTCACCTTTATAAATATTCATATTCATCACCTCTTCTTAAAATATAGCACACCGAAAACAAAAAAAATATTTTAAAGTCTTGCGTATTTTTGCAAGATAAATAAGCAAAAAATACTGTAAACTAAC
>CAUTUJ010000003.1:0-32903 GCA_963541565.1 uncultured Acholeplasmataceae bacterium | reverse complement strand
TATATTAAATACTACAATGTTGAGAAATACTCAGAAATTTACAACAAAAAAATCTTGCAAAAAGCAATTGAACTATATAGACTTGACCCAGATGTCCTTAACTACGAAACTCTAACTAAACGTGCAAACCGTTTATTTAAAGAATACGCAAACGTTGACCTTGCTCACTTACTTGCTTACTTTGACACAAACCTAGACGGTAAACACAACGAAAAAATTACCGCGGATTCTTTGACAGATGAGCAAATCAAAACACTTTCTAAACTACTTAAATACGCAATTAAGCAAGCCTACGAAAACCGTGTTGACAAGATGTATGATACTCTTGATGAAATTGCAAAGAAATTCAACTCAATTCCACGTTTAACTCCATACGACGCTTACGAAAAAAACACTCAAACTCTTGACAACAAAACAAAGGAAAAACTAAACTTTGGCGATGACTTAAAACTAGAAGACTTAGTTAAACTAAGAAACGCTGGTGTGACTTTAAAAGCAGAGAAGTTAAACAAAGTTAAAAACTCTAAAAACGACTTTGGTCAAAGCTCTAAGTTTGACGAAAGATTTATGCGACACGCTCTTGACTTCTACCGTCAATTACTTGGCACTAAAAAACCTCATGAAGCTTCACTTGAAAATCCAGTAATTGAATACGCTTCAGAGGCTCAAAACTCAGCTGACTTTACTAAAGAACAACTTAAAAAACTTGAGTCTAGTTTTGGTTTCCACGTACTTGCTGGTCTTTCTTTAGAAAAAGCACCAACCACTGAAGGTCCAAAAGACACAATTAAACGCTTTAAAGAAAAAGGTTTAAATCTAGATAATACAAAAAAAGATGAATTGACAGTTGGTCAAATCAAAACTTACTTCTTAAGCGATTTCAATGATTACCGTCCAGATCTTCCAACTAACTTAGTAAACGTGCTTAACAACGTACTTAAAACATTTAAAGAAAAAGTAAACAACGCAAACACTAAGAAATACGTGCTTGAACAAATTCTTGGAACTGTTGACTTTGGTGCCGACACACACGCCAAAGCAATGGATAAGTTAAACTCAGAAATTAACCAAAGAAGTTTCTTTAACTACGAAAAACTAAAACCAGGTAACAACGACTACAAGATTTACAACGACTGGTTTACTCCTGAATTAGTTCGCAAATAAATACAAGACAAACAAAAACTCCCTGTGAAGGGAGTTTTTTCGTATACCGTTATATGGTAGGCCCAGTAGGGTTCGAACCCACGATCGCAGAGTCAGAGTCTGCTGCCTTACCGCTTGGCGATGGGCCTAGATTTGCTATTTGTAGTATAGCAAATTGTTTATGTTTATATGATAATTCAGGCTTTGTTAATTATTTAGTTTTATCAAAACCAAGTATATCTAAAATTTGATTCTGAGAAATTTCACCAATCCTTAGAAACAAAGGGTTATTGCTAGATAATTTAACGATAGTTGAAGGTAAATTACTAAATGTTGCTTCGTTTTCATCAAAAACATAATGTTGAACTTTTTCTTTAAAAGTTTCTTTTATTTCAGCAGAAGAAGTTAACGGTTTTTCACCAGAAATATTGCAAGAAGTTACTCTAAGTGGACCGTTTTTTTGAATAATTTCCAAAGTTTGTTTGTGTCTAGGCATTCTAACCGCCACAGTTTCGCCAAGCAACGCCAAAAATTCTTTTTTAGTTTTTAAAATTAAAGTAAGCGCGCCTGGCCAAAAACGATTAGCGAGTTTTAACTCGTCTTTTGAAAACCAAGCAAACTGACTTGCCTGCTCAACTGACGAAACTAACACAGGAATAGCCTTTTCAAACGGTCTTTTTTTAATTTCAAAAAGACGCGCCAAAGAGTCAGTTGACTGCATTTTGCAGCCAATTCCGTACACTGTATCGGTTGGCAAGACAATAATATCACTTTCTTTTAAAATGATTTTATTCATTTATTTATATCTCCGAGAATAAAGCAAATCGCACATTCTCGCGTTCATCTAAATGAAACTCAACCTTAAAACCATTTGGCAAGTTTGTTTCAATTAACTGTGCATGAGTAGGTGAGATTTCTAAAATTAAGTGGCCGCCTGGATTTAAGTATTTAGGAAAATTTAAAAGTATTTTTCTAATAACTCCAAACCCATTGTTTTCGGCATACAAGGCGATTTTAGGTTCAAAATTAACATTTTTAGAAACATACTCACCCTTAGTCAAATAGGGTGGATTTGCTGTAATTAAATCAAACTTTCTGTTAATTTTTTCAAACAAATCGCTTTGAATAAGTTCCACATCTGCGTGTAGTTTTTTTGCGTTTTGCTTTGCTACTTTTAAGGCTTTTTTTGAAACATCAGAAAGCATTACTTTAACGGTTGGCACTTCTTTTTTTAAAGTAAGGCCTATGCAGCCACTTCCTGTACATATATCTAAAACAGAATTAAACGAAAGAGTTTTGGCCAAATCTATTAAAAGTTCTGTTGTGAACCTAGGTATCAAAACATTTTTGTTTACTTTAAAGTCATACCCATAGAAGTTTTGCTTTCCAAGTAAATACTGAACGGGTAAGTTTTTTTCAAAAACTTGTTTCAAAATTTTAATGAACTTAAATTTTTGAAAATAAGATAGTTTTAAGTTTTGAAGCAAATAAAGTTCAAACTTAGCCTTATTTAAAATTTGGCTAAGCATCAGTTCAACAATGTTTTCTTCAAGTTCGTGTTTACAAAACAATTCTTGATAATAACTAAGTAGAGCACTTACTTGTCTATTCTTTATTTTCGGCAAGCGCACGACGTTCAAATTCCTGTAGTAAAGGGTCAATAATTAAGGCTACATTTCCGTCAATAATTGAGTCTAGTCTTTGCAAAGTCAAGCCAATTCTGTGGTCAGTTACACGGTTCTGTGGGTAGTTGTAAGTTCTGATTTTTTCAGAACGTTGACCACGTCCGACCAACTCTCGTCTAAGTTCACCTTCTTTACCGGCTTTCTCTTGCATCATTTGGTCATATAGTCTAGATTTTAGCACAATGTAGGCAGAGTCTTTGTTCTCGTGTTGAGACTTACCATCCTGACAAGAAACGACTGTGTTTGTTGGAATATGAGTTAATCTAACTGCTGATTTCGTAGTGTTAACAGACTGTCCACCTGGGCCACTTGAGCAAAAATAATCTACTCTGATCTCTTCCCAAGGTAAATTAAAGTCAATTTCTTCGGCTTCAGGAGTAACGTAGACAGTAGAGGTAGAAGTGTGGACACGACCCATACTTTCGGTTTTCGGAACTCGCTGAACTCTGTGCACTCCAGACTCATACTTAAGCACCGAAAAAGCGTTTTCACCTTTAATCATAAACTCAATTGCCGAAAACCCACCTTGGGTACCTGGACTTGAGTTCAGGACTTCTACTTTCCAGCCTTTGCTGTCGGCAAAACGCTGATACATACGAAAAAGGTCACCTGCAAAAATATTTGCCTCATCTCCACCAGTTGCCCCTTTAATTTCCACAATTACGTTTTTGTCGTCATCTGGGTCTTTTGGCAGTAAAAGTACTTTTAGTTTTTCTTCAAGAGTTTTAATTTTTTCACTCAACTCAACTTTTTCTTCGTGAATTAGTTCAAGCATTGAAGGATCTTCAATTTGGGTAAGTTCTTTTAATTGCGTGTTAAGGTCTTTGTAGGCAAGGTAAGTTTCTACAATTGGCTTTAATTTAGCAAACTGCTTAGACAGTTTAGTCATGGTTTTAACATCTTGAACTTCGCCAAGTTGACGCTCAAGTTCTTGATAAACTGAGTAAGTTTCTTCTAATCTTTCAAACATATGTTTTATTCTCTTTCTGTGTAGTCGTTGTTGCTTTTATCTACACCAAACTCATTGAACTTAGAGTGATTTAAAATAAAGTCATAGTTGATAAAGATATTTGCCTCACCACGACGGTTTTTTGCAATAGTCAACGAAACTTGTTTTACATTTCTGTTAATTTGATTGGCGTTGTCAGCAAAATAAGCAGGATCGCTTTCTTGCATAGTAGTAATAATTGCGTCTTGTAAAGAGGTCTCTGGTTCATGGATAAACAAAATAACGTCGGCGTCTTGTTCAATTGCACCAGACTCACGAAGATCAGAAAGCAGCGGAGTCTTAGACTCACGACGTTCAACTTGACGAGAAAGTTGAGATAAACATAGCACTGGAACTTGAAGTTCACGGGCAAGCTGTTTTAAAGCACGTGAGTTTTTAGCCACTTCGTTTTCGCGACTCATTGATCTAGAAACATCGCCTTCAAGTAGTTGCAAGTAGTCGATTACAACAAAATCAAGTTTGTTTTTACTTTTAAGTTGTCTACATTTTGCGCGAATATCGTTGACGTTGTTGCTAATTGAGTCGTCAAAAATAATGTTTAGGTTTTTAACAATTGCCTGCGCCTGCTCAGTGGCTGTCCATTCCTCTGCACCCATATAGCCTGTACTTAGACGGTGACTGTCAATCATTCCAACGTTGGCCATAATTCGCTGAGTTAACTGCAGATTAGACATTTCTAGTGAAAAGAAGGCAACATGTTTGCCAGAATGCGCAACATTGACCGCTAAGTTAATTGCAAACGCAGTTTTACCAGCACCAGGGCGAGCCGCCAAAATTATTAGCTCCTCGGCTCTAAGTCCACCAAGTACGTGGTCAAGACGAGGATACTCAGTTCTAAGCCCGTTAATGCCTTCAGAGGAATTTGCCAGAAGTTTAGCCTCTTGAACGACTAGATCCGCAACTTCTCCGACTGTAGTAAAGCCACCTACTGTGCGTTTTTTAGTAATCCCGAAAAGTTCGGCTTCTGCCCAGTCAAAAAGTTCTGAGTACTTCTCTGAGTTTAGCATAGCGCGCTCAGACATTTTCTTACTTAGCTCAATAATTTCTCGCTTAAAGGCGTATCCCTTAATTGTGTTGATGTAAGACTTAAAGTAAGAACTAGTTGCGACTAAATCAGAAAGTTCCAAGGTATACTGGTTTTCGGCAGTCGGCAAACTACCACGGTAAAAAGTTTTTAGTTCATCCAAGACATCTGGAAGCGTAAAAATTTCTTTAGTTTGACCACACTTAAGCATAGCCTTGAAAACATTTTGGTGCTTTTCTAAATAAAACATCTCAGGTTGCAAAAGGTCTGCGACTTCCACCAAAATTTTGGGCTCTGCAAAAATTGCCGCTAAAAGCGCACGTTCTGCTTCTTCTGAAAAAGGAATTGCAGGCAAAGCACTCGCTAAATTATTACTTGGTTTTTTGGGCTGCATCATGATTTTGGGTGCAAACATCAACGGTTAATTTAGCAATAAAGTCTTTATTGAAACGAATTGTTGCCAAAAAACGGCCAGTTGAGTTAATAGGGTTTTCCAGTTCTACTTTTTTCTTGTCAATAATGATTTCATGTTGTTCGGCTAAAGCGTCGGCTATATGTTTAGCGGTTACCGCACCAAACATTTTACCGCCTTCGCCAGTTTTAACATTGACAACCACAGTTTTAGTTTCAATATTGGCCTTCAGTGCACTATACATTTTAGCGGCTTCTTTTTCTTGTTCTGCTTTTTCTAAGAAAAACTGTTCGCGGGCTTTTAAGTTCTCTTCGCTTGCAGGTTCTGCAATACCTTCGTTAAATAAATATTTAGCGTAGCCTGCTGTTACTTCAATTAAATCGCGGGCTTTGTTTTTCTTAAAATCTTTTTTTAAAATAACTTTCATATTTTCTCCCTTTTGGTTGTATTCAGCGTCTACTATGTATCTTAGTTTGATTGCAACTTCGTTGATGTTAGCATTTGCTACTTTTGCAGCCGCTGCCTGGAAGTGTCCTCCACCACCAATTTGCTCTAAAATCAACTGAACATTGATGTTTTGTTTAATAGATCTGGCAGAAACATAGACATCTTCGCCAATTTTGGCAATCGCAAACGCAGCGTCAATGTTTTCAATTTTAACAGCAGCCTCAGCGATTTGAGCAAGTAATGTGCGGTCGCTGATTTGTTCGTATACTGAAATAAAGCCAAAACGGTCTAAGAAAACTTGCAAACCTGCCACTGCGTCGTTGATTAACTGAACAGAGGCTAGTTGGTTTCTGAGCCAGTCTTTAACTAAAATCATGTTTGCACCTTTTTCTTTTAAGTAAGAACAAGCCGCAAAAGTATTAGCGCTGGTTCTAAAAGTAAAGGAATTGGTGTCAACCACTATTCCGGCTAAAACTGCAGAGGCTTCAGTTTGAGTTAAACTTAACTTCAGTCCGAAGAACGGAATTAAAGAAATTATCATTTCACAAACCGATGAAGTGTTTGGTTCGATAAACTGAAATAAAGCCTTTTCAAAATTGCCTTGTACTTGGCGGTGATGATCAATAGTTAAAACTCTTTCGGCTTTTTGATAGATAGCCGTTGAGATCAATCTTGCTTCAATTGACGTGTCTACGCAAATTAAAAGAGTTTCTTCTGAAATCAGCGGCAAGATATGCTCTTCAGTTAAAAAAGTACTTAAGAAACGTGGGTTTTCAGAAAGCACTGTTTTGGCAACTTTACGAGCAGTTTCGTCAAACTGAGGTTCACTGTAGTATAAATACACACCGTCTTTTTTTACTTCTTTGGCAATTAAATAAAGCAGTAGCGCTGAGCCAAATGAATCTGTGTCGGTGTCGCTGTGTCCCATAATTACAACGTTTTTCGCGCGATTAATTTCGGCTTTAATAGTTTCTGCGTTAAAACGAGAAGAAACGGCATTGTGTTTTTGCACAGAATCTACTTTTGCTCCAAAAAACTGAACGTTTTCGTTTTCTATATTGACAACTGCTTGTCCACCACCACGGTTTTGAGCAAGCTCTAAGGCTTCTTGGGCAATTTGGGCGTTTTTAAGTAAGTCTAGTGTAGCCCAGGCAGCCACACCCATGGAAAGTGAAACTAAGACATTGTTGTCTTTTGAAAGTTGGTTGATTTGGTCAATTATTTCAAATTTAGTGCCAATCATTTTATCTAAGTTAAGACGGTCTGTGACAAACAAGAACTTTTCGTTGCCGAAACTCTTAAAGAAGCACGAAAACTTAGCGAACCATTCAGAGATTTGAATAAAAAACTTAGATCTAAGCGCAGACTGTTGCGCAATTTCTAGTTTGGTGAGTTGCTCGTCTAAGTTTTCAATTTCAATAAACCCGATAACTGTAGTTTTATTGAAATAAAGTTGGCGCAAGTGCTCGCGTTCAGAAACATCGTACATTAAAATAGAGTGCACAGATTCATCGTAAATTACGTCAAAGTCACGTTGGTTAATTTTAAATAAAAATGGTGTTTGGTAAGTCTCAATTTGTTTCGCCAGTTCTTTTGAAAACTCACTCAAAGCAGTGTGCGTAGTTAAATCAGGAAAAATCTTTTTGGCGTATTCGTTGACAAAAGTAACTTCGGCAAGTTCATTTAAAGCCAGCACACAAATTGGGAGTTGGTTAAGCAGTTTATCTGAAATCTCGTTGATGTTAAAAGAAACTTCTGACCACATCTCAAGGCGTTTATTTAACTTGGTTTCTGTATTTTTTGTTTTAGTTTTAATCAGTAAAATTAAACTTAAGAAAAACGAAACTAAGGCTAAAAAAACTAAAGTAAGAGCAGTGATTGAAACTATTTTTTTGCTTTCAGTAAAGTGTGGTGGGAAGATAAAAAGTAAAACTAAAGAGGCCACAAGAGTGACTGAAGTTGTTGCTAAAAATAGGTATTTTTTCATTTAAAACCTCCTTAATTTATATATATTATAGCTTATTTAAACGGGTTTTTAGCGTGTTCAATGTGTGTTTTTTGTCAACAGAGACTAAAAAAAACTGAGGGATTTCAAGAGATTTTTGTGCCACTGAAATGCAGCCTGCCTGTGGTTTTAAAAATCTATAGGATTTAACCATTGGAAACGAGATTTTCGTGTCAATTTCGTGAATCGGCAAAGGAAGTCCCACCATTTTAAAATAAGCCTCAGCTGTCGTCCAAAGTTTAAAGAAGTATTCAACTTGGTTTGACTGATTTAAAAAAACTTGGTGGATGTTTTCAGAAAAGCCCCTGAGCAGCACCGAAAAATCTCGGTTTTTTAAAAACTCACAATCTATCCCAATGGGTTTGGTAGAGATAGCAACTGCAATTAGTCCTGGCTTGTTTGAAATAGAGATACAAAACTTAGATAAAAAAAAGTAGTTATAAGGCATTTTGTAGTAATTAATTTGCTTAGTTGTTGTAAAAAAGTTTTCAGTTAAAACTTTATTTAAAAGTAAATGCTTTAACACTGAGTAAAGTTTTTTATCTGGCAAATCTGAAAAGTCTACATCTGGATTCGCCTGAACTATAGCCTTGGCGTTAGTTGCTTGCATGTAGGTAAGTAAATAGATTTTTTTCATAATTTATTTGTTGCTGTTTTTTAAGTAAAAAAAGAACCAGGTTAAAATCGGTTCTTTTTTTAAAAAAAATATAAATTCTTATTCTTTTACGAAAGGAAGCAATGCCATGTGGCGAGCACGTTTGATTGCAATTGCAAGTTGACGTTGCCATTTAGCACAAGTTCCGGTCATTCTACGAGGTAAAATTTTACCACGTTCAGATATGAATTTTTTAAGTAGTTCAACGTCTGTGAAATCAATTTTCTCAACTTTGTTTTGAGTGAAATAACAAACTTTGCGTCTACGTTTAAATTGTCTTTTTTGCATGTGTTAATTCTCCTAAAAAAATTTTTAAAAATTCAAACCTAAAGGTCTAAATCAGAGTTGTCAGATTTGGGTATATCTGAGTTTAAAGGGTTATCTGCCTGCATGTCGCCAAAAGATTCAGTTTGTCCTTGATTTGACTGTGTTGAATAAGTTGAGACAAACTCACCACGTTCTTGGCGTTCGCGAATACGTCGTTCTCTTTCCTCGCGAGTTGAAAGCATGTCAACAGAGTCTACAATTATTTCAAAAGTTAAAAAAGACTCGCCGTTTTTTTCAACGAAACTACGTGAACGAACTTCGCCTTCTATAGCCACTAAATCGCCTCGGTGAGCGAAGTTAGCAATAAAATCAGCGGGTGCTTTGAAAGCCACACAATGAAAGAAATCAGCCTGGTCTTTAGCGAAGCGAGAAACTGCTAAACTAAAGGTAGTGAAGGTTGAGCCTTCTCTAGTTTTTCTGGAAACTGGGTCTTGAGCCAAGCGGCCTGTTACCGCAATTCTATTCATTATTCTTCTTCCTTAACGGTGATATCGCGAATAATGTTTTCGTTGATTCTAATCAAACGGTTAAACTCTTTGATGCCATCTGGTGTAGTAGACACTTTAAGTTGAACATAATAGCCTGATTTAAAACCTTGAATTTCATATTGTAGTTCTTTAATGCCAAGTTCTTTTAACTCAAGTAATTCAGAGTTATGTTGGGTAAAAACAGCATTTAAAGAATTAATAACTTCCTTGATTTTATCACTATCAAGGGTAGGTTTAATAATATACATCGCAAAATATGTACTGTTCATATATTCCTCCTTATGGTTTAAACAGCTGACTATTTAGGTCAGCAAGGTGTTTTGCAACAAAAAAATTATACCACATTTGTAGGTTTTAAACGGTAAATAACTGAAATGTTTTGAGTTTAGTTTTTAAAAAATTATATGCGCTTTTTGTAGTCATATAATTATTAGAATTTGGTTTCTTACTGCAAAAAATACTGCTTAATTTTTTGCAATTTGCGCAGATTTTACTTTAGCTATAACTTGCTCAATAATTTCTTTTGGTAAAAAAGCGTCCATTTTGGCGTTGTATTTAATTAGTTCTTTAATGTTTTTTGAAGAGATAAATAAAAACTTGTGGTCAGCAATTAAATAAATTGTGTCAATACTTGCATCTAACGTCTGATTGAAATTGTAAAGATTTTGTTCGTATTGCAGATCGGCGATGTTTCTAATGCCACGGGCAAGCAAAGAAATTTTTTCGTTTTTAGCAAACTCAACGGTCAATCCGTTAGTTGTTTTAACTTCCACATTAAGTAAGTTTTTGCAAACTAGTTTCACCATTTCAATGCGTTCACTTTGAGTAAATAAGTATTGTTTTTCTTGGTTATTTGAAACTAAAACTACGACTCTTTCAAAATTACTTGCCAGCCTTTTAATGATTTCTAAATGACCCAAAGTTATCGGGTCAAAGGAACCAGGCAAGCAAACTGAACATATTCTTTCAACTTTATCTTTTGTTTTTTTTGATTCAGACATTAAGAAACCTCTTTGTAAATTAAAAAAAGGGTTAAGCCCTTTTTTTAAAAAAAATTTTTATAGAATGGCAGGGGTAGTAGGATTCGAACCCACACCAAGGGTTTTGGAGACCCGCATGCTACCGTTGACACCATACCCCTATTTAATATTTCCAGGCTAAACCTGGAAATATTTGATTAGTATTAAACTTAACTTATTTAGAATCTGTTGAACTTTCGTCTTTTAGTTCAGGTTCTGGGTTTTCAGAAACAGTTTCTTCGTCTAAACTCGCACTAGATTCTTTGTATTCAGCCTCTTGAGCAGCCGGTTGTTTTGCAAATTGATGCATTGATTTTCTTTCTTTTAGAATTTCAACGATAAACTTATGGAAAACAACTAGATAAATAATACCAAGACCAACTAGTGAAGTTAAGACAGATTGCCAAATAATTTTTCCGTTATATTGGTTTAAGTTATATTGTTTAAACTCAGCGAATGTTTTGTTTTCTTTATATTTATTGATACTTTCAACAGCGTTTGCTTGAGTGTGAATTACTTCTTGGTTGCCTTCTAGTTTAAGTCCAGTTTTAGCAAATTCAACTACAGTTTGTTTATGTCCATACTCAGCGATTTTGCTGTCTTTAATTTTGGCGTTAATAGTTTGAATAAATAGTCTTTCTATTTCAAATGGTTTTTCTTTATCTGCAGTTTCAACAATAGTTGGGTACTGAGGAAATAAGTTAACACCTGTGTTGTCACTGGTAGGTTTACCCGCTTCTTTTGAATTTGAGTTAAAAACAATGTCTAGTTTAAATAAAACTTTTGAGTTAGTGATATATGAAGGAATTTCAGTGTAGTCTTGTTGAGAAGGGTCAACTAAATCAGTTTTACCGTATTTACCGCTTTCTATAAATAAAAGAAATCCAAGCGCATTAGTTTTGCGGTTTTGAACAGCAAAAAACATTAGTTCTAGATCTTTAACTTCATTACCTGCTTTTTCTTTGAATTTTGCAGTAAAGTAAGCCTGTGGTTGGATATTGAAGTTGTGAAAAGCAGCGTAAGAACGCAAAAACTCAGTTCTAGCGTGTTCTTTATTTTTAGCCTCTGCGCCTAAATAAGTTTTATAAGTAGCAGCTGGTGATAATTGGTTAGTTGTGTCTTTGAAAAAAGAAGTCCTGCGGTCTCTAAGCCCAGTGATAATAATTGAATATAAAATAAACGCAAGAAATGCAAGTAAAATTACTAAGAAAAATATCTTTTGAATACCAAATTTTTTAGTTTCGTTTTTTGACATTGTTCACCTCGTTAACAGGTATTATTATATAACATCTAGTTTAAATTAAGTGTTATCTAAAATATTTGGATATTTTTTTGCAAAAGCATATAATATAAAAGATGTGGCGGTTGTGGCGAAGTGGTAACGCGACGGATTGTGGCTCCGATATGCGTGGGTTCGATTCCCATCAGCCGCCCCATTTTAAATAAGTTTAAGATACCCTTTTAAGTTTATAAAAATAATTTAAAAGGGTTTTTATTTTGTCTTAAAACATTCAGTTCATGCAAACCAAAATGCACTATCTCGCGTTTTTAGTTAAAAGTGTGATTTAAATTGATAAAAGTATTTTGAATATTACACTATTTAGATCGTGAAACAAAAGAACTTATTAGTCTGGCTGAAGAAAAAGATATTTTTAACCGCACAAAAGTATCAAAAAAGTTATTTAAAAAATTTTAAATTACTCGAGATTATCTAATTCAAAAAAATCTTTTAGTTTAATATGTCTAACTGTTGAAGTTGAATAGTCAAAGTCATCTGTTGTAATTAGGATTTTTTTAAATGAACTGTCTAGCTTTGAAAAAGCTGCAAACTCGTGTGTATAGGCGTTTTTATCAACTACACTATAAGCGACCTGTATATAGTAGGTTTTGCCATCTTTGGTTGCTTGAAAATCAATTTCTTGGTCTTTAACTAAATAAACCTTTACACTGTATCCGCGATAAATTAATTCGTTGTAGACGATGTTTTCTAAATTATGATCTAAATCATAAATATTGTCTTCTACGTTAATTGAATTAAAAGCAACATCTGCATTGTAGGTTTTGCCAGAAAAAACCAAGTCGCTTTTAGCCTTAGTTGAATACTTTTTAATAGTTTCGATTGCGTAGGCTGATTTTAGTACTTCTACAAACTTCGTTACTGTGGTTAAAGCAAGTTCAGGGAAGTCTGACTTCATGTATTTATAAATTGATCTTGCTGAAAAAATACGCGAGTTGTTTTTAAAAATAAAATTAGCAACACTGATAAACTCAATTTCTGATTTAATTTTATATCTTTTAATAATGTCATTAAAAATAATAGTGTTTCTAAGGGCTTTTAGATAAGTAACAGTGGCGTTTTTATCTAAGTTATTTAATCTACCTGGAAACCCTCCCCAGATTAAGTAATTTAAAATATCAACTTTTGTGTTGTATTGTAGACAAAACTCTTTTATTTCTTTAAACACAAAAGGGCGCACTCTAAATGAAACGAACCTTCCGCTTAACTCAGATAAAAATTCGCTTGAAAGAAGTTTAGAGTTAGAGCCAGTTATGAAAATTGAACAGTTTTGTAGTCTTAAGTGTCTAACTGCCATTTGCCAGTTTGGCAATTCTTGTATTTCGTCAAAAAAGCAATAGCAAATGCCGTCTTTTCTGTGTTGTTCAACATAGTCAATTAAATTTTTAACTGTTTTGATTTTTATTCTAGTGTTGAAATCTTCGAAGTTTAAATAAACGATATTTTCAGATGTTTGCTTAATTTCTGAAATTATAGTTTCAAGGATTACGGATTTTCCACAGCGTCTAATTCCAGTAATTACTTTAACTAAGTCTGAATCGTAAAATCCTCTGATTTCTTTTAAATATTTTTCGCGGATAACCATATTTGTTTTTCTCCTAATTTAAGTATAACTCATAATTTAAAAATTTGTAGCGTATACGCTACATTTTGTCAAAATAAGAAAATATGTAGCATTCACGCTACATTTTTCCTAAGAAAGTAAATATGTAGCGTGAATGCTACATATTTACTGTAATTTTTAATTTACACGTCTGCAGATTAAAATCACCTAAAAGTTGTATTTTTTGAGATGTATCTATAATTAAGACTTATTGAAATGTTATATTTAGATGACGATTACCAGCAAAGGTTCATCTATTTACTGGTTTTGGGTTTTAAATAAAATTAAAACTGACTTAATTTTATTTAAATTAAAGGAGAATTAAAATGAAGAGAAAAATCACATTCTTGTTTCTAGGCATTTTAAATCTAGTACTCGCGTTTACTTTAGGTTCTTGTACAAATCAGTTTAAAGAACTCGGTAAAGTTGAAGTTACAGATATGCTTGGAACAAAAGTTTACATTAAGAAAAATCCGAGTAAAGTAGCCTGTATTTCTAGAACCACCTATGACTTGCTTGTAGCCTATGGACTTGGCGGCAAAATAGACGGTGCTTATAAAGGAACTCTTAACAATAAATGGTTAAAACACATTTATCCAAACTCAAAAAATCACTATGTGTATGGCTACAAAAATAGTTTTGAACTTTTTTTAGAACGCAATGTTGACTTGGTATTTGCACCAGAGAAATATATAGCAGATGAATTAAATCAGCGTGGAATTCCTGCGGTTTGTGTTTCACTTTACGCAAAGCCTAACTTTGAAAAATATGTCACCTTCTTTTCTAGACTAATTAGACAAATTTGGGACAGCGAGGAAGTTAAAGAAAAATCAAGCAAGTGGGAAAACGAAGTTGAAGCAATAATTTCTAAAATCAATACTACACTTGAAAAAAGTAAAGTTGCTAAACAAAAACTTTACTATGTTCGCGGCGATAAACCAAATGGTGTTGGCTATACAGACAACGCAGGTTCTTTTACAGAATACGCGTATTCTGTATTAGGTTTTGAATATCTTGGCAGTAAAATTACAACTAACCGCCCGTCTGATGAAGAGATTTTAAACTACAGTCCGGATGTTGTAGTTTTTGGTGGCATTTATCAACACACCAACTTACTTAAAATTGCGCAGGCTCCTTTCAATGAGTTAAAGGCTGTTAAAAACGGTCGCTTGTATAAAATTCCGATTGGCGGGACTGCGTTTGAACAACTTTCTGCAATGACACCAATATTTTTTGCCCAGCAGGCAATGTCGCTGCATTCTGATTTATTTGCCTTTGACATCGCTGGTATGTTAACAAAATCAATAAAAGGATATTTTGGCTACTCACTAAGTGCTCAAGATGCTGCTGCGATGCTAGCGGGACTTGGTCCAAACTTAGAACCGCTTGTCTAGATGAATGAAAAAATTTAGAATCGCACTACCTTTAACCCTGCTAACAATGGTGGTGGTTTTTACAATTGCTTTAATGGTGGGTAGATACAACATTGGTTTTAGTAGTTTCTTTAAAGCGGTTTTCACTAAAGACACGGACTACTCTATACAAAGAACCATAATTTTTAAACTAAGACTACCCAGAACCACAATGGCTATGCTAGCGGGTATTGGCCTTTCTGTCTCTGGTTTGCTTTATCAAGAGATTTTTCAAAATAAGTTAGTTTCACCAGACTTACTTGGAGTGTCAGCGGGTTCTTCAGTTGGAGCAGCAAGCGCTATACTGCTTGGACTTGGTCCAGTTTTAATTTCTATGTTTTCCTTTTCTCTAGGTTTACTTACTGTGTTTTTAACCCTGCTTATCGCTAGGTTGTTTAAAAATGGGTCTCAGACTATTTTGTTAATTTCAGGGATATTAGTAGGTGGTTTAATGTCGGCAGTTTTGGCTTTTTTAAAATATTTTGCAGACCCACAAACTACCCTGGCTTCAATTGTCTACTGGGAAATGGGTAGTTTCGGAAATGCCTTGTATTCGCAAGTTTTAATAATGGCAATAGTAGTTCTCGTTTGTGTGTCAATTTTACTTTTAATCGCTTGGCGAATTAACATTGTTGCTCTCGGTGAAACTGAGGCCAAAACAAAGGGAATTAACTACCAAGTTTATAAACACGGCATTATAATTATTGCTACTTTGCTTACAGCAATCTCTGTTTGCTTTTCTGGTAAAATCGCCTGGGTAGGCCTTGTTGTACCACACATCACTAGACTATTTATTGGTAGAAACACCAAATACTCAATTCCGCTTTCCATAACTATTGGTGCTACTTTTATGGTAGTTTGTGACATTATCTCTCGTTCTTTTACAGACTCAGAAGTGCCTTTGAGTGCAACAACTTCACTACTCAGTACAATAATTGTAGTTTTTATTTTAGTTTTCAAAAGGTTTAGACAAAAAAATGAATATTAAAATTAGTAATTTATCTTTTAAATACAAGAAACAAGAAATCAAAGAAACGGTTTCTAATGTAGATTTGTTTTTCAAAGAAGGCACGATTAACGTACTTTTGGGTTTAAACGGTTCTGGTAAAACTACTTTACTTAAACTCCTTGCTGGGCTACTTCAACCAATTAGTGGAAATATTTATTATGGCGAAAAAGACTTAAAATCAATAAAAATAACAGATAGAAGCAAGATATTTTCATATGTTCCTCAATACATTAACCTATTTTCAGATGTTAAGATTTCTGACTATCTTTCCTTTAGTTTGGTAAACAAACTTGCGTTTTACAAATCACCAAATGAGAGCCTGGTTAAAAGAGTTAAAGAAATTGCAATGGAACTTGGAATTGAGAAGTTATTAAATAAATGTCTTGGCGAGATTAGCGGTGGTGAAAAACAAAAGGTGTTAATCGCTGCTGCTTTAGTTCAAGACACACCAGTTATTATTCTAGACGAGCCTACTTCTGCGCTTGACTTAAAAAATCAAAATATGGTTTTAAGTATGTTAAAGAAAATTAAAGAAACAGGTAAAACCATCTTGCTTTCCATTCACAATCCAAACCACGCATTATTTTTAGATGCTAATGTTTGGTTAATCCAGGAGGGAAAAATTGTGGAAACTGGTACTGCCGAACAAATAATTAAAATTGAGAAGTTAAGAAAAATCTATGGTGTTGATTTATGTAAATCAAGCGAACTTCAATATGAAGAAATTAGTTTTAAATAAAATTAGATAAAGATGTAGGTATATTTGTAGTCATATAATTTTTACAAAAAATTAACACCATTAAAATGAGAAAATCCAGTAAATAAGCGATTCTACTGGATTTTTATTTTAAGATATAAGTCAAACTATTCTGTCTAATCTAGAGTTTCCATTTTTAAAAAATCTTTAAACTTGATGTGTCTAACTGTTGAAGTTGAAAAATCTAAAGTGTCATTTGTAATTAAAATCTTTTGTATACTGTTGTCAATACTATTAAAAACTCCCAATTCTCTTTCGTAAGCCTTGTTGTCTACAACAGAATACGCAACCTGAATTAAATATTGCTTGTTATAACCACTTGCTATGAAGTCAATTTCTTTATTACTTGTTTTATATACTTTTAATTTATAACCCATATAAATCAATTCGTTGTAAACAATGTTTTCCAGATTATGGTCTAAATCGTATCGGTTGTCGTCAATTCTTAAAGAATTAAAACAAACGTCTGAATTGTAAAGCTTGTTGTAATACTTTAGGGTTTGTTTTGTTTTGATAGAGTATAGCGGAATTTCTTCAATAATGTAGGCGTCTTTTAAATATTCAACATACTTAACAACTGTATTAATTGAAAGGTCTGGAAAATCTGTTTGCATTATTTTGTGTACCGATCTTGCTGAAAAAACTCTTGAGTTATTACACAAAACAAAGTTAACTATTTTTTTAAAAACAAGAGTTTTTTTGATTTTATATCTTTTAATCAAGTCATTGATAACTATAGTATTTTCAAGTTCAACAAGGTAGTTTTTTAAACTAAGTTCGGTTTGATATTGAAAACGTGCAGGAAACCCACCCCAAATTAAATAATCGTCAATATCATGTTTAAAGTTTTGAGTTTCTGCTAATTTTGCAATTTCTTTATAGATAAACGGTCTAATTCTAAATGAAACAAATCTACCACTTAAAAGTGTAATGAACTCGCTAGATAAAAGTTTCGAATTGGAACCTGTAACGAAAACTGAGCAGTTTTCTAGTCTTAAATCCTTGACTGCAATTTGCCAATTTTCAATTTCTTGAATTTCATCAAAAAAACAATAACATTTACCAGTTTTTTTGTTAGCCATTACATAATCTACCAGTCCGCGTGCTGTGCTAGCTTTAGTAAAATCAGTTGTTTTTTCAAAGTTTAGATAAATAATATTATCGGTTTTTTGGCTTATTTCATCAGCAATACTTTTAAGAATTACCGATTTCCCGCATCTTCTAACACCAGTTATCACTTTTATTAAATCACTTTCAAAAAAATCGCGTATTTGACTTAAATATTTATCTCTTATAATCATTTATAACACCCTTTTTAGTTCATTTTTATATTATCATTAAAAAAGATTTAAATCAAATAATGTATAGTTGCAGTGAACAATTTTAGTGTTTTTGTTAAAATTGTTCACTACTAATGAACAATTTTTATATTTTTGCTAAATGTGTTCAGTATATATGGACAATTTTTTTGTAAACCTGATAAGCAATTAAACAAAAAAGGCTCACAGTTTATAAGCTATACCATGTTTTTTCTAATTGTTTTATACACTTGTTAGTACTAATCTCTGTTCAGAAAATTTTTTAAGTTCTTCTGCTAAATATAGGTTTATATTCTAAAACTCGTTCGATACCAAAAAAACAATAATATTTGTAATGTCTTTTGGATGAAACATAATCAAACCAGCATCAAGTTTACTCAATAATGCACTTTGTTTTGAGAAATTCTTTGACGGCAGTGTTTTTGTTTTCATAATAAGCAATAAGTAAATTCCTGAATTTATTTATTTCTTTCACTGGAACAACAATAAGACCAAGACCATGGCTAATTAAATAATGGTTTGCAAAAACGACGGCGGTTCTTTTGTTGCCATCTAAAAAAGGTTGAGTTTTCATCACAAAAAGCATTAAATCAATAGCAACATCAAAACTAGGTTTTCTATTTAGCATTCCCATAATTTCTTCCTTGATTTTTGTTTCAAACGGCATCGGAGGAATATAATTTGTGCCTGTAATTCTTACTGTTGAGGTTCTTAACATACCTGCTGAATACATTAAATCTTGCTCTGTTGATTTGTTGATTTCGCAAAGTATTTGATAACTCGTTTTTTGTGAAATAACACCTTCGCTTAAAATAAAGTTCCAAGCTCTTTTTAAATTAAGAATTTTTGTGATATCTGAAACTGTCATTTTGTCTACTATTCCGCCTTCAATGATAGTTTCAGTGTTTGCATAAGTAGTTGCCAAACCTTCTAAAATTGACTGGCTGTAAACTAAATTAACGAAGTTTCGCATTGCAAGGTCGATGTTTATTTTGACACTTTCGCTTAAAGAAAAGTTTTTATATTGAAGAATTCCAAGCTCTTTTTGAATTTTTTTTAATTCTTTTTTTAATTCTTTCACTTCCAAATTATTGATGCGAATTAACTCAAGTAATTCAGGACTGTATTCACCAACATACTTGCTCAACAAAATTCCTTCTGATCTGAAATGAACATATATATATTTTTTATCATTTTGTGTCCTGATTTCAATAGAACCAAATATAGTTTTTTCAATTCTTTTTTTAATTTGTTCTTGTTTGTTTAACAATTCTTGCGTATTCATAACTGCTCCTAAATGTGAAACATTTAATTACTTTTTGTTTCACATAAATTATACACTAAAAAAGTTAACGAACCCAAAAATAAAACCCCGTATAACGGGGTTTAAATACATTTGGTGGTGACCGCTACGGGATTCGAACCCGTGGATGTATGCGTGAGGGGCATATGAGTTAACCGTTTCTCCAAGCGGCCATTAAAAACAGGTTATTACCTGTTCTTAATTATATCAAAAACCTGAGAAATTCTTTGTTTGATTCTGGCAGGTCCCATGATTTTTTGAATTAAATAGAAGTTTGGAGTAGATTTTTTTAAGGCTAAAGCAACTCTTAAAACTTCGGCAACATCTGCAATCATGCCAATATAATTTTCAGGGTTTGCTTTATATTCTTTTTTGTTAACGGCGTATTTAAGTTTTGAAAATATTGTTTTAAATGATTCAAACCACTCAGTCTCTGATTGAAGGTTAACAATATCTGCATTTGCTTTATATTCTTTTAAAATTTCTAAAACTTGAACATCGCTAAGTTTATCTGAAAACGCCAAATCTTTAGTTAAGTTAGCAGAATATACAGAGTCGTCCATAAATCCAATTAGTGGCATAATTTCTGAAAAACTTGTGTAGTCTTTACGTGGTTTATCAGTTTCTCTTTCAATTGAAATAATTTGTTTATAGTATTCTGAGTTTTTTGAAATAAAGTCATAAAGCTCTTTTGAGTATACCTCAGCCCAAGCCAATGATTCTTTGTAAAACTGCTTAGTTGAAAGGTTTCCAAGATATTCTCTTGCGAAGTATTTAACTTTTTCAATGTCAAATAGTGCTCCGTCTAAACTGATTTTCTCAAAAGATAAGTGGAAGTCAAAAATAGATTTATCTGGGTTTTGAATTCGCCATTCTTCAAAATTTGAGTTAGCAATAGTAAGTAAATACTCAAGAAAAGCAAGCGGTGGGTATCCTCGTTCAAGGAAATAAGAAACTGCGGCCTCTGGGTCTTTTCGTTTAGAAAGTTTACGGCGTTGTCCGCTTTCATCTACTTTCATAATTACTGGCAAATGTGCGTAGTTTGGGCGGCTAAAACAAAGAGTATCAAAAAGTTGCAAATGGATAGGTAGACTGCTTAACCATTCTTCACCTCTGGTAATAGTGGTAGTGTGCATAAAGTGATCATCTACTAGATGTGCAAAGTGATAAGTTGGCAGACCATCGTTTTTCATAATAACAATATCTTGAACATTTTCAGGGATTTCTAAATCACCACGAATTAAATCGCGAACCTTAACCTTTTTATTTGCATTGCCAGGCGATTTAAAACGAATAACATAGTCGTGGCCCGCCTTGATTTTTGCAATAGCCTCTTTGTCTGTAAGAAAACGGTCTCTGGCAAATTCACCATAATAACCAGGATTTTGCTTGTTTTTCTCTTGAACCTTTCTTAAATCATTTAACTCGCTTTGTGTCATAAAACAAGGATATGCTAAGTCTTTTTTAATCATTTCAGATATTACTGAATCGTAAATTATTTTTCGCTTTGACTGAATATAAGGTCCGTATTCACCTGGTTTTAAAAAAGATTCGTCGGGTTTAATGCCAAAATCTTTAAGTTCTTTTAAAACTTGTTCACCAGTTCCGGCAATTTCTCTTTTGGTGTCAGTGTCTTCAAGTCTAACGTAAAAAACACCATCAGTTTGCTTAGCAAAACGCCAAGAGATAAGCGATGCAAATAAACTACCAGTGTGTAAAAATCCAGTCGGAGATGGAGCAAAGCGAGTAACTAACGCACCCGGTTTTAAGTTTCTTTTGGGAAACTTTTTTTCAAGTTCAGCAATAGTGTATAGTTTTTCGTCTTTAAAAATTAACTTTACTAATTCTAATTTTTCCTGCATATTAATTCTCCTTGCTAATTTATCGCTATATTAAAAAAGAGGTATAAACCTCTTTTTTAAACTAAATTAACTTATCTAGATGCGCGTCTTGCTTTTTGACGGTTTGCACGTAGACGTGCTTTACGTTCTTCAGATGGTTTGACGTAAAATTCTTTTTTTCTAGCATCTGCGATAATTCCTGCTTTGGCAACATCGCGTTTGAAACGGCGTAGTGCGTCTTCAAGAGTTTCTTTTTCTCTAACAACTATTTTAGCCAACTAAATCACCTCATTTCTGCTAAAAATACTTAATAAGTATAACACAACAAGTAAAACAAGACAATTGTTTTAATCAGTTATTTTAATGAACAAATTGCTGCTTTGCGGTCAGTTTGATTAAAAATATAACTGCCTGCGACCACTATATCCGCACCGGCTTCTTTGATTTTTTCAATGTTTGTTGAGCCAACCCCACCATCTACTTCAATTTCAAAGTCAAGTCCGTGTTTTTCACGGTATGCTTTTAGTTCCTTAATTTTACCAAGAGCACTTTCTATAAACTTTTGTCCACCAAAACCAGGCTCAACAGACATCACAAGCACTAAATCAATTTCTTTGAGAAGCGCACGAATTTCTTTAACTTCAGTTTTAGGTTTGATAGATATTCCTACTTTTTTGCCAGTATCTTTGATTTTAGCTATAGTTTTAGAAATATCGCTTTTAGCCTCAAAGTGAAAAGTGATGTTGTAGGTATTGCTTAAATTAAACTTATCAATCCAAAAGTCTGGCCAGTCAACCATTAGGTGAATGTCTAGTGGAACAGTGGTTGAGTTGTTTGTAAGTTTAGTAATGTATGGGCCAAATGAAATATTTGGCACAAAGTTTCCGTCCATAATGTCAATGTGGAAACGGTCTGCAGTTTCAATTGATTTGAGCTCTTTCTTTAAATTCAAAAAGTCAGCTGTTAAGATAGATGGCGCAACTTTCATTTTTGTTTTAACCTCCTTTGTTTGATTTGAGCGTATATTTTTTGGTAGTTTAAGTAGCGAATATCAATAACTCTAGATTCATGCAGTTCAACTACCTTGCAGTCTTTTGCCTGAATATTTAAATGTAAACATTTGTTTTTAAACTTACAATCTTGGCTAAATAAATTAAAATCAGGATAGTATTTCATTAACTCAGTTTCTAAAATTATTCCTGAGTTTAATAAAGAAAAGCCTGGTGTGTCGCCAATATATCCATGCATATAACTAAAAAGTTCTGAATTTCTAGTTGTGTGCTTACCGCGGCCAAGTGCTTTTGAAGTTTCACCAGTTTTTTGATTGATTTCAGGAATTAAGTTATTTAAAAATGAAGACTTACCAACACCGGTTTGACCAGTTAAAATAGTAACTTTGTCCTTAAAAATGTCATAGTTTTCAAAATTAAAATTATTGTTATCAACCGTAAAAACTTTTAAGCCAAGATACTTTTCGTAGTACTTAAGGCCAGTTAATACTTTTTTAGTTTTTGCGTTGTCTATGTCAATTTTGGTTAAAACTAAAATTGGTTGAATTTGTTTTTTTGCACAAATTAACAAAAAATTATCTAGAAGCATAAAAGAAAACTCAGGGTCAGCAATTGAAAACACTAAGATCAGTTGATCAATGTTTGCGCAGTCTGGTCTGACAAATTCATTTTTCCGAGGTTTAATTTTTTCAATAATATATTGACCTTGAAAGTCTTTAATTTCAACAATATCGCCGATTTTTGGAGTTTGTTTTAAAAATTGAATTTCTTTCTTTTCAGATAAATTCAAGAAATTATTTTTAACAGAATTGATTTTAACAAATCTGTTCTTGCCAGCAACGATAGCATCAACAACTATGTTTTCTTGGTTTAACAAGGCGACTTTATAAAATGTCGTATCTTTACGAATTACAAGCGCATCCATTTTTACTATTATCTTGTTTTTTCAAGACCTCTGATCTTAACTGCCCACAGGCTGCGTTAATGTCGTGGCCTTGTTCTTTTCTTAAAATTGCATCCATATCTGCATTTTTAAGAATATTAAAGAAGGCTTTTTGGCGCTCTGGGGTTGAGCGTTTATATATAACTTCTTTAACTTCGTTGTAAGGAATTAAGTTAATGTAGACATTTCGGGGTTTAAATAATTTAACTAGTTCTTTAGCGCACTCTACAGTGTCTGTTAGTTCATTGATTAAAATATACTCAATTGTAACGCGACGATTGGTTTTTGCTAAGTAGTAGTCCAGAGCATCTATTAGTTTATCTATTGAAAAAACTGTGTTAATTTTCATAATCTGGCTTCTAAGGTCGTCAAACGGAGCATGGAAAGAAAGCGCTAGGTTAACTTGGAGATTACGGTCGGCAAATGCTTTAATTTTAGGAACTAAGCCAGAAGTAGATACGGTAATTCTACGTTGACCAATATTTAGACCTTTTGGATAGTTTAAGATATCAATGAAAGTCATAACGTTTGTGAAATTATCAAAAGGTTCGCCAATTCCCATAATTACTACAGAATTTATTTTGCACTGTTTAATTTCTTGAGTTTTCATAACTTGGCCAATAATCTCTGCAGTGGTTAAATCACGTTTTTTCTTAAGTATCCCGCTTGCACAAAAACTGCAACCAATTGAGCAACCAACTTGTGTTGTTACACATAGTGAAAGCCCATAATCATGGTGCATCAAAACACACTCAATTAAAGCACCATCTGCAAGGGCGTATAGAAACTTTTCAGTGCCATCTTTGGATTTGTTTTGAATTACTAAAGTTGGTAAAGTTATTTCAAAGTTCTCATCTAAAAAAGTAATGAAGTCTTTTGAAAGATTTCGCATCTCTTGGAAAGACTTTTTTTCTTTTGCATACAGCCAGTTGAAAATTTGCTCTGCTTTAAATTTTTTATATCCTTTTTCTACCAGATAATCCGTTAGCTGGGCGAAATTATAAGAATAAATTTGTTCTTTCAACGCAAAGTTACCTTCAGCTCAAAAGCCAGGCGATTTAAAATTGATTTAATAGTTTTTTCAATGTCTTGCATCTCAATTTGTTTTTCGGCGTTTTCAAACACTAAATGAAAAGCATAAGAAACAAAGTCTGGAGTTTCTGGATTTTTAAAGATATCAAATAAGATGATTTCTTTTAAGGTTTTGCGTGCAGTTTGTTTAATTAACTCAACTAATTTTTGATAAGAAGTATCAACACTTGCAACTAGTGCCAAGTCTCTTTCAACTCTAGGGAAAGCAGAAATACGCTCGTATTTTGGAGTTTCTTTAGTAAGTTTTAGTAATTCTAAGTTTAAATTAAAAACAATAGTTTTATTTCTATTAAACTCAATCTCACCAATGTAGCCAATTGTTTTATCTTGATATAAAATATTTGCTTGTCTGTAAGGATGCAAGAATTCATAACTTGAAACTGCGTAACTAGGCGAAATACCAAAATTATAAAGCAGTTTATTTAAGAAAGATTTAACTAAATAAAAGTCAACTTTTTTACTTTCTTCTATTAAATTAGAATAGGCAAAAGTGCTACTAATAATTGCTGCACAGTGTAGTTCTTCTTTAAATCCATTAAAAATTTTGCCAACTTCAAAGATGTTAAAATTGTCAATTTTTCGGTTTAAATTATATTGAAAACTCTTTTTAAGTCCTGAAAGTAAGTTAGTACGCATCACTAAATGGTTTTCAGTAATTGGGTTTCTAACTTTAACTTTTTCAGAAACTAAAGAAAACTCTGAGTCTTCTTTTTCAGAAAGTAGAGTGTAGTTAATGTTTTCCAAAAAGCCAAGTGGAACTAACTCTTGTCTGATTTTTTCAGCAACTTTGAAGTTAATGTGTTGTTTTGCCACACCTAACTGAGTAAGCGGTTTTGGTTTAATTGAGTTCAACCCGCTAACTCTAATGACATTGTCAATTGCGTCTAATTCTGTTTCTTTTTCAAAAATATGCAGTCTTTGAGAAAGAGTGAATGAATTATCTTCAAGAGCCTTGATAGGCGAATATCCAAGTTTTAATAGAGTTTCAATAACCGTTTTTTCTTTGTATGAATGCCCGCTAATTTTCTTTAATCTTTTGAAGTTAAATTCAAAAGTGTTTTTAGGTAATTTAGTGATACCAGAGTATACCTGGTTGGAAATTTTAGCATCTGCATATTTTTTAAGTAGTTCAATTAAAAGTAAATACCCCTTTTGAAATAATTCAAATGGTACACCTTTTGAAAAACGATCTGATGCTTCTGTTTTTAAACTCAAACGTTTTTGGGTTTCAAAAACCACAGTATTTGAAAATATCGCATTTTCAATAATTATGTCAGTTGTATGTTCAGTAATTTTACTGTCTTCAGAACCGATAATTCCAGCAAGTGCAATGGTTTTAGTGCTGTCTTTAATAACTAAGTCTCCGGCATTTAGTTCATACTTGTTTCCATCAAGTGCTCTAAAAGTTTCAGGTTCTCTAAGTGCTTGAACTGAAACTTTATTTCCAGCAACACACTTAGCGTCAAAAATGTGGTTGGGAGTACCAAGTAAATACATCACATAATTAGAAATATCTACAATATTATTTTTAGGTTCAATTCCTTGTTTAATCAACTCTGCCTGAATAAACCAAGGAGACGGTTTAACAACTACTTTAGCCTGAGTAAGAGCATAAGCAGACGCTAAAGTATTGTCTACGTTAATTTCATATTGGTTTTTAAAATCTGGTTTTATACTTTCTGGTGTTTCAAAAATAAAGTTATCACCTGTAACTGCTGAAAGGTCTTTAGCAAATCCGTAGTAAGAAAGTAGGTCTCCTCTGTCTGGAGTCAGCTCTAAGTTATAAACATTGTCTGCAAACAATAAAGCGCTAGCTGCACATTCTCCTGGTTTAACAGTATTTGAAAACATATAAATTCCGTCTTTGTATTCATTTGGAATGTTTTTAAGACCAAGTTCGTTAAGAGAACAAATCATACCATTAGATTGAACACCGCGAACTTTTGCTGCCTTGATTTGAAAATCGCCAGGAAGTGTGGTGCCTACCTTGGCAACTATGACATTTTGGCCTTTGGCAATATTTTTAGCACCGCACACTATATCTAGCACTTCAGTTCCAACATCAACTGTGGTGATGTGTAGATGATCAGAATCTGGATGGTCTTCGCATGTTAAAACATGACCACATACCAAGGTGGGTTGAGCAAGAGAACTGATTGTTTGTTCTGACTCACAAATATAGCTGTTAATTATTTTGCCAAGGTCTTGATTTTTATTAAGTTCAATGAATTTACTTAATGTATATTCAGATATTTTCATATGCTTTACCTATATGTTAAAACTGGCGTAGAAAACGCACATCATTTTGATAAAACTCACGAATTTCGTCAATTTCATATTTAATCATCGCTAAACGTTCAATACCAAAGCCGAATGCAAATCCTTGCACTTTTTCAGGGTCATAACCTGCCATTTTTAAAACATTAGGGTGAACCATACCAGCACCTGCAACTTCAATAAATCCAACAGTGCCGTTTTTAAAATGGTGAAGTACATCTATTTCTACAGAAGGTTTGGTGAAAGGAAAATAGGAAGGACGAATTCTTAGTTCAACTTCTCTTTCAAAAACGAATGCTAAGAAATCTTTTAAGGTTTGAATTAAATTAGCGAAGTTAACTTTTTTGCCAATTACCAAACCTTCTAGCTGCATAAACTGATGAGAATGTACAGCGTCGTCATCATCTCTACGGTAGACTTTTCCGGTTGAAATTATTTTAATTGGTTTGCCTTGTTTTTCAAGCATAGTTCGTGCTTGAACTGGCGAGGTATGCGTACGAAGCAGTTTATCAGCGTCAATATAGAATGTATCTTTTTCATTTCTAGCAGGGTGTGATTTTGGGATGTTCATCATCTCAAAGTTATAAAGTTCAGTTTCGATTTCTGGGCCTTCTACAATTTCAAAACCATGTGCTAAAAAGTGAGATTTGAAGTTTTCAATAATAGCATTTAGTGGGTGCACAGCACCGTGTGAAAATTGATGAGTATCTAACTCAATATCAATTTTTTCGCTAAACTGTTTAACCAGTTTAGCCTCTTTTTCTAATAAGGCTTTTTTTGAATTGCAAAGTTCTTGCAATTCAACTTTATAGGCATTGATTAGTTGACCGTATTCTTTCTTTTTTCCGGGTTCAACGGATTTTAGAGTTTGCATAATTTGTTGAAACTCAGAGTCTTTACCAAAGTATTGGCGCCAAATATCTTCAATTTCTGTATGGTTAGCAACCAAGCTTAATTTTTCTATTAGTTTTCGTTTTAATTCTTGAAGTTTTTGCTGCATTTTTATACCTCTATTTAATAATTATAACCTTTTTAAGGCTATTTTTTGAAGGTAATTTGTGATATTTAAACAATAGATTCCAAAACAATAAAATATTTAAAAAGTAACTTTAATGCATATAATATTATTGGTCTAAAATTATGGAAAAAAATGCAATTAAACTAGAATTTAATAAAATAATTGAAAAAGTAGCAAGAAACGCTGTATCAAAATTTGTCAAAGAGCAAATTTTGACATTGTCGTTTTTACAAAGCAATAGAGAAATTGAAAAAGAAATTTTAAAGAATACAGAAGCAACTAACGCCTTAAAAGAATTTGGTGTGATTGATTTTGCTGAAAACTATGATTGTAAAAACATTTTTACTGGTCTTTTAAAACTAAGGCCTTTAAATGTTAAAGACTTACTTCAACTAAAGTTTTTCTTCGATACTACGAAAGTTGGTTTCAACTATTTTAATCAAACTAAGTCTAACTTTAATTACACAGCGCTGCTTGAGTTTTTTGTTAAATTGTTTTTGCCAAATAAAGAACTAAATAAACTAAGCGAGACAATTGACGAAAATGGTGAATTTTTAGATTCAGCCTCGCTTAAGTTGGGTAAGATTAGAAAAGAAATAAAAACTCTAAATGAAAATTCAAAGAAAAGAATAGATGAATTAAAGAAAATCTACTCACCTTTTTTAACCGACGAGCAAGTTATTTTTAAATCAGGTTTTTGGTGCCTAGTGGTTTCAGTAGTTTATAAAAGAAAAATTAAAGGAAATGTAGTAGATACAAGCAACTCTGGGCAGTCTATTTATATTGAACCTGCTGAAATGCAGCAGTTTAGATTTAGACTAAGTGAACTGCAAAACGAAGAAGAGAAAGAGAAAGATAAAATCTTAAAGCAAGTTATGGATTTTCTTTTAATTGATTTAAATAAATATATAGAGGCTCAAAACGCACTTTTGAAACTAGACTACTACTTTGCATGCGCTAAATTCTTTGTTAAACAAAATTGTTGTACTCCTACGATTTCAAAAGATAGGTCGCTTATGCTAATTAAAGCAAGACACCCCTTGATTGACGAAAACAAAGTTGTGCCAATTGACTTTTATATTTTTCCAAACAAACCATTAACTATCATCACAGGGCCTAATACTGGCGGCAAAACAGCGTCAATGAAAACTGTTGGTTTATTTTCACTAATGTTGAAAGTTGGTTTTCTAATACCCGCTAAAGAAGCGGTTTTACCAAATTATAGCAAGGTATTTGTAGACATCGGAGATGAACAGTCTTTGGAACAAAACCTATCAACTTTTTCTTCTCACATGGTAAGGTTAATTAGTTTCATTAGCGATGCAACTCCAGACTCGCTAGTGCTTTTAGATGAACCAGGTTCAGGTACAGATCCTTTAGAAGGACAGGCTTTGGCTTTGGCTATCATTAAACATTTGCTTTTTAAAAACTGCACTTTGATATTGACAACGCATTATCCGAAAGTTAAGATGCTTCAATATTTAGAAAACGCAACAACCACTGGAGTCTCTGTATGTTTTGATGTAGATTCACTTTCTCCTACTTACAAGTTATCGTTTAATTCAATTGGAAACTCAAATGCAATACTAATCGCAAAAAGACTTGGAATGAATGAAAAAGTATTGAAAGAAGCTGAGACGTATCTTTCAAATCAAGATAACAAATCAGAAGAATTGCTTGCAAGTCTTGCTACAAATATTGAAAAAAATGAACAATTAACTAAAGAATTAAAAGATAAAGAAACACTACTTAATAGCCTTATAACGCAAAATAAAGAGATTAAAGAAAAACAAGAAAAAGAGTTTAGCGAAAGAGTTGAAAGTGTACTTAAGGAAGAGCGAAGAAAATGGGAAGACTCGGTTTCAGAAGTCGAAACACTTGTTAAAGAACTTAAAGAAATCAAAGCAATCAATGTTAAAAAAATCTCTGAAATCAAACAAGGGATAAAAAGACCAGAAAGTGAGTTCAACAGTAGTGTAGACCTTAAAATTGGTGATTTAGTCTATGTTGAACCAATCTTTCAAGATGGCGTTATTAGGCAAATAAAAGGTGATTTTTATTTTGTAGATATAGAGGGTAATTTACTTAAGTTTAAGAAAAATGATTTAAAATTAAGGTCTATAGTTAGCCCGAAAAAACAAACAATTAAAACTTTAAATCAAAGTAAAAAAACAGTAAGTGAACCTTTTTTTAGTCCTGCTAATTTTGAAATCGATCTGCGTGGAAAAAGAGCACACGAAGTTGAAAATATATTAGCAAAAGAAATTGATAAACTAATTCTTGCAAATTTTACACAGGCCAAGATTATTCATGGATATGGAACTGGTGCTGTTAAAAACGCAGTTTACGACTACATTAAAAAACACCCTAAAATTAAAAGTCATCGTTTTGGTGGAGAGTTTGAAGGTCAAATGGGGGTCACAATTATTTATTTAAAATAAATTCATTGAGAGAAAAAGCCTTTAAGTCAAAACTTAAAGGCTTTTTTAGTTGTGCAGGATTGAAACAAAAATTTATTTATACTTGTGTGCTTTGTTTTCTAAAATCTACAATTTTTAGACCTACTACTGCAACAACAAAATATTTGATTAAATTAAAAGGCAGGTAAACTGAGGCTAGAGTTTTTAAATATTTGGAAATTGGCATTATGTGGGCTGTGTAATAGGCAGGTTTGCCTGAAATAAAGGTCGGAATAAAAAACAAAGCGTTTGCTAACAAAATTAAAACAGTTGGAATTAAGGTGTAGTTTAAAACCGAAATTAAGTAATGTTTGCTTTTGTTTAACCTAAAGTCTAAATATACCGCCAAAATTAACGTAAGTGTACAGTAAATCGCAACAAGCTCGCCGAAAAATATAAACGGAAAGTTAGTAGCCGATGGATTGATTAGCCATCTTATTCCAGACCTTAAGATAGTCATTAAAACAACCAGTGGGACTTTAAACTCAAACATAGCGTATAGTATCACAATTTCAGAAAAATCTAGTTTAAGCGGCGGAAAAAGTGGGATTTTAAAATATCCCAAAATTATACTAAGTGCCAAAAGCATTGCAAACTTAGTAAGTTCTCGATTCTGATTATTAGTTTGATTTTCTTTAAACATTTTTAACTTCCTTTTAAGTAATTTAAGGAAGTTAAAAATTATTTTAGTTCGCTTTTTTTAAAAAAGACGATAAATGTAAATTGCTTACATTTTAAGTTAAAATAAATGCCTTCCTATCTTTCATCCGGACTTTGACCGTTGGCACAGGAAACTATCCTGTTCTGCAACATTTTTAAACTGTTGCTCGTGGGCTTGGACCACCAGTTAAGAATTTCACTTGACCCTGATAATTTGGTTTCAAAAATATTAAATGTAGTAAGTTTTTTGAATGTTTAGACTATCGTCAAACTCAAAAACAAGTGGTTTGCCAGTAGGTAGTTCAACATTCATAATGTCTGCAGTTGAGACGTTGTTAATGTATTTGTAAAGTGCGCGAAGAGAGTTGCCGTGAGCAGCGATAATTACTTTTTTGCCAGCAAGCAGTGCAGGTTTAATATCGCTTTCCCAGTATTTAACTACGCGATCTACTGTGTCTAGTAAGTTTTCAGAAGCAGGTAGTTCTTTTGGATCTATTCCTTTTAAGTTCTCGTCAAAACGAGGGTGGCGTGGATCGTCGAAATCTAGAGCAGGTGGACGCACTTCTGCAGAACGACGCCAAATTCTAACTTGCTCATCTCCGTATTTTTCTGCAGTTTCTGCTTTATTTAGACCTTGAAGCGCTCCATAATGGCGTTCGTTTAATAGGTATGAACGTCTAATTTCAATATCAGAAAGACCAAGTTGTTCCAAAACATAGGCAAGTGTATTTTGAGCGCGTTTTAATGAAGAGGTGAAAGCAAGGTCAAAACTAAAGCCTTTTTCTTTTAGTAAAAGACCTGCTGTTTTGGCTTCTTTTACTCCATTTTCAGAAAGTTCAACATTTGTCCAACCAGTGAATTTATTTGCTAAATTCCATTCACTTTGACCATGTCTAATTACTACTAATTTAATCATTTTATTCCTCCGTTAGTGGTGATTTACATGTAAATATTATATTAAAAATTTAAATAAAAATAAAAGTTTAGTTGTCTTATTTATTGTTTTTAATGATTTCTTTTAAATACTTTTGAATTGCTTTAAAAGTAGGTTTGTGAGAAGAGGCGTGACCTCCAAGTTCAACCACGGTTAACTTAGAGCCAGGGATTGCCTCGTGTACTAAATAAGCCTGTTTTAGCGGGCAGACCATGTCATATCGCCCGTGGACTATATAAGTTGGGATATGCGCTGCTTTATAGATATTTGTCAAAATATAGTTGTCGTCATTGCCAAACGTTTTGTTGGCAAAAAAGAAGGCTTCCATCAAAGCGATTTGGCGCTCTGAGTTTGTAGTCTCTGTTGCCAGAAGTTCAGGTTTTTTTACTGGAAAAACTAAAGAAAGTTCATAATTTGCCCATTTAAGCGAGGCTCTGTCACTAACTTCTTTGTCGGCTGCAGTAATTTTTTTAAGGTACTTAGGAACGATATCTTCAACTTTTTTAGTATCTTTAATTTCTGAGATAAACTCTTTGTATTCGGGCCAATAGAAGTTTTGGGCTCCTGAGTACAGCCAATCGCAGTCTTCTTGTCTTGCCAAAAATATCCCGCGAATCAACATACCGGCTGTATGTTCAGGATAACGAATCGCGTAAGTTAGCGCGATAGTTGAGCCGAAACTACCGCCAAATAACCAGATTTTGTCAAATCCGAAATATGTGCGGATTTTTTCAATGTCGTCTACAATTTGAAAAATATCGTTATCTTTGGTTTCTAAAAAAGGTTTTGACCTGCCAACACCGCGTTGATCAAACAAAATGTAGTGAAACTTGCGGGGGTTAAAAAAGTACTGAGCACTTTTTGAAAAGCCACCTCCTGGTCCACCGTGGATAAAAATTAAAGGAATTCCTGTTTTAGAGCCTCGTTCTTCAAAGTAAAGTTCGTGCAGTTCAGAAACCCTTAAATAGCCAGATGAAAGTAATTTAGAGTGTTTATATTTCATATTTGCGCGCTCCTTTTAGTTTGGATTTTTTGGCAAAAAAGGCCAAGGTAGGCTAAGCCCAACCAAAGGCCTTTTTTAAAAATGTTTTTGTGTTTTAAATAACTAATTTACTTACTTAGATTAAGCAATAATTTTAGTTACAGAACCAGCACCAACTGTGTGTCCACCTTCGCGGATTGAGAACTTAGTTCCTTGTTCAAGTGCGATTGGGTGAATTAACTCAACAGTAATAGTGGTGTTGTCGCCAGGCATTACAAGCTCAACACCTTCGGCAAGTGAAATAATACCAGTAACGTCAGTTGTACGGAAGTAAAATTGAGGACGGTAGTTAGTCATGAAAGGAGTGTGGCGTCCACCTTCTTCTTTTGAAAGTACGTAAACTTGTGCTTCAAATTTAGTGTGAGGTTTAACAGAACCTGGTTTGGCCAGAACTTGACCACGTACGATTTCTTTGCGGTCAATACCGCGAAGAAGAGCACCAATGTTGTCGCCGGCTTGTGCTGAGTCAAGAAGTTTTCTAAACATTTCAATACCAGTTACAACTGCTTTTTTAGTTTCGCGGATGCCCACGATTTCAACTTCTTCACCAAGTTTTAAAGTACCACGTTCCACACGACCAGTGGCAACAGTACCACGACCAGTGATTGTAAGTACGTCTTCAACTGGCATTAAGAATGGAAGGTCAGTTTGACGAACTGGTTCTTGGATGTAGGTGTCAATGTTGTCCATAAGTTCCATGATTTTATCCATGT
>CAUTUJ010000002.1:0-38523 GCA_963541565.1 uncultured Acholeplasmataceae bacterium | reverse complement strand
CGCTCTTATTGAGCCGTTGCTGGCTTTAATTTTGAAAACAAGTGTAAAAGTCGGGACCTGAACTTACAGACATTTCTCAAGTTAAGTTATTTGCAAATAAAGAAAAAGGCAAAGAACAAGCTTCTGCTGACTTTGCTAAACTAGACGGCAAATTAGTTAAATTTGAGGCTAAATTACTTGGCTTTAAAGAAACTTACGTAGGTAAAGTAATTGAACAAAAAGACGGTAAAGACCAACTAATTGCTGGCAAAACTCCAGACTACATCGAAGTTCAACTAGAAATTAATGGCGAAAAAACTAACGTTCGTTTTGATGTTCGTGAACCAAAATGGGCAAAATGGTTTCAAAAAAACATCGCTGCAGTTAAAGCACTTTACAAAGACATTAAGTTTGAAGCAACTGAGAAAAAGAACAAAAAAGGCGACAAGATTGAAAAAACTTATCTTGAATACAAATTACCTGAGGCAAAACAAGTTACAGTAAGCAACGTAATTGCATCAGTTTACAAGCCTTACGACAAAGCAAAAAAACAACTAGTTGGCACATCACTTGCTCAATTTGACATTTCAACTAGATTTACTATTACTTTTAAATAAGCCGTTTAAACTTTTTTAAAAAACTCAGCAACCCCGATATTTTATCGGGGTTTTTAAATTAAGTGCAAAAACCGCGCAAATATGGTATCCTATTTCAGTTAAGTGTACACAACACTTAGTGGTAGTCTCTAAGTCAGAGACGCTAACCACATGCTTACATTATTTAGTAAAAGGAGGTTGTGTTTATGGCTAAAAAAATTGTCAAGCAAATCAAACTACAAATTCCGGCTGGCAAAGCAACACCAGCAGCACCAGTAGGTCCTGCCCTTGGTCAAGCGCAAGTGAACATTCCGCAATTTGTTAAACAATTCAACGACGCTACTCAAGGTCAAATCGGCTTTGTAGTGCCAGTAGTAATATCTGTATATGAAGACCGTTCATTTACATTTGTTACAAAAACTCCACCGGCTTCAGATCTACTTAAAAAAGAAGCAGGTATTGAAAAGGGTTCTGCAAACCCACTTAAAAACAAGGTTGCTAAAATCAAACGCGCCCAAGTTGCTAAAATCGCTGAAATCAAAATGCGTGATTTAAACGCCAACGACATAGAGGCTGCAACTAAAATTATTGAAGGATCTGCCCGCAATATGGGCATTGAAGTTGAATAAGGAGCACTGAAATGCAAAAAGGAAAAAAATACACTGAAAGTGCTAAACTTATTGACAAAACTGTTCAATACTCACTACTAGATGGTGTTGAACTCATTAAAAAAGCAAAGTTCGCAAAGTTTGATGAAACCGTAGAACTTGCCCTTAAAATGAACCTAGACTCACGTAAAGCCGAACAAAATTTGCGTGGCGCGCTAGTACTTCCACATGGTACTGGAAAAACTCAAAAAGTCTGTGTAATTGCTGAAGGCAAAAAAGCAGAAGAGGCTAAAAAAGCAGGCGCTGACGTAGTTGGCGACAACGAACTAATTCAACAAATCGCAGGTGGTTGGCTGGAGTTTGACGTCATGGTTGCAACTCCTGACATGATGCCGAAACTAGGTAGACTGGGTAAGGTTCTTGGACCTCGTGGTCTGATGCCAAACCCTAAAACCGGAACCGTTACTTTAGATGTTGAAAAAGCAGTCCATGACATTAAAAACGGTAAAGTTGAATACCGAGTTGACAAATTCGGAAACATCCAAGTACCAGTTGGCAAGGCTTCTTTTTCTACTAAAGCACTTGCAGAAAACATCGCAGTTGTACTTGACCAAATTATTAAAATCAAGCCAGCGACTGTCAAAGGTACTTACCTTAAAAATGCCACAATTTCTACAACTCAAGGCCCTGGTGTGAAAATCAACCCAGAAACTCGCTAGAAGTTGTATAATATTTAAGTCAAAAAAATTAATCTCCAAAGACAGCAGGCACCAACTTAAGTCCTGCCGAGGAAAAACAAGAACAAATCAAAACCCTTTTTTGTTTAACTCGCTTTGGCTATGTTAATTTAAAAAAAGGGTTTTTAATTTATAAATAGATTTAAACGGAGGAAAAATGAAAGAAAGTTTAGTCTTAAAACAAAAACAAGTAGACGAACTTAGCCAAATTTTTACAGCCGCTAAAACTATCGTTGTTTTTGAATACGGAGCACTCTCTGTAGAGAGTTTAACTCAACTAAGAAGAGCACTTCGCAAATCAGAGTCAAACGCCAAAGTCTACAAAAACAACATAGCACGCCGCGCTGCTTTAAAATCTGGGCTAGCTGACCTTGCAGACCACTTAGTTGGACAAGTCGCAATCGCGTACTCTTTAACCGACACAGTAGCACCTGCAAAAGCAGTTTATGAGTTTATCACAGCATATCCTGACAAAAAAATTGTCACAGGTGCTGTTGACAACAAAGTTGTCTCAGTTTCAGAAATTGAAACTCTTGCAAAACTTCCCAACAAAGAAGGTATGCTTCAATTATTGGCAGGTGCAATGTACCAGCCACTTCAACGCCTTGCTATCGGGCTTAATATGTTAGCAGAATCAAAATAATTTTGCTAAGGAGGATATAATAATGGCAAAACTAACTAAACAAGCATTTATTGATGCACTTAAAGAAATGACTATCCTTGAAATCAAGGAACTTTTAGACGGACTTAAAGAAGAGTTTGGAATCGATCCAACTGCAGTTGCAGTTGCTGGACCTGCTCAAAGCGGACCTGCTCAAGAAGAAAAAACTGAGTTCACAGTAGTTCTTAAATCATTTGGTGAAAACAAAATTGCCGTGATTAAAGTAGTTCGTGAAATCACTGGTCTAGGCCTTGCTGACGCTAAAAAAGCAGCTGAAACTCCAGACTCAGTACTTAAAGAAAATATTTCAAAAGAAGAAGCCGAAGCGATTCAAAAGAAACTTGAAGAAGCCGGCGCTAAAGTTGAACTTAAATAGTTTTTACTTTAGTGGAACATTACTTTACAAGCAAACCGCAAATTAAAAGTAAGCAAACTAAATACAGCGCCGTTGTTTTGGAAAAACATTTTAGTTTTTTTAAAGACAACGGTGTTTTTTCCAAAGACAACTTAGATAAAGGAACTTACCTTTTTTTAAAACATTTTGACCTTAAAAACCCAGACGCCAGCACTGCTTTAGATATAGGCGCGGGAACTGGTGAAATTTCAATAATTTTGTCCAAACTATTTCCAGAACTTAAGTTCACAGGAATAGAGATTAACGAACGAGCAGTTGCTTTGGCTAAAAAAAACAGCGAACTAAATGACTGCCCTAACGCCGAGTTTATCCAAGATGATTTTCTGGAGTTTGACGTAAATAAAAAGTTTGACTTAATTGTTGCAAACCCGCCAATTAAGATAGGTAAACAAACTGTTTTTGAGTTTTACCACAAAGCCAAAAGTTTGCTTTCTGAAAACGGTCAGTTTTCGTTAGTTGTCAAACACTCACAAGGTGCAGAAAGCCACCTGAAGTTTCTAAAAACTTTATTTCGTGTAGTGGAATTTAAAAAAGACGCAACTTACTATTTAATTTCGTGTTTTAATTAAAACTTTATTTTAAAGAACCGCAAAAGCGGTTTTAAAAACTAAAAAAGGAGTTTAGATAAATATGGGACGTGCATTTGAAGTTAGAAAAGAAGCAAAAGCCAAAACAGCCGCGGCTAAAACCAAAGTTTACTCAAAATACGGTCGCGAAATTTACGTACTTGCAAAAAACGGATCACCTGATCCGCAAAGCAACCCTGATTTAAAGCGAATTATTGAAAAGGCTAAAAAAGACCAAGTGCCAAACGACATCATCCAACGTGCCATTGATAAAGCCAAAGGTGCAGGTGGTGAGAACTTTGTGCCAGTAGTCTACGAAGGCTTTGGACAAGGCGAGGCTCAGTTTATCATCGAGACTCTGACTGACAACGTCAACCGTACGATTTCACAAATTCGCGCAATTTTAAACAAAACTGGCGGTAAACTTGGAGTTTCAGGTTCAGTTTCACATCAATTTGCCCACGAGGCTGTTTTTAAACTACCAGTTCAAGAAGACGACGTACTAAATGCACTGCTTGAGGCTGACGTCGACATTAAAGACACCACAGCCCTTGAAAACTCAACCGTTGTTTTTGCCGAAATTGATAAATACGGCCAAGTTAAATCAGCGCTGACCACTGCTTTTCCGGACACTGAGTTTGAGGTTGACGAAATCACTTACTCAGCGTTGACTTTAGTTGAACTAAACCCTGAAAACCAAGAGAAGTTTGACAACATGCTTATGCAGCTTGAAGAACTTGACGACGTTCAACATATTTATCACAACGTTAAATAAAACTATGGAAAAAGAAATTTTAGACTTTATTTTAAACAAAGTTGGCTATATTGCCACTGTTTCTAAAGAAGGTGTGCCAAATGTAGGTCCAAAAGTCACAATGCGCCATTTTTCTGGAAACATCTTAATTTGGAACGAAACCACTTGTAAACACACTAAATTCAACATTGAAAAAACTGGCAAGGCTTCAGTTTGTTTCATTGACGAAGTTGCGCAAACTGGGTATCGTTTTACAGGGCGTGCCACAATTTTAGACAAAACTAGTCAACTTTTTGAACTGTACTCAGAAAACGCCAAAAATCTTGGCCTAAAGCAACCTGAACACTTTGGTCAACTTGTAGTTGAGCAAATTTACTTACTAGACCGTGGCTCAAAAGCCGGAACTTTGCTAAAAAACTTCGTGTAAATACTTTTTTAAAATAATACAAATTTTATTATTATGGGTTTGAGTCCATTCCCTTAGAAATCTTCTTACCAATTTCAATTTTAGTAATCCTTTTTAAGTTAATGCACTTAATTTTAGTGTCAATTTATTTTTCTAAAAACTTAGCTGTAAATAAAAATTAAATTAGTCTTTAAAACCAAGCTTTGCTTGGTTTTTTTACTAATCTGCAATAATTTGTCTTAAAAAACCAAATAGTATATAATTATTAGGTATGTGCACACGCACAAAGGCAATGATATGTAAGGTTATTAAAACACAAATAGCCGTTGCTGTGTTTTAAACAATTTACATGGAGCAAGCCTAATCTTTAGAATTAGACGAAAGGAGACTTTAAATATGGCTGAAAAATCAAAAGGAACAGTAAGAATTACCCTTAAGTCGTATGATCACAAACTAATTGATCAAGCCGCACTTAAGATAGTTGACGTTGTAACTAAAACTGGTGCCACTGTCGTAGGACCTGTGCCACTACCAACTAAACGCGAAATCTTCACTGTACTTCGTTCACCACACGTTAATAAAACCGCTCGTGAACAGTTTGAACGAAGAACCCACAAAAGACTGATCGTAATTGAAAAAATCGGTCAAAAAACCTTGCCACAATTGTTTCAAACTGACTTACCATCAGGTGTAGATATTGCGCTAAAACAATAATTTATACACAAAAAACAGGCAAAACAGACAAATTATCGTAAACGATAGAAAGGAAAAATTATGTCTAAAGGAATCTTAGGTAGAAAAATTGGAATGACTCAAATCTTTTCAGAAGACGGTAAGTTAATTCCAGTTACCGTTCTAGATTGTGCAGACAACGTAGTGCTACAACAAAAAACTGTTGAAAAAGACGGATATGTTGCTACACAACTTGGTTGCCAATCAAAACGCGAAAGTCTTGCGAACAAACCAATTTTGGGACATGTTGCAAAAGCAAATACTGCTCCTAAGCGCTTCGTTAAAGAACTTAGGTTCAAACACAGCGCCTCTGAGCTAGCAGGCCTTGCAGTTGGTCAAACTGTAGAACCTACAATTTTTCAAGTAGGAGAATTAGTAGACGTCATTGGAATTACTAAAGGTAAAGGATTCCAAGGTTCAATTAAGAGACACGGTCAACGCCGTGGACCCGAAGCTCACGGTTCTCGCTACCACCGCGCCCCTGGTTCAATGGGTGCCATCAAGGGAAATATGAAAGGAAAACCACTTCCTGGTCACATGGGACACGAACAAGTGACTATTCAAAACCTTGAAGTTATCAAAGTTGACAAAGAACAAGCACTTCTTTTAATCAAAGGTGCTGTTCCTGGTCCAAATAAAGGATTTGTTGTGGTTAAATCCGCTGTACGCTAAAGGAGTTTAAATTATGGAATATAAAGTATTAAACCAAAGCGGCAAAAAAGTAAAAACAATTGAGTTAAACGATTTTGTTTTTGGAATTGAGCCACATAAACAAGCACTTTACGACGTTGTTCGTGCACAACGCCTAGCCATGCAACAGGGTACTCACCAAGTTAAAAACCGTTCAATGGTTTCAGGTGGTGGTCGCAAACCTTATAAACAAAAAGGAACAGGTAGAGCCCGCCAAGGTTCTCGCCGTGCAGTTCAATTTGTTGGAGGTGGAGTTGCGTTTGGTCCACAAGTTCGCGAATACGACATTAAAATCAACAAAAAAGTTCGTCAACTTGCCCTTCGCTCAGCCCTTTCTCAACACGCTCAACGCGGTACTTTAGTTTTAGTTGACAAGATCTCTCTCGCTGAAGTTAAAACTAAACTATTTGCCCAAATTTTAGAAAGTCTAAAACTAGAGCGAAAAGTTCTGTATGTTGACAACGAGTTTGAACCAAATGTTGTGCTAAGCGCGCGTAACTTAAGTCAAATTACTGTAATGAACGAACCTAGCCACACTTCTGTATATGACCTGCTAGATGCTAAATACTTACTACTTACAGTAGGTGCTGCTAAAGAATTTGAGGAGGCGTTATGTTAAATTTAACTAAAATTAAACAATTTGATATTTTAGTTGAACCTATTATCACTGAAAAATCAAATAAGTTAATTGAAGCCTCAAACTCATACACTTTCCGTGTAAAAAAAGACGCAACTAAACCAGAAATTAAGGCAGCCGTTGAATCTATTTTTAAAGTAACTGTCTTGAAAGTCAGAACTGTTATTTCTCCTGCTAAGAAAAAAACAGTTGGTCGCTTTCAAGGTATGGTATCTGCTTTCAAAAAAGCCATCGTTACTCTAAAAGAAGGCGACAAGATTGCTGAGTTTACAATTTAGTGAAAGGAGTAAATCGTGAAAATTAAGAACTATAAACCTACTACTAACGGACGCCGCAATATGTCTGTTATTGATTACTCTGAACTTTCAAAAGTTGCTCCAGAAAAATCACTACTAACCACTTTAAAGAAAACCGGTGGCCGCAACAACCAAGGAACAATAACTGTGAGACACATTGGTGGTGGAGTTCGCCGTAAATACCGTGTTATTGACTTTAAGAGAAATAAAGACGGAATTGACGCAGTAGTTAAAACTATTGAGTATGATCCAAACCGTTCAGCAAACATCGCTTTAGTTGCCTACAAAGACGGCGAAAAACGCTATATTTTGGCTTGTGAAGACCTAAAAATCGGCCAAGTTATTCAAAGTGGAGAACAGGCGGATATCAAAATCGGAAATGCGCTGCCACTTGGCAAAATTCCTGTGGGTACTTTTGTTCACAACGTTGAGTTAAAACCTGGCAAAGGTGGACAAATCGCTCGTTCTGCTGGAACTTCTGTTCAAATTCTTGGTCGCGAAGAGAAATACGTGCTACTTCGTCTACAAAGTGGCGAAATGCGCAAAGTCTTGGCAACCTGCCGTGCTACTATTGGTGTAGTTGGCAACTCTCAACATGAACTTGTAGTACTTGGTAAAGCCGGCCGCGTTCGCTTAATGGGTGTAAAACCTCATGTTCGTGGTACTGCGATGAACCCAGTTGACCACCCTCATGGTGGTGGTGAAGGCCGCACACCAATCGGTCGTAAACAACCCCTTACTAAATGGGGTAAGAAAACTCGTGGTGTTAAAACCCGCGATCCTAAAAAAGCATCTAACAAACTTATTGTTAACCGTAGAAAAGGAGGAAAATAATGTCTCGTTCAATTAAAAAAGGACCTTATTGTGAATACACTTTATTGGCAAAAATTGAAAAAATGGCAAAAGCAGGCGAAAAGAAAGTTATTCAAACCTGGTCTCGCCGTTCCACTATTTTCCCAATTTTCGTAGGCTTCACTCTAGCCGTACACAATGGAAAAGAACACGTGCCTATCTACATTACTGAAGACATGGTTGGCCACAAACTAGGTGAGTTCGTGCCAACTCGTACATTTAGAGGACACACTAAAGCAGACAAACGTGCTGCTGCTAAATAAGGTTGGTGAAATTTATGGAAAAACAAGCAAAAGCAATCGTACATGACGCCAAAGTTACACCACGCAAAGCCAAATTAGTCATTGACTTAATTCGCGGAGCAAATGTCAAAGAAGCACTTGCTTACTTACAATTTACTAACCGCAAAGCATCACCGATTGTCAAAGAATGTCTAAAATCTGCAATCGCAAATGCTGTAAATAACTTAAAATTAGACCAAACTAAGTTGTATGTCAAAGAATGCTACGCAACTGAAGGTCTAAAAATGAAAAGAATGTTGCCACGTGCCAAAGGTTCTGGCGACACAATTGTGAAAAGACGTAGCCACATTACAGTAGTTGTGGCTGAAAGGGGATAAGAATGGGTCAAAAAGTTAGTCCAGTCGGTCTGAGAACCGGAATTATTCGCAACTGGGAATCTCGTTGGTATGCAGACAAAAAACTAGTACCTGCTTATATCAAAGAAGACTTCCTAATCCGCAAAACCATTAAAACTTATCCTGAATACAAAGAAGCGTTAATTTCTTCAATTGAAATTGAACGCTACAAAGGCAAAGAAAAAGACAAAGTTAGAATTCGTCTATACACCGCCAAACCAGGGCTAGTAATTGGCACTAACGCCGAAACTCGCGCTAAAGTTATCAAAGCCCTTGAGAAAATCACTAAAAAAGACATTATTTTAAATGTAGTTGAAGTGAAACGCTCAGAGCGCAGTGCAGAAATCGTTGCTCAGTCTATCGCTACCCAACTTGAAAACCGTGCGTCTTTTCGCCGTGTGCAAAAAATGGCAATTCAGCGAGCTCTTAAAGCCGGAGCATTGGGCTGCAAAACTCTAATCTCTGGTCGTCTAGGCGGTGCTGAAATGGCGCGCTCGGAAGGCTACTCAGAAGGACGCGTTCCTCTGCAAACTCTGAAAGCAGACGTAGACTACGCAACTGCTGAGGCCAACACAACATACGGTATTCTTGGGGTTAAAGTCTGGATTTACAACGGAGACGTTAACAAAGGCGAAACTCGTGAAGAGAAAATCAAGGCCTATGAAGACGCAGCCCCTGAACGCAGACCAAGATTTAAAAAACCAGGTCAAAGACCTGCTCGTCCAAACGGAGGTAAATAGTTTATGTTAATGCCTAAAAGAACTAAATATCGCCGTCCACACCGTGTGTCTTACGAAGGTGTTGCCAAAGGTAGAAACGAAGTTATCAACGGAGACTTCGCACTTCAAGCACTTGAGGGTTCATATATTACCTCTCAACAAATAGAAGCCGCTCGTATCGCGATGACTAGACACATGAAAAGACTTGGTCAAGTTTGGATTAACATTTTCCCACACATGTCTCGCACCAAGAAACCTCTTGAAGTGCGTATGGGTTCCGGAAAAGGTGCGCCAGACCACTGGGTTGCGGTAGTTAAACAAAACAAAATTATGTTTGAAGTTGCAGGAGTTGCTGAAGAAATCGCACGCGAAGCGCTTCGCTTGGCTTCACACAAACTGCCAATTAAATCAAAAATCGTGAAAAAGGAGGTTAAATAAACATGAAAAAAATGCAAGAACTTAGAAAATACACAGACGTTGAAATTGAAAGCAAAATTTTTGAGTTAAAGCAAGAAATATTTAACCTACGTTTCAAACAAGCAACAGGGCAACTTACAGACACAGCCCGCGTTAAAAAAGCCCGCAAACAAATCGCTCGTCTCTACACTATTTTAACCGAGCGCAAATCACAAAAGGAGTAGTCAACAATGGAAAGAGAAACTAAAAGAAAAGTTTTCCGTGGTAAAGTTGTTTCAGATAAAATGGATAAAACTATAGTTGTCGTTGTTGACACTTATAAAAACGATCCACTTTACAACAAACGCTTTAAGGTATCTAAGAAATTCCACGTTCACGATGAACAAAACGAATGCAAAATCGGGGATATCGTGGCGTTTGCAGAAACCCGCCCACTTTCTCGCACTAAGTCATTTAGACTAATTAAAGTGCTTGAAAAAGCCGTGGTAATTTAGTTTGAGAGGTGAAGCGAAATGATTCAACAAGAAACTAGATTACTAGTCGCAGACAACACAGGTGCTAAAGAAGTTTTAGTAATTAAAATTCCTGGTGGTACTCGCCACCGTTATGCAAACATTGGCGATCTTGTGGTTGTAACTGTGAAAAAAGCAACTCCTGGCGGAGTTGTCAAAAAAGGTGACGTTTGCAAAGCAGTGGTTGTCAGAACTAAAGACGGACTACGCAGAGCAGACGGTTCATATATTAAATTTGGTGAAAACGCAGTTGTATTGGTCAAAGAAGACAAGACTCCTCGTGGAACTCGTATTTTTGGACCGATAGCTCGCGAGCTTAGAGACAACAATTACACTAAAATCTTGTCTTTAGCACCAGAAGTTTTATAAAAAGGAGGAATTTGTTAAATGTATATCAAAACTGGAGACAAAGTTGCCATCATTGCTGGCAAAGACAAGTTCACTACCGATAAAAAAGGTGTTAAAACTCGCACAACTGGCCGAGTTATTCAAGTACTTCGCGACAAAGAAATGGTAGTAGTTGAAGGTGTGAATATCGCCAAAATTGCCAAAAAACCTAACCAAAATAGCGAAAAGGGTCAAATTATTTCTAAACCTATGCCAATTCATGTGTCAAACGTGGCGCTAATTGATCCAAAAACTCAAAAACCTACCCGTGTTTCTTTTAAAGACGAAAACGGCAAAAAGGTGCGCATCGCTAAATCTGGCGACGCGATTAAATAAGGAGCAGGCAAATGACTTCAAGATTAAAACAACATTATTTAAAAAAAGCAATTCCTGCTTTAATTAAAGAGTATAAGTACTCATCTGTTATGCAAGTGCCTAAACTTGAAAAAATCGTGATTAACGTCGGAGCAGGCGACGCTGCTCAAAACTCCAAAGTTATTGAAGATATCGTCAAAGAAGTTGGCCAAATCGCCGGACAACACCCAGTTGTCACTCGTGCGCGTAAATCAATTTCTAACTTCAAACTAAGAGAAAATATGCCAATTGGCGTTAAAGTTACACTTCGCGGTGAGAAAATGTATTACTTTTTAGATAAACTAATTTCAATTTCTCTACCAAGAGTTCGTGATTTTAGAGGAGTTTCTAAAACTGCGTTTGATGGCCGCGGAAACTATACCCTTGGTGTTAAAGAACAACTAATTTTCCCAGAAATTAGATTTGACGATATTAAAAAAATCCGTGGTATGGACGTAGTTATCGTAACTACTGCCAAAACCAACGAAGAGGCATTTAGTTTACTTAAAAACTTAGGCATGCCTTTTGCTAAATAGAGGACTTAACTTATGGCTAAAAAATCAAAAATTAATGCAAATAACAAAAAACTAGAAGTCTATCTACGCTATCAAGAACGCGCTCGCGAACTAAAGGCTAACAAAGACTATTTAGCACTACAAAAATTGCCAAGAAACGCATCGCTTTGTCGTTACCGCAACCGTTGCCAAATTGACGGTCGTCCCCACGGTTTCATTCGTAAATTTGGAATTTCTCGTAATAACTTTCGCAAAATGGCAGCAGCCGGACTGCTTCCAGGCGTGAAAAAAGCCAGCTGGTAGAAGGAGGCATTTATGGTATCAGATACAATTGCAGATATGTTAACTCGCATTCGTAATGCGAACAGACAACACAAATTAAGCGTAAATGTTCCACATTCTACTGAAAAAGAACGTATCTTAAAAGTGTTAAAATCAGAAGGTTTTATCGCTTCTTACGCTGTTTTTCAAGAAGGCGTGGCTAAAAACATGAACGTTGAACTTAAATACTCAGAAGACAAGGAACTTGTAATTCACGGACTTCGCCGTGTTTCTAAACCAGGTCTGAGAGTATATTCAAGCAAAGAAGAACTACCTCGTGTCTTTAATGGTCTTGGAATTGCTGTAATTTCTACATCTAAAGGCATTATGTCAGACCGTGCTGCTAGAAAAGCAGGTTTGGGTGGCGAAGTTCTTTGCTATGTGTGGTAGGAGGAGTCGGAGTCTATGTCTAGAATTGGAAATAAAACTATCTTAGTTCCACAAGGTGTCTCTGTCTCAGTTTCTCCTGAAAACTATACAGTTGTCAAAGGCCCACACGGCGAACTAAAGGCTCAGTTTTCTCAAATCTTAAAGATTGTGCAAACTGACAATCAGATTCAAATTACTCGTCCAAACGACGAAAAAACTACTAAACAACTACACGGAACCACGAGAGCCTTGCTTGCCAATATGATCCAAGGTGTGCATCAACCTTTTCAAAAGGAACTGGACATCATTGGTGTTGGATATAAAGCAAACTCAGTTAATGGTAAGTTAAACCTAGCCCTTGGTTTTTCTCATCCTGTGGAAATTGAAGTGCCAAAAGGCTTAGTGTGTGAAACTCCAAGTCCAGTTAAAATCATTATCAAAGGTATTGACAAAGAACTAGTTGGTGAGTTTGCAGCCCGTGTACGTCTACTTAAAAAACCAGAACCATATAAAGGAAAAGGTATCCGCTATTCAGGTGAACACGTTCGCCAAAAAGCCGGAAAAACCGCTAAATAAGGAGGACGACTATGATTTTAAAAATTTCAAAAAACGAATCTCGCTTGTCAAGACATCAACGTGTCAGAAAATCAGTTTCAGGTACTTCTGCTCGTCCTCGCTTATCTGTCTACCGTTCAAATACTCACATCTACGTCCAAATTATTGACGACACAAAAGGCCATACTTTAGTTGCTGCTAACACCAAAGAACTAAAACTTGCTAAAAACTTAGAAGCAGCTACTGCCCTTGGTGAAGCAATTGCCAAAAAAGCGCTTAAAGCGAAAATCAAAGCAGTTGTTTTTGACCGCTCAGGTTATCTATATGCAGGTCGCGTCAAAGCCCTTGCTGAGGCTGCTCGTGCTGCTGGACTTGAGTTTTAAAGGAGTAAATTATGTACGATAAATTTGAAAAAGAAGAAAAAGAATTTGACGAAAAAGTCGTTCATATTGGCCGCGTTACCAAAGTCGTTAAAGGTGGTCGTCGTTTCCGCTTCTCAGCGCTAGTAGTTGTCGGAAACCACAAAGGCAAAGTAGGTTTTGGAACAGGTAAAGCCAACGAAGTTCCAGACGCAATTAAAAAAGCCATTGAACAGGCTAAGCAAAATCTAATCACTGTGCCAATTGTCAACAACACCATCCCTCACTACATTGAAGGTGTATACGGCTCTGGACACGTTGTTCTAAGACCAGCCTCAGATGGTACCGGAATAGTAGCCGGTGGTGCGGTTCGCGCGGTATGCGAATTAACCGGAGTTTCCAACATCTTGTCTAAATCTCTTGGTTCTCGTACCCCAATTAACATGATTAGAGCAACTTTTGAAGGTTTTAAATTACTTAAAACTAAAGAAGAAATCGCTCGTCTACGTGGCGTGGAGGTTAAAAACCTATGAAACTAAAAGTTGTTTTAAGACGTTCTTTAATCGGACGGCTACCACGTCAAGTTAAAACTGCTGAAACTTTGGGCTTAAAGCGCATCAACGATGAAGTGGTTTTAGAAGACAACGCTGTAAACCAAGGCAAAATTAAAACTATTGCTCACTTGGTTGAAGTTAAGGAAGCGAAATAAGGAGGCCTTTGTTTATGCTAAATGAACTTAAAAACTTACGCCCGCGTCCAGATAAGAAACGTCTAGGTCGTGGAATTGGCTCTGGAACTGGTAAAACTTCGGGCAAAGGCCACAAAGGTCAAAACGCGCGTTCTGGTGGTGGCACTCGTCCAGGTTTTGAAGGTGGGCAACTTCCGCTATTTCAACGTTTGCCTAAACGTGGTTTTAACTCACTTAACCAAACTAAAAACGCAATCGTTTCACTTACTGCTTTAAACTGCTTTGAGCCAGAGACTGTAGTTACAGTTGACTTGCTTTTAGAAAAAGGTCTAGTTTCTAAACCTTTTAAAGCAGTTAAAGTCCTAAACGGTGAACTTACTCAAAAACTAACTTTAAAAGTTCACCAAATCTCTAAATCTGCCTTAACTAAACTCCAAGCACTTGGCGGCACATTTGAGGCAATTTAACAATGAATAGAGTCAAAAGAATTTTATCCAATAAACAAATTCTGGAAAGATTTATCTTTACACTTGCTCTACTTTTAGCACTCAGAGTGATGTCTTTCATTCCGATGCCACTGGTTAACGTAGATGCAATTCGCAACCTATTTGAAAATGGACTTGGATTCTTTGCGATTTTAAATAACTTTTCAGGAAGATCACTTGAACGTTTTTCCTTCCTGGCAATGGGAATTTCTCCCTATATTACAGCCTCTATCGTCACTCAACTTCTGCCAATGGTAGTTCCTACCTTTAAAGAATGGCAAGAACAAGGTGAAGAAGGTCGCTACAAAATTAACAAAATCAACCGAATACTGGCAATTGCAATTGCTTTTGTCCAAGGTATCTCGCTTGTCCTTTCCTTCTCTGCAGGCCGCGGAACTCAGTTTTTCGTAGGCTTCTCTGGCAGCATTGGCATGGCGATGATCTACATTGGGCTAACTATTGCAGCTGGTACCGCGATTTGTATTTGGTTTGCCGACATGATTACCCAAAAAGGTATCGGAAACGGCTCTTCTATGCTAATTACTGCAGGTATTATTATTTCAATTCCTTCAATGTTTAGCATGATGACCAAAAAATATATCACTGAAGCCACCAAGTGGACACACTATGTTAACTTCGTGGTAATTACTCTGCTCTACATTGCTATCATTCTAGGGGTAATTTTTGTTGAAACCTCTAGTCGAAAAATCCCAATTCAACATGCTAACCGCCAGGCTCAGTCTGACTCAAATATCCCAATTAAAGTCAACACCGGCAACGTGATGCCCGTAATTTTTGCCTCAACCTTGCTTGGTATCCCGCAAACTATTACTGGCTTTATTACACAAAACTACTCATCTGGTGGCGGTTTTTGGGTTAACGAAATCTTTAACTTCCAAAGACCAATTGGCTACATTATCTATATTCTGTTAATTATTGCTTTTTCGTTTTTCTATACCTTTATGCAGTTTGACCCTGAAAAAATTTCTGATAACTTATCTAAATCAAACGCCTATATTCCAGGAATTCGCCCAGGTGAAGACACTAAAGACTTTATTGCCAAGACTTTATTTAAAGTCAACGTCATTGGCACAATTTACTTAGTAATTATCTCTTCACTGCCAATTTTAACCGCTGTAATTTTTGGTTTGCAAGGTGCCGAGGCTTCTGCAATCACTCTAGGCGGAACTTCTCTACTTATTGTGGTAGGTGTTGCAATAGAGACCACTAAACAAATTGAAACTGACGCTGAAAGCAATCAATATAGGGGGATTTTTGGTTAATGATAATTATTTTAATGGGACCTCCTGGTGGAGGTAAAGGCTCACAGGCCAAAGTACTGAAAACTCACTACGCAATCCCCCACATTTCAACTGGGGATATGTTTAGAGAAAATATTAAAAACGAAACTGTACTTGGCAAGAAAGTCAAGGCTATACTAGCCGCTGGTGAACTAGTTCCGGATTCTTTAACAGATGAACTTGTGCTTGACCGATTAAGTCAACCAGATGCCAAAGGCGGATTTATCTTGGATGGATATCCGCGTAATCTTGCACAAGCCGTTGAACTTGACCGTATCCTTGCTAAACTTGGATTTTCAATCACCAAGGTAGTCAATATTGATGCAGCTGATGAACTAATTGTTTCGCGTTTAGCCGGCCGCCGAGTTTGTCCAAAATGTGGAGAGACTTACCACATTCCAAACATGCTGCCACAAGTTGAAGGCAAATGCGACAAGTGCAGTGCTGAAATCGTGCAAAGAGCAGATGACCAAGAAGCCACAATTCGCGCAAGACTTTCGCTTTACCACGAAAACTCAAAGCCAATTGAGCACTTTTACAAAGACAAAGGTCTGTTTTGCACAGTTGACGGCAATGTTTCCATTGAACACACTAAAGCCCAAATTATTGAGGTTTTAGGTAAATAGTTATGATTACTATTAAAACCCCTGAACAACTTAGTAAAATGAAAGAATCCGGCAGGATTCTTTCAGAACTAAGAAAAGAACTTGAACAACACTTAAAACCAGGTGTATCTACACTTAAACTAGATGAAGTTGCAGCTAAGTTTTTAGCCGACCGCGGTGTTGTTTCTTCTTTTTTAAACTACGAAGGCTACAAACACTCAATTTGTGCGAGCGTTAACGACTGCGTAGTTCACGGCATTCCTTCTAAAGACGTGGTTTTAAAAGACGGCGATATTATTTCGCTAGACTTAGGTGTCCTTAAAGATGGTTGGCACGCAGACTCTGCGTGGACTTACGAAATTGGCGAAGTTAGCCCTGAGGTCAAAGACTTAGTTTCAAGAACTAAAGAGGCCCTGATGCAAGGACTTTCGGTAGTTAAACCAGGCAACTTTATTACAGATATTGGTAAAGCCATTGAAAACTACTTAAAACCGTTTAAATACGGTATAGTTCGTGAGTTTTGTGGCCACGGAATTGGCGAAAAACTACACGAAGATCCATACATTTTTCACTTCAACCAACACATGAAGCACACCGAAATTAAAGAAGGTATGACAATTTGCGTCGAACCTATGGTAAATCTTGGTTCACACAAAGTAAAAATTCAAAAAGACGGTTGGACAACCGTCACTAAAGACCACAAACCCGCTGCCCACTTTGAGTATACTGTCTACGTCACTAAAGATGGATATGAGATACTCACTCCCAAAATTTAAATAAATAGGTACTAAACTATGCGAAAAGAACAAATAGAAATAGACGCTGTCATTGTTGAAGTACTACCTAGTGCTGTGTTTTTATGCAGACTAGAAAGTGGACACGAAATTAAGGCCCGAGTATCTGGTAAAATCCGCATGAACAACATACGCATTTTACCTGGCGATAAAGTAACTTTAGAATTATCACCATATGATTTAACTCAAGGCCGCATTATTTATCGCAAAAAATAAGGAGGACTTATGAAAGTCAGATCATCAGTTAAGCCAATGTGCGATAGCTGCAAAGTTATTAAAAGAAAAGGTTATGTGCGTGTAATTTGCGAAAACCCACGCCATAAACAAAGACAAGGATAGGAGATTAAAATATGGCCAGAATCGCTGGGGTAGATATCCCTTCAAACAAAAGAGTAGTAATTTCACTTACCTACATTTACGGTATTGGGGTTAAACTTGCTCAAAAAATTCTTCAAGATGCTGGAATCTCTGAAGACGTTCGCGTTAAAGATTTAAGCGACGACGATTTATCTAAAATCCGCAAAGAAGTTGCTAAATATACAGTTGAAGGCGATCTTCGTCGTGATGTTAACCTAAACATTAAACGTTTAATGGAAATTGGTTCATATCGCGGAATTCGTCACCGTAAACAACTGCCAGTGCGTGGACAAAATACTAGAAACAACGCCCGCACTCGTAAAGGCAAAGCAAAAGCAATTGCCAATAAAAAGAAATAGGGAGGAATGAATAATGGCTAAAAAAGTAAGCACACGTCGCAAAGCACGCAAAAACATACCTCTTGGCAAAGCATACATTCACACAACTTTCAACAACACAATTGTGACAATCACTGACCTTGACGGCAACGCCATCGCTTGGTCTTCAGCCGGAGCACAAGGCTTTAAAGGTACTCGTAAATCTACTGCCTTTGCTGCCCAAATCACCGCAGAGGCTGCAGCAAAAGCAGCAATGGAAAACGGCATGATTAAGGTAGAGGTTTCAGTTAAAGGACCTGGACCAGGTAGAGAGTCTGCTATTCGTTCACTACAAGTTGCTGGTCTTGAAATTGTTTCAATTGAAGACAACACACCAGTTCCACACAATGGTTGCCGCCCACCTAAGCGCCCACGTGGCTAGGAGGAAGTATGCGTAATTTAAAATTTGAAAAACCAAACGCTATTTCCGTAATTTCTGCAGATAAAACTACTGCTAAATTTTCAATTAAACCACTAGATCGTGGATATGGTATCACAATCGGCAATGCACTTCGCCGAGTGTTGCTGGCCTCAATTCCAGGAGCAGCACTGATTAACGTAGAAATCAAAGGCGTGCCACATGAGTTTTCAACAATCCCTGGCGTTAAAGATGGAGTTGTGGAAATCGTTTTGAACTTAAAAGACGCAATTTTCCGCCTAGATTCAATTGAACCTGGTTTCCGCGCACAAGTTTCTTTAAACGAAGTTGACAAAGAAATCATTACACTTGGCGACTTAGTAGTGCCTGCTGGTGTTGAAGTTGTCAACCCAGAACACGTAATTTGTCATTTAAATAAAGGAACCAGCATTTCACTTACTGCAACTTTAGCAACTGGTGCTGGATACGTTACTCAAAACGACAACAAAGTGTATCTTGACCACATCGGACAAATTGCACTTGACTCAATTTTTACCCCAGTTAAACGCGTTAACTTCAACGTAGAAAAACTGCAAGGTGGGTATGACGAGTTAATCTTAGAAGTTGAGACTAACGGTGCAATTGATGCCAAGGACGCAGTTTCAGAAGCCGCTTCAATGCTAAGCGAACTCTTTGGCGCAGTTAGACAAATTTCTGAAAATGCAGAGCAATTCCAAGATTACATCGCAGAAGAAGCCGAAACTACCGCACAAGCGGTTGATAAAAACTTAACTATTGATAGACTAGACTTATCTGTTCGTCTATACAATGCGCTTTCTCGCGAAGGCATTAAAACAATTGACCAACTACTTGACATGACTGACCAAGAAATTAAAAGCATCCGCAACCTTGGTCAAAACTCATTCATCGAACTGCAAAACAAATTGGCTGAGTTTAAAGACAGCACAATTACTAAAAAAACAGTTGATGATGATGACGCTTTAATTAAAGAAATTTTTGACGATATTGAGGAGGGACTATAATAATGAGATCAAAACTATCTAGAAACTCAGCAGCCCTAAGAGCAGTACTTAGAGACTTAGCGACAGCACTAATCGTTAAAGAAAGAATTATTACTACTCACTCTAAGGCCAAAGAAACTCAAAAAATGGTAGAAAAACTAATTACTCTTGGCAAAAAAGGTGATATTAACGCAAGACGTTTAGCGCGTACCTACCTTAGAGATGTAGAGACTGACACTAAAGGCGAAACAGTACTAACTAAATTATTTCAAACTGTTGCTCCACGTTTTAAAGACAGAAACGGCGGATACACAAGAATAATTAAAACAGTTGGTCGCAAAGGCGACAACGCCCCAATGTCAATTCTTGAGTTTGTATAAACACTTTATAAAAATAATTTAATTAAGAAGAAAATTGAGAACCGCGCTTTTTTTCAAAAAAAGTGTAGTTCTCTTTTGCACTTATTTTTAGGAGAAATTTATTTATGAAATTAGTAAAAGAAACTAAATCTAAAGTTATAGTTACTTTAGTTAAAGCCAGCACTAAGTGCGTCCTTTTAAAAGAACTGACAGATAAACGTGGCTTTAAAGCCCAAGCCGGCGAAATTCTTGATTTACTTAGTTTAGAAAACACAGGCACTGTTTACTTGGGAATAGGTGAGCGAACTCACGAAGACCTTCGTTTAGCTGGTTTTAAATTAGTTAAATTTCTGGAAGCCAGAAAAATCAATAGTGTTAACCTAGACTTCGCCCACGTAAAAACTCTAGATACAATTTATTTAGTTGAAGGTTTTTACCACGGTATTTATCTATACAACCGCTATAGAGCAGACAAAACTCAGTTTCTGCCAGAAATCGGGCTTGGTGAGTTTGCAGATGAAAAAGAAGCACTTGCTGAACTTAAAAACTTAGCAGACTCAATTTTTCTTTGCCGTGATTTAATCAACACTCCAGCAAATGATTTATATCCTGCTAACTACGCTGAGTTAATTAAAGAAACTTTTAAACCTTTTAAAGATGTTGAAGTTACTGTTTTTGACAAAAAACAAATGCAAGAACACAAACTATTTGCAGCACTTGCAGTTGGAAGTGGTTCTGACAACGACCCGAGATTTGTGGTAATTAAATACCAACCAAATAAAGCAGACGATGAATTTCTTTCTTTTGTCGGAAAAGGAATTACTTACGACAGTGGAGGATATGCTTTAAAAATCCCTTACACAAATATGTTGACAATGAAAACTGACATGTCAGGCTCAGCTGCCGTGGTTTCGGCAATTTTAGCGCTTGCTAAAAACAAAGTTAAGCAAAATGTGTGTGGTGTAATGTCGCTTTGTGAAAACGCAGTGTCTGGACACGCTTATAAAAACGGAGACGTTTTTAAAACACACAAAGACGGAGTTACAATTCAAGTCGACAACACAGACGCAGAAGGTCGTGTTTCTATGGCTGACTCAATTCACTGGGCTGCCACTGAAGTTAAGTCAAAGTCAATCGTTGAGTTTTCAACGCTAACTGGTGCGTGCATTGTTTCACTTGGCACAGATATTTCTGGTTGTATTTCTTATCACCCAGAACTTACTCAAAAAGTAATTGAAGCAGGCGAAGAGGCTGGCGAAAGAATTTGGCAATTCCCAATTTCTAAAAAACACGAAGAGGCAGTTAAAGGTACATTTGGCACCATTAAAAATGTTTGTTCAGGTGGAGCAGGTTCAATTACCGCTGGAATTTTTTTAACTTACTTTTCTGAAAAAGTTCCATATGTTCACGTTGATATCGCTGGAACTGCTTACAACCCACCATACCTTTACTACGCAGACGGAGCGAGTGGAGTTGGTGTTAGAACAATTTACAACTTCGTCAAAAACTCACTTAAAAAATAATTTACGCATAAATAAAATCCCTTTAAAATGGTTAAAATAAGCCATTTTAAAAGGAATAAAAAAAGGAACACCTTGGTGTTCCTTTTTTTATATATTTTAATTTAATTATCGTTCTTGTTTTCTCAAAGTGCGAAGAGCTCTTGCTGAAACCATGACTTTGTGAGTGTGACCTGCTTCGTCAGTAAATTTAACTGGTTGCAAGTTTAAGTTCCATACTCTGCGAGTCGCACGAAGAGAGTGTGATCGATTATTTCCGGCAAGTTGTTTTCTGCCGCTAATAGCGCAAATTCCCATGTTTATAAATCTCCTCTCCAAATATTTTAGCATAATCGGTGCTTTTCCGCAATTTTAAACTTTTGTATGTTAAACTTTAAGTATGGAAAAGAAAGTAATTTTAATCACAGGAACTTCAAGTGGAATTGGCAAGGCTGCTGCTGAAATTTTTTTAAATAACGGTTATTTAGTCTATGGAATTGATAAAAAAACAGCTGCAATTGAAAGCAAAAACTACCAACACTTTAAAGTATCGGTAGTAGATTTTAAAAACCTTCCTAATTTGGAAAATATCTCATATATTTTAAACAATGCTGGGACAATGGACGAGCAAAAATCCTTGGAAACCAACTTACAAGGCTATATTAACATTATCAATAAATATGAATCTAAAGATTTGAAAGCCGTTTTAAACATCGCTTCAACCGCTGGCCACCACGGGTTTGGCAAACCTTTGCACGCTGCTGCTCAGGCGGCTCGCATTAACTACACCAAACATCTTGCTAAAACTCTTGGTGAAAAATACCAGACTTTAGTTAACTCACTGAGTCCAGGTCCAGTTCACACTAATTTAGAGCCAGACTTGTATAAAGACAAAACAGCAATGTCTGCGGTTGCAAATCAAAATATCTTAAAACGCTGGATTTCGCCAACTGAAATCGCTGAATGGATTTACTTTATCTTAACTAAAAATACCTGCGTGACAGGTCAAGACATAATTCTGGATTTAGGTGAATCTATCAACCTAAACTTTATCTCGCCAACCCCACAAACTAGCGAAAAATAGCCCTATATAATATTAGGGTATTTAAGGTATAATAAAGGTACTGAGGTTTATTGATGGAACACAAAACAATAACTAGCGAATTTTTTACTAAAATGCTGATAAACGGAGCTGCTAACTTAAGGCTCCACATTGACGAAATTAATAACTTAAATGTTTTTCCAATTCCAGATGGTGACACTGGAACTAATATGCACTTAACTATCAATGCTGGTGCTAACAAGATTAAAATTTTAGACTTTAAAACCAAAACTATTGCAGAAATCGCAAAAGTATTTTCACATGAACTAGTAGTTGCCGCACACGGCAACTCAGGTGTCATTCTTTCTCAGTTTTTCCGAGGATTTGCAAAAGAACTTGGCAAAGTAGCAAGCCAAGAACTTACAGTGGTTCAACTAATAGATGCCTTAATTTCTGGCTACAAAGTAGCCTACAGCGGTGTAGTTCAGCCAATTGAAGGAACAATTTTAACCGTACTTCGCGAGGCTGGTGAACATTTGCGCTTAAAACGTGGCAAACTAATTACTTTTGAAGATGCGCTAACCACTTATTTTAATCAGGCTAAAATTACCCTGCAAAAAACCCCTTTGCTTTTACCTGTCTTAAAAGAGGCTAATGTTGTAGACAGTGGTGGCGCTGGTTTTGTTAAAATTGTTGAAGGCTTTGTGCACTTTATTAACGGCAAAGTTATTAAAGAGGCAACCAAAACTACAACTAAGTCATTTGTTTTAAACTCAGAGCAAAGTACTGCTTACGACCATGTAATTGGCGAAATTAAGTTTAAGTTCTGCACCGAGTTTGTCTTAATTTTAGATAAACCTGAGCAATTTGTGAAAGAAAAGTTTATTAAAGAAATTAAAGACTTTGGCGACTCAATGGTGGTAATTCACGACGAAGAACTACTAAAGGTTCACATTCACACCAACCAACCTCTTAACTTACTTAAAAACGCCGAAGCACTTGGCGAAACTAGATCTATTAAAGTAGATAACATGAAACTACAAAACGAAGAGGCAGTGGCTGCACAAAAACCAACGACAAAAACTCCTGAAAAAGAATACGGACTGATCGCTGTTGCCAACGGTGACGGAGTTCGCCAATACTTACTTGAACACGGAGTTGACTACATAGTTGCCGGTGGCCAAACTATGAACCCATCTACTCAAGATTTCATTGAAGCAGTTGAGAAAGTCAACGCCAAAAACATTATTATCATTCCAAATAACTCAAATATCATAATGTCGGCAGAACAAACTACTAACTTAGTTAAAGACCGCAACATCGCGGTAATTAAGACTAAAAACTTAGGTCAAGGTGTGGCTGCTCTTTCTGTGTTTGACCATAGCGCTGACTTTAAGTCCAACATCGCCAATATGCAAGAAATTGCACAAAGCGCTCAAACTGGTGAAATCACTTACGCAATTCGCGATACCAAACAAAACGGTATAGACATTAGAAAAGGTCACTATTTAGGAATTTCTGAGGGCGCGATAACTTGCTCTGTTGAAAATATTTTTGACGCAACTCGTTGCCTGCTTTCCCAAATTCTTTCAAAGGAAAACGAAGTTGTCACTCTGTTTTACGGCAAGGCTGTGTCTGACGAAGAGGCTAAAGAAATTGAAGAATACATCCAAACACTTTGTCCATACGCCGAGGTTAATTTAGTTAACGGGATGCAAGAAATTTATTTATTTATAGTTTCTGCACTTTGATAAACAGGTTTAAAAAATAGTATAATATTTACCAGAGGTAATGAATGAAAACGATTAAAGAACTTTTAAAAAAACACAACCGCATTATTATTCACAGACACTCCAAACCAGATATGGACGCAATCGGCTCGCAAATGGGTTTGATGCACATAATTAAGGAAAACTTTCCAGAAAAAGAAGTTTATGTAGTTGGTGATCACAACAAGTTTGACTACGAAAACGCGATGAACGAAATTCCAGACAGTTTTTATAAAGACTCAGTAGTTTTTATCACAGACGTCGCAGTTTCATACATGATTTCAGACAACCGTTATCTGTTTGCCAAAGACGTTGTAATTATTGACCACCACGAAAATAAATCAGACGTAGCCGGTGCTCACGTTTATTCTGACCCAACTTACGAAGCAGCTGCAGCTTATGTTTACGACATTGCAAAAAAACTAAAACTAAAAATCCCAGCAATTGCCGCGGACTACCTGCTAAACGGAATTATTACAGACAGTGGTCGCTTTCAGTATTTAACCAACGCTCCGCGTTTATTTCAAATAGCCGCGGAACTAACAGCACTAGGTGCAGACCCGCTTAAGTTCTACAAGTGGCTGTATGTAGAAACCTTGGAAGAGCGTCAAACTAAAGCGAAGTTTGCCACTCGCATGCAAATTGAGGGCTCAGTTGCTTACTTTTTTAACACAAAAGAGTTTTTAGAGTCGCTAGGTACTTATGATTTCTTTTCAATTAGCCGTGGCATGGTTAATTTACTTGCCGGTATTAAAGAAATTCCAATTTGGGCTAACTTCACGTATTCAGCAGAACAAGACAAAGTAATTTGTGAACTGCGTAGCCGAGAAATTGAAGTTGTGCATATTGCCAAAAAATACGGTGGTGGCGGACATGCCTTGGCGTGTGGAGCAACCTTGGATAACTTTGAAGTGGCTAAAGCCATGATTAAAGATTTAAACGAACTAATTTTGCAAAACCAAAATAAATAATAAGGAGTAAAAACATGGACATCAGTTTAATTTTAAAAAAAATCAAAGAATACGACATTATTACAATCTACTCACACAAAAGACCAGACGGAGACTGCATTGGCTCTTCACTTGGTCTTAAAAACATCATTGAAACTACTTTTCCCAAAAAACAAGTATACTCGCTTGGTGACCACACACCATACTTGCGTTTTTTAGGAGATCTTGATACTCTTGACGACGAAACTATCAAAAAATCTTTAGCGATAGTTGTTGACACTGCAACCCAAGAGCGAGTTGCTGACCAACGTTTTAAACTGGCTAAAGAAATTATTAAAATTGACCACCACATCGTAATGGATCAATACGGAGACATCAACTGGGTACACGAAGAGGCACCAGCGGCTTGCCAAATGATTACTTATTTCTTGTATAAGTTTAGAGACCAACTACTAATCACCAAACAAGGTGCGCAAGCTCTATACGCTGGTTTAGTTACAGATTCCGCAGGATTTAGATACCGCGGAGTTACTGAAACTACTTTCCAAATGGCGGCTTTCTTAGTTTCCAAAGGGGCTGACCTTGAATACGTTGACCGCGAACTTTCTAAAACTACTTTTGCTCAACTTAAATACAAAGGTCATCTACTTTCTAACATCAAACGCTCAAAAAACGGCGTGGTTTATTTCCTTGCAACTCGCGACATTCAAAAGAAATTTAACCTAACTCAAGAAGACACAGCAGCAGCTATTAACGCCATGGCTGGCATTGAGGGTTGCCCTGTTTGGGTGTTGTTTATTGAACTTGAAAACTCAGTTCGCGTGCGTGTTCGTTCAAATCAAGTAGAAATTGCGTCTGTTTGCAATAAATTCCCCCCAGGAGGCGGACACGACTTTGCCGCTGGCTGCCACTTGGATAAAATGAAACAACACACAAAAGTAATTGACGCCCTTGACGCCAGAATTGTGGAAGTTTTAAAGAAAAATAACTAACAATGCTGGAATTACTTTTAAACATTACTACCAACAAATCAGCAAATTCAAATTCTAAAATTTCAGAGGCTATTACAAAAGGTTCACTTGACCTGCAAGCCCTGCAAACTGGCCAAGACTGGCTGTTTAAAGTTATTTTGCCACTTTTTATTATTATGGTATACGCCGTAATTGTGGGACTTGAACGCCGAAATTTAGGCAAGGCTGTTGGGGTTTCTGCTTACTTTTTAGTAGGAATTGCCAGCTGTTCAATTGCCATTACTCAAAGACTGATGTTTGAACTTAATCCTTTTCAGCCAAACGAAGGTCAGCGAATAATTGCGCAAGTTGTCGCTGGTGTTTCTTTTATTGGCGCGGGTGTCATTATTAAAGACAAAATGTCTATCAAAGGTTTAACCACGGCTTCATCTATTTGGGCTTGTGCTATCTTGGGCTTAATTTTGGGCTCAGGTTATCTGTTAATCGGCGTAATTGGCGCAACTGTTATTATCATCTACATCTTTATTCGTGACATGGTTTCCAAAGAAAATCCGTTTGTAAGTTGCCGCAATAACTTAATTCACAAAGTTAAACAAGGCGAGATGAAAGCAGAAGATGCCAATGCTATTTTAAACAAAGAAGACGATTTGCAAACTAGACATATTGATGAGTTTGAACAACACTGATTTTGAAAATATCACTGCAATTGCGACCCCTTATGGTAAGGGGTCGATTTCAGTTATAAGAGTTTCGGGAAAAACTTGCATTAAAGAAGTCAACACTATCTTTAAAGGCAAAGACTTGACCCAAGTTCCTGGCAATACCTTGGTCTATGGCTTTATTTTAGGCAAAGACAACCTGCCGATTGACGAAGTAGTAGTTGCGGTTTTTAAAAAACCACATTCTTTTACCGCTGACGATATGCTAGAAATTTCTTGTCACGGTGGGGTTTTGGTAACTAATTTAGTACTAGAGCGCCTACTTAGTCTAAATATCCGAATGGCACATCCTGGTGAGTTTTCTTACCGTGCTTATTTAAATGGTCGTATAGATTTAGTTAAGGCAGAGGCTGTGATGGACTTAATTGAAGCCGACACTAAGAGTGCTGCCAAAATTTCTATAAACTCACTACTTAGCAAAACTGGCAAAAAAATAACTGAGTTTAAAGAACAAGTCTTGACGTTAATTTCAGATATTGAAGTTAAACTACAATACCCTGAGTTTGACGAGGCCGCTGATTTAGAAACTTCTGAATTAAAATCAAGACTTGACACGATTATAGTTGCTCTAAGTGAGTTTTTGAAAAACTCAAAAAGCACAACAATCTTGAAAACTGGGGTTTCGGTCGCAATTGTAGGCAGACCCAATGTCGGCAAGTCTTCGCTTTTAAACTCTCTTTTAAAACAAGACAAAGCCTTAGTTACCGACATTCAAGGCACAACCAGAGACATAGTTGAAGGCAAAATCGTGTTAAACAACATCGCCCTTAACTTACTTGACACCGCAGGAATTCGTAAAAGCACAAATCTAGTTGAGAATCTTGGCATTCAAAAAAGTCTAGATACTATAAAAAGCGCAGATTTAGTTTTATTTGTCTTTGAGGCTAACCAGAAGTTAACCAAAGCAGACTTTGAAATTTTAAATAAAATAGATCCCGCAAAACTAATTAAAATTGCTAACAAAAAAGACTTAGGAATTGATGAAAAAGACAAAGACGCTGTCTACATTTCTACTTTTGATGAAAACTTAAAACCACTTGAAGACGCTATTTTAACTAAGTTAAAGTTAACTGACCTAGACACCAGAGACCTGGCATTTTTGTCAAATCAAAGACAAATCGCGCTACTTGAAAAAGCAATTTCTGAACTAAAAGAAGCCCGAAGTTCTGCAGACCACTTACCTGCTGATTTAGTGGTTATAAACATAAAAACCGCTTACAACGCTATAAAGGAGATACTTGGCGAGGTGTATGACGACGATGTTAATAAAAACATCTTTAGTCATTTTTGCCTTGGCAAATAAAAAACTATGTATAAAGTTTTATACCGTAAATACCGCCCAAGTAAACTAAAAGAAGTAGTTGGTCAAGTGGTAATTACACAAATTCTTAGTCAAATTCTAAAAAGTGGCAGTATTCCGCATTCTTTTATTTTTGCTGGTACCAGAGGAATTGGCAAAACCACGATTGCCAGAATTTTTGCAAAAGCTATTAACTGTGAAAAGCTAACTTCTGGCGACGCTTGTGGAAAATGCGCCAGTTGTCTTGCAATTGAACATGAGCAAACTGTAGACATCGTAGAAATAGACGGAGCGAGCAACAACGGAGTTGATGAAATCAGAGACCTTCGCGACAAATGTGTGTTTTTACCGCAAAACCTCAAATACAAAGTCTACATAATTGACGAAGTTCATATGCTGACAACCGCCGCTTTTAACGCTCTTTTAAAAACTTTAGAAGAACCACCTAAACATGTTGTCTTTATTTTGGCAACCACTGAAGCCCACAAAATTCCTAAAACCATTCAATCTCGTTGTATGAATTTTAATTTCCTGACTTTAACTGAGGCCGAAATTCAAGGACAAGTTATTGAAGTTGCTAAAAAAGAAAAAATTACTTTAGAAAAGGAAGCCGCCGCTTTAATTGCCAAAAAAGCAGAAGGCGCAATGCGAGATGCTTTGGTCTTACTGGACAAAGCAGTGGCTTATGCTGGCCAAAAAATTGACAAAAAAACGGTTTTAAAAATTATTGGTGGAGTTGACGAAAACGAGATTTTAAAAATTATTAACTCACTTGACAATGCTGACTTAGCCAATGCTGTTGCACAACTTGACGCGCTACTTAAAGCAGGTAAGAGTGAAAACTCAATAATTGACGCGTTTATTGATAACTTCAAACAAATTTTGCTAAAAATTTCTACAGGAGAACCAAATATTTTCAAAAAACTAAACAAAGTGAAAGTTTTAGAAATATTTGATGAACTAAATACTTTAGTTAAAGAAATTAGATACACAACTTCTAAGCAAAACATGCTAATGGTTACTTTAATTAAAATTTATTCAATCGTAAACAAGCAAGAAGCAATTGTGTTTAACACAAACCTAGAAACTGCAAAACCTGTCATTCAAATACCAGAAAAACCGCAAGCACAAACGTCCGAAACACACGGAGACATTTTTGCAAGTAATCCAGTGGCTTTTTCACCTAGTCTCAAAGAAATCACTAAAGACTCAGTTAAAAGTCCTTTTAGTTTAATTGAACACGACTTTAAAGATCTGCTTGACAACGCCAAAAAGAAGTTTAGAGAAGAGGCTGAAGAAAAACTCTTTAATTCAGATTTCTTAAAATTCGCAAAAGACCCAGATATCTCTGGTCTTTCTGGTAAGTTTGAAATCGTCTTGACCAGTCCAAACACCCTATTGCTTGCAGCAGAAGGTCATGCAGCCTGCGTTGAAATCTACAAAACAGCCAAATACCCCGTCCTTTTAAAAGAAGTTAATAACTTTTTGCCAGAAATTACTCGAGTAATTCTGTTGACCAAACAAGATGCAAAGGCTGTTTTAATTCAAATTAGTACGTGCATCAGAAACAACCTAGAATTTATTCCCAATGACTTTAGTGCTGTTGTTGAAAAATACACAGCATATGATAAAATTTTAAAAGAAGTAAAAACTAAAAAATTTGACGCAAGCGCAGTATTCGGCAAACTTGCAAACAAGGAGCAATAAATATGAATCCACAAATGTTGAAACAAATTCAAAAACTACAAGCAGAAATGATGGAACGCCAACAAAGACTTGAAGAAACTGAGTTTACAGGTTCGTCAGCTGGTGTGACAATTACTCTGCTTGGGTCAAAAAAAGTCGTAGACTGCAAAATTAGTGCAGATATTATTCAAGACAAAGAAATGGTTGAAGATGCAATTTGCGTAGCCTTTAATAAAGCCATTGAACAAGTCAACTCAGAACTAGAAGACATTCTTTCTAGCGCTAAAGTGCCTAATTTTTTAGGCCTTTAGTTATAGTTTGTAAAATAGGTTTGACTATAATATAATATTTAAGTTATATGGAGGCTGACTTGAATCATACAGAAGAAAATTCTTTATCAGAAATTGCATACTCCTTAATCAAGGAACAGGGTTCTGCTGTTTCACTTAATGAACTTATTGACAAAATTTGCGCAATTCGCAATTTAGGCGAAGTTAGTGTAGATTTCAAAAATCAACTTTATTTTGACTTAATTTCATCTGGTCGCTTCGTTTACGTTGGCGACGGGCTTTTTGATTTAAAAGACAACAATTTAGAGTACTGGGATAAAGACGGTACTTTTTTTGCCAATGAAAGTAATGATGAAGACATTGAAATTAATGAAGATGAAGACGACATTGAATTTTCTGACTTTAATTTAGATGAGTTTGTGGCATCTGAACCAGATATTGAAGAAGATGAAGACGAGGAAGATGAAAAACCTGCAATGCAAGCAAGCAGCAACCCACTTCCTGAACTAGACGATGAAGATGATGGCGACGCTTTAGTTGAAGAAGACATCGAAGATTACCTTGAAACTGGAAACGACGAAGATGACGATAAATATGTTGACCCAGATTTGGACTTAGACGAAACCGATCAAGACGAAGATGAGTACAACAAATACATGGACGACTACGAAAATCTATACGAGTAGGGAGGCAATTTTTGCATCCCTTTTTTATTTAGTTTAAGAAACCAAAAAAGGAGTTTTAAATATGAGTAATTTTATTTTTATCACAGGCGGAGTAATTTCTGGAATCGGCAAAGGAGTGACTGCAGCATCTATTGCCAGACTACTTAAAAGCACAGGAGTTTCGGTGTTTATGATCAAGATGGATCCCTACATCAATACCTTTCCTGGCATGATTAACCCCCTTCAACACGGAGAGGTATTTGTTGCAGCGGACGGAACCGAGGCTGATTTAGACCTAGGGCACTACGAACGTTTTACTGGCGTTAACTTAACTTGCCACTCTAGTATCACGATGGGCAAAATTTACAGAGAAATTCTGGAAAACGAAATGGCTGGCAAATACCGTGGCAAAACCATACAAGTAATTCCGCATGTTGTCGATACTATTAAAGCCAGACTAAAAACAGCCGCCGAACAAAGCCAGGCTGACGTTATAATTTGCGAAATCGGGGGAACTGTTGGCGATATGGAGTCAGAGGCTTACCTGGAGGCGATTCGCCAACTTAGATTTGACTTGGGCTACCGACGCACATATTACATCCACACCGCGCTGGTTCCATATCTTGAAGTTTCTCAAGAACTGAAGACCAAACCAACACAGCATAGCGTCAAAACTTTGCGTAGTTTTGGAATAGATCCAGACGCCTTAATTTTAAGGTCAAAGCGCGCGTTAGACTCCGAAACCGTTGAAAAAATATCTTTCTTTACCGATGTTAAACCGGATACTGTGTTGGCCTGCCCTGATTTAGATGTGGTCTACAAAGTGGTGCCACTTTTGGCCGAAGGTAAACTGCATGAAAACATCTTAAAACATTTTGAACTAAAAGCAAAACCACTTAACTTAAAAACTTGGAACTCACTAATTAAAAAAGTAGAGACAGCCAACACTGTTTTAAATGTCGGAGTAGTTGGCACTACTGACTTTAAAGAGGCTTATCTATCGCTTGCCGAGGCGATTAAACACTCTGGATATGCATACTCAGTTAAACCTAATTTTATCTGGTATACAGAAGAAACCGATACTACTGAATTTTTAAAAAACATAGACCTAGCGGTAGTCTCTGGCCAAGACAATCAAAAATTTACCTCAAAACAAAGTGAGTTAATTTGCGAACTTAGCACAAAAAAAATCCCAACATTGCTGATAAACCTAGGTTTTTGGCAAATGCTTGAAAGTTTAAATAAAACCACTGAAGTTGAAACTATTAAACTAGTTGGTGGTCGCGAAATTAAAATAAACAAATCAAACCCTGTAAGTAAGTATTTTAAAGAAAGCAAAATTAGCGAACGTTTTCGTTCGTTTAAAGCGCCAACCAAAGCATTATCTAATCCTAACTTAATACCACTTGCTTATTTGGATGAAGTTCCAGTAGCATTCACAAACCCTTTCCATCCTTTCTTTGTATCTACACTTTTTCACCCCGAGTTTAGTTCAAACCCGCTTTTTTCCCATCCTTTATTTGATGCTATAATTAAAGTAGCGCTTGAGCAAAAAAAGCACACAAATAAATAAATTTAAAAAAGGAAAATTTGTCCATGTTTGAAGAAATTAAAAGCATTATTAAAACAAACTTAAATATTGAAGATGAAAAGATTGTGCCAACTGCTAGATTAAAAGAAGATTTAGCAATAGACTCAATTGACGCAGTTGAAATAGTTTTGGCGTTTGAAGAAAAACACAACATCAGAGTTGACGAAACTAAACTCAGAGAAATTAAAACTATTGGCGACTTAGTTTCTTATTTTGAGGCGCTTAAAGGCGAGTCTACTAAATAAGCACAAAACTCTGACCACAACCTTAATTTAATATTTTTAGGACCATAACTTTACTATGCAAAATAACTTTTTAGAATACGAAAAAAAATGGCAAAAAATTTGGGAACAAGAGCAGACTTTTGAAACTAAAGAAGACGCAACCAAGCCAAAATACTTTATCTTAGACATGTTTCCTTACCCAACTGCGTTAGGACTACATGTTGGACACGTTGAGGGTTATGTTGCTACTGATATTTTGGCCAGATACAAAAGAGCCAAAGGTTTTTCTGTGCTGCAAACTATGGGGTTTGACGCTTTTGGTTTGCCAACTGAACAGTTTGCAATTCAAAACAACGTGCAACCTGAAGAAATTACTAAAATTAGCATCAATAACTTCAAGGCTCAACTAAATCGTTTAGGCAAAGCCATTGACTGGCAAAAAAGTATATCTACTCACGACCCTGAGTTTTACCACTGGACTCAGTGGATTTTTAAGAGACTATACGAACATGACCTGGCTGAACTTAAAGACATTGAAGTGAATTTTTGTCCTGAACTTGGCACAGTTTTAGCAAATGACGAAATAACTGTGAAAAACGGACTGATGGTCTCAGAACGCGGCAACTTTCCAGTTTATAAAAAAACCCTTAAACAGTGGGTTTTAAAAATTACTAAATACGCAGATAGACTAATTAAAGACCTAGATTTAGTTGATTGGCCTGAAGAAATCAAAGAAGCCCAACGCAACTGGATTGGAAAAAGCGAAGGTACTTTAATTGACTTTGAAGTACTTGACACAAACGAAAAAATCACCTGTTTTACCACTAGAATAGACACAATTTATGGACTTTCTTATTTAGTGCTAGCGCCTGAACACCCGCTTGCCTTAAAAATCGCAACTAAAGAAGAAAAAAGAGCAGTTGAAAACTACATTAAACTAGCCGCACAAAAATCTGACTTAGACAGAGAAACTCAACACGAAAAAACAGGTGTTTTCACTGGAGCTTATGCAAAATGCCCAATTTCTGGGCGTGTAATTCCAGTTTGGGTAGCAGACTATGTGTTTTTCAAATACGCAACTGGTGCTGTGATGGCTGTACCTGCGCATGACGAGCGCGATTTTGAGTTTGCAAATAAGTTTGGTCTAGATATTTTAAAAATTATTGATGTTCCTGAAAACCAACTTCCATATACCAAAGACGGAGTTCACGTTAACTCACCGCTAATTGACGGCCAAAATATTGAACAAGCGAAAAAAACCTTAAACCAACATTTAAAGAAAATTAAAGCAGGGTCAACTACTGTTAACTATCGTCTTCGCGACTGGGTGTTTTCACGACAACGCTATTGGGGTGAACCTTTTCCACTTTACTTTGACGAACAGAAAAACGTCCACTTAGTTGAAGACAAAGACCTACCACTGGTTTTGCCAAAATTAAAAGAAATCAAACCTTCTGGCACTGGCGACGGCCCGCTTGCTAACTGTCCTGAGTGGGTCCACTTTGAAAAAGACGGACAAATCTACTCATATGACACTAACACCATGCCGCAAGTTGCTGGCAGTTCTTGGTACTACATTGCCTATATTTTAAAAACAGCCGCTGGAGTTGTTCCACTTAACTCAAAAGAAGCAAAAAAACTACTTGACAGTTGGCTGCCTGTTGACTTTTACGTTGGTGGTAAAGAGCATACAACCGGACATCTACTTTACGCGCGTTTTTGGCACAAGTTTTTATACGATTTAGGCCTGGTTTCTCAGCCTGAGCCTTTTCAAAAACTATTTAATCAAGGCATGATTTTGATGAACGGCCAAAAAATGTCTAAATCTAGAGGAAACGTTGTAAATCCTGACGAGATTTTTGAGACACACGGAGCAGATTCACTTCGTCTATACGTAATGTTTATGGGACCACTGCAAATGGATAAAGACTGGTCTACCACAATGCTAGACGGAGCGAAGCGTTTCCTTGACCGCGTTTGGCGAATGCATGAGTTTATCGTGCCCGCATACAACGAAGGACTAGAATTTGTGTTAAATCAAACAATTTTAAAAGTAGAGCAAGGATACGAGACAATTTCTTTTAACACCGCAATTTCGCAAATGATGATTTTTGTCAATGAAGTCTATAAGCAACAAACAATTTCTGTAGAACAATTTAGAACTTTTTTAAAGTTATTAAATCCAATTTGTCCACACATCACCGAAGAGATGAACTTACAATTTTTAAACTCAAACGCTCAACTGGTTAACGAAGACTTCCCTAAAGTAGATCACTCTAAACTTGAAAACTCAACATTTGAACTAATTTTTCAAGTCAATGGCAAAATTCGTGGTAAAGAAGAGGTTGTTAAAACTATTACCGAAGTTGAAGCAAAACAAAAAGCATTAGCTTGTGAAGGGGTACAAAGAGCGATAAGCGGCTTAAATGTACTTAAAGTTATTTATATTAATGAACGATTAGTTAATATAGTCGCAAAATAATGCTAAATAGACTGCAAGAGCAGTCTATTTTTATTTTTATTCCGTTTTACTCTGCGTTTTTTGTATATTTTAAGTATTTATTACTCTGCGTTTTTGTACATCGTAATAAAAACTATTGTTAGCGTTATAAGGCTATTTGTTAACAAAATGATTAAAATACTCTGCGTTTTTTGTACAGGTGTTTTGTAATTAGCGCTCAAGTTTTATATCAACTTTCACATTTTTAAGTCTAAAACTAGGAATTTATGATGAAACTCAGTTGAACCTATAAAAAAATGAAACAAGGATCTTGTTTCATTTAAAAGTCTTGTGGTGGAGGTAAGGAGATTTGAACTCCTGTCTTTAAAGGTCTAACCTTAACTGTCTACATGCTTAGTTTATTTGTATATTAGTTAAAATCCAGTAAAATAAACAAACTAAAAATTAACTTTGAGTTTAAGTAATACCTAGTCAAAACTCAAAAATAGCCTAGATATTCTGCATATATAAGGAAAACATTTTTTAAAAAACTGCAGAAGTTCTTTAAAAACGCTATACGCGATTTAAATTAAGCGTATAAAAGAGTTTGTTGTGCTCTTGGCACAAATAATGGTTTTGCGTTTATAAAACCTCGCGTTTTTACGTGCGCAACCACGGCATGCAAGTTAATTTCAAACACGTTAAATCGAAACCAAAATACCCCCGTCAATTTTTAGTTTACCTAATTTTTCAAACTATTTCAATTTTTTTAGGTAACTTGTTTTTATTTGCAAAAAAAACAATTTTAAGGTAAACTTATTACTGTTGGTTTTAAGCCAATATTTTTTAAAAATAGTTTTTAAAACACGGACAACCGTGTAAAAAAGGAGGAAATATGCCAACTATACAACAATTAGTTGTCAAAGGTAGACAAAGAAAAAACTCTAAAACTAAAGCACCAGCACTAGGCTATGGCTTTAACGCATTAGAGAAACAAAATTCTTACTACGCATCTCCACAAAAACGTGGAGTTTGTGTCAAAGTTAGTACAATGACACCCAAAAAACCCAACTCAGCACTTCGAAAATACGCTCGTGTTCGTTTAAGCAATGGAACCGAAGTTACTGCGTATATTCCAGGTGTTGGTCATACTCTGCAGGACCACAGTGTGGTGCTAATCAGAGGTGGACGTGTAAAAGACTTACCAGGTGTGCGCTACCACATTATCCGTGGTACTCTAGATACAGCCGGTGTACAAAACCGTCAACAAGCTAGATCTAAATATGGCGCTAAACGTCCAAAAAAATAGAGAAAGGAGAAATTGAATAATGCCAAGAAAAGGTTATATTCCTAAAAGAGATGTTCTTCCTGATCCAATTTATAACTCTAAGTTAGTTACAAAAGCCATCAACACTATCATGCTTGACGGTAAAAGAGGAACTGCTCAATCTATTTTGTACAATGCATTTAAACGTATTGAAAAAGAAACTGGCCAAGACGGACTTGTAGTTTTTAAAGAAGCGCTTAACAACGTTATGCCAGTACTTGAGACTCGCTCTCGCAGAATTGGTGGACAAAACTACCAAGTTCCAGTTGAAATTAAACCAGACAGACGCCAGGCACTTGGTCTTCGTTGGTTAATTACTTACTCTCGTTTAAGAAAAGAAAAAACCATGGAAGAACGTTTTGCCAAAGAAATTCTAGACGCTCGCCAAGGTTTCGGTCAATCTGTTAAGAAAAAAGACGACACTCACAAAATGGCAGAGGCTAACAAAGCGTTTGCTCACTATAGATGGTAGTTTAAAATGCCTAGAAAAACTTCTTTAAAAGAAACTAGAAACATTGGTATCATGGCACACATTGATGCCGGAAAAACTACTACAACTGAACGTATTCTTTACCATACTCACCGTATCCACAAGTTAGGAGAAACCCACGAAGGGGCCTCTCAAATGGACTGGATGGAGCAAGAAAAGGAACGAGGTATTACAATTACTTCAGCTGCCACCACTGCCTACTGGCGTGAACACAGACTAAACATCATCGACACCCCAGGTCACGTTGACTTCACCGTTGAAGTTTCTCGTTCTCTTCGAGTGCTAGATGGTGCCGTAACTGTTCTAGACGCTCAATCTGGAGTTGAGCCCCAGACCGAAACTGTGTGGCGCCAAGCTACCGACTACCTAGTTCCACGTATTGTTTTTGTAAATAAAATGGACAAGGTTGGTGCAAACTTTGAAAACGCAATTGCCACAATTCATGACCGCTTAGGCGCAAATGCTGAAGCCGTTCAATGGCCAATTGGTGCTGAAACTGAGTTTAAAGGAATTATTGACTTAATTACCCGCAAAGCCTACATTTACGATGAAGGTATGGACGAGGTTACTAAAGAAATCGAAATTCCACAAGAATACAAAGATATCGTTGAAACTAAACGTCAACTTTTAATTGAAACCGTTGCTGATTTTGATGAAGAGTTGATGGAAAAATACCTAGAAGGCGAAGAAGTTCCGGTTGAACTTATCAAAAGAGCAATCCGCAAAGGTACACTTGCAGTTAAGTTCTTTCCAGCATTTTGTGGTTCTGCTTTTAAAAACAAAGGTGTTAAATTAGTTCTAGACGGAGTTATTGATTACCTACCTTCTCCGCTTGACATCGCTGCGGTTAAAGGTATGGATGAAAACGACTGTGAAGTTCTGCGTTCAGCGTCTGACGATGAACCGTTTACAGCGCTTGCTTTTAAAGTCATGACAGACCCGTATTCTGGTCGCCTTACTTTCTTTAGAGTCTACTCAGGTACAGTTAAAGCAGGTTCTTACGTTAAAAACACCACTAAAGGTGAACGTGAACGCTTTGGTCGACTACTTTTAATGCACGCAAACGACCGTGAAGAAATTGACGAGGCTTTTGCTGGAGACATTTGTGCCGTAGTTGGACTTAAAAACACCACAACTGGCGACACTTTGGCAACTGAAAAAGATACACTAATCCTTGAGTCTATGAAGTTCCCTGAACCGGTTATTAACGTTGCAATTGAGCCAAAAACTAAAAATGACCAAGATAAAATGGCGATTGCCTTGCAAAAACTTGCCGAAGAAGACCCAACTTTCCGTACTTATACTGACTACGAAACTGGTCAAACTATCATCGCTGGTATGGGTGAACTTCATCTAGACGTCATAGTTGACCGTATGCGTCGTGAGTTTAAAGTAGAGGCAAATGTTGCGCAACCTCAAGTTTCATATAGAGAAACCATTACTAAGGCTGCCGATATTGAGGCTAAGTTTATTCGCCAATCTGGTGGACGTGGACAATACGGACACGTTGTTATTAACTTTGAACCAAACCCAGGCAAAGGCTTTGAGTTTGTAGACAAAATCGTGGGTGGTGTGATTCCCAAAGAATACATCCCAGCGGTTATCAAAGGTCTTGAAGAAGCCCTTCCAAACGGAATTATTGCAGGATACCCTATCATGGACGTCAAAGCTACACTTCACTACGGTTCTTACCACGAAGTGGACTCATCTGAAATGGCTTTTAAAGCCGCGGCTACTATTGCTGTTCGTGAACTTGCTGAAAAAGGTGGAGCAACTATCCTTGAGCCAATTATGGCAGTAGACGTTGTAACCCCTGCTGAATACGTTGGAAACATCGTTGGTGACTTAACTTCTCGCCGTGGTAAAATTGACAGTCAAGAAAACCGCGGAAACGCAATTTGCGTAAAGTGCTTCGTACCGCTTGCTCAAATGTTTGGCTACGCTACTGCACTTCGTTCCAACTCTCAAGGTCGTGCAAACTTCATTATGCAATTTGACCACTACGAACAAACCCCTAAATCTATTACTGAAGAAATCGTTAAAAAACGACAAACTAAATAATTTTGCTAAGGAGGATATTATTTTATGGCAAAACAAAAATTCGATCGTTCAAAACCACACGTTAACATTGGTACAATCG
>CAUTUJ010000001.1:0-55866 GCA_963541565.1 uncultured Acholeplasmataceae bacterium | reverse complement strand
ATTTAGTAGTAAGTGGTATTCGTTTTCTCATCACAGCCTCAAGCGTGATGTCTTCGGTAATCGGAGTATTGAAATCAAATCTAGTTCTAGCGCCAGTAATTGGGTCTACTAAATTCCAGTAGTCAAGTTCCCAAAGGTTTCCATGTTCGTCTAGTCTAGAGACAAGTGATGGAGTTAAGTAGTTAGTCTCTAGTTTTTGTCCGTGTGCACGCTTTGTTGAAAGTAATTGATTAGCGTCACTTGGTGTAATAAAGTTTACAGTGTGGTACTTAACTGGCTTTTCTGGCTGTGGCTGATTTTGCTTAATAGACTTTAAGTAAAGAACAGTGTGGCTACTTGCAACTTCGTAAGCAAAGTTTACTTTTTCGGTTAGCGAACTGTCTCTATACCAGCCTTCGTAAGTATATCCAGGCTTTTGATAAACGTGCTCTTTTAGCGGACTGCCTTTTTTGACAATGTCAAAAAACACGCGTTCGGCGCCGTCAAAGTAAGAAACTGCAACCAAACCTTGTTTATCTAATTCAGGACCTATTTTGTCGGTATCGGTAGTGATGTCGTATTTAGCAATTAGTCTAAGTTCGGATTTCACCCATTGTGGGATTAAAAACTCTTCACCTGGCTTTAGGTCAACTCGGTTGCCAACTGGGTCAATGTAGTACCAACCAAGGAACTTAGAAATATAGAAAGGTGGTGTATTTAACTTAATTTCCAGACCTTGACTTTCAGGGTCAAGAGTTCTAGCCTTGCCCATTACTTTTTCAACCAAGTCATAAACTTGGGTTTTTTGCGCTTGGTTTTTAAAGATACCAGGTAGCACAAAATCATAAACCAAAGAAATGTGTGTGTTGTTGTTAACAATAAACGCACGGCCGCGCGCGTTTTCTTTTACAAACACTTCTTCTTTACTTACAGGTTGTCCACTTGCCTGACCTTTTTCGTCAAACGCCACAAAACCTTTCATTTTGTATAGTTCTTCGTAGATGTGTTTATATTCGGTTTGTAATTTTGAGTATGGCAAAATTACAGGTTTGCGCGGAGCAACACCGTCTTGTGATTCTGGGAAAAAGACACGAAGAAAGTTAGAGTAATCTACAATTACGTCGTGTTCTCTTTTAATTCCAAACCAGTTTTTGGTGTAAATTGTAAAGACTTCACGGTTGTATTCACGGTCTGTAAAGTCAAGCGCCAGGTGCTTACCTTGTTTGGCTTTGATGCCAGTAATCTTGCCCATTCTGCTAGTTTCAAACCATTCTTGTTTAACAGAAATGTAGGTAGACTTAGTGGTATCTACAGTTTCTGGCACCACTAAACGCAGTTTATATTTGCCTGCTTTAACACCGTCGTGTTGAGAAAAGCCGCTGGCTTCAGAAAAATAAACTGTGGGGTGCATAAACAAAAAGATTAAAAACAGAGTGATTAAAGTCAAAGTAAGTAGCATTATGGCAGATATTAAATATCCAGTTCTTTTTTTGATATGCATATGTTTTACTCCTTTTGGTTAAGGTAAAGACTAAATTGAATTAGTCTTACACACCTATATTATATAGACACGTAGAGCTTTGATTTTTTGTTTTACTGCGCTTTCAATAGGATTTCTTAAATAATGCGCTAGTTAGGATATTTTGCAATAAAAAAAGTATATATTTTTTATCAAAAAATGTTAATTGCTATATCAGTGTATATGTAGTGATATACAAAAAAGCCTCAAAAAAAAAAAAAACGGTTTTGCTAAATTACAAAACCGCTTTGTGTCGCTGTTTTGTAATTTATATACTCTATATTTTTTCGTTTTATCTAAAAATTTTTAAGGTTGTTTTTTTATAATAAAACAGTTTTATTTTGATTTGAACATCCAACAACTGTGTGTTGATTTATTTAGCTATTTTTTTTTAAATGCACAATGATTTTAAAATTTTGCAAATTAAGCTTACGACAAAAGTAAAGCACAAGAATTAAAAAATGACAATAAAATTCAATAATGCTAAAACATTTGTAGGAAAAGTAGGAGGGAACTACTGTGAACGATGTATATATTGATACCGCAAAAGTAATGTCTAAAGGGCGGGTAACTATTCCGAAAATAATCAGAGAACTTTTGAATTTGGAAAACGGTGACTACGTTGCTTTTGTAGTAAACAAGGATAAAGTAGAAATTCAAAATTCTAATACTTTTGTCAAAGAAGTATTGGTAAATAAAGAAAGGTTAATAAAAATATGGCAATAGAAGAAATAAAGAAATTAATTCAAAATGGAGAAAAGATAGACGTTGAATTTAAAGAATCAAAGGATTCCCTAACTAAAAATGTTTTTGATTCTGTGTGTTCTTTCAACAACAGAACTGGCGGGCATATTTTGTTAGGAGTAAACGATAAAAAGAAATCATTGGTGTAAGTCCAGAGAAAGTAGATAAACTAATTAAAGAGTTTACAACTACTGTAAACAACCCACAAAAATAAACCCACCTCTTTATCTACAACCAGAAGTTTTCACCATAGAAAATAAAAAAATAATTTATATCAGAGTACCAGAAGGCACACAAGTGTGCAATCAAAACGGTAAAATCTGGGATAGGTCGTTTGATGGTGATATTAACATCTCAAACAATTCTGAAGCAATCTACAAATTATATTCGCTAAAAAGACGGGAATATTTTGTAAATAAAGTATACCCTAATCTAGATATTGACTTTCTAAATGCTTCTATTATTAAAAAAGCAAGGAAAATGGCTGTCGCACGCAATAAAGACCATGTTTGGAAGACTATGAGCGACGAAGAACTTTTACGAAGCAGTGGTTTAATTTTAACAGACCCAGAAACTAAACGTGAAGGAATTACTTTGGCTGCTATTCTTTTATTTGGTAAAGATAACTCAATAATGTCTGTTCTTCCTCAACATAAAACTGATGCTATTTTTAGAGTTGAAAATAAAGATAGATATGACGACAGAGATGTCGTCATAACAAACTTAATTGACAGTTATGAAAGACTTATGAACTTTGGCCGAAAACATTTAAATGACTTATTTGTTTTAGACGGGATTTTCAATGTCAACGTAAGAGATAGGATTCTTAGAGAAATAGTTTCAAATACTTTAGCTCACCGAGACTATGCAAGTGGTTTTCCTGCAAAAATGATTATTGATGATGAGAAAATTGTGATTGAAAATAGCAACTTGCCACACGAACTGGGAGCCTTAGACTTACACAAGTTCAAACCATTTCCTAAAAATCCACCTATATCAAAAGTTTTTAGAGAAATTGGGCTTGCTGATGAGCTAGGTTCTGGAATGAGAAATACCTATAAATACACACAACTTTATTCAGGAAAAAATCCGCTTTTTGTTGAAGAAAATATTTTTAAAACAACAATTCCACTAAAGAAAATAGCAACCCAAAAGGTAGGTCCAGTTATGGATAATGTCCCTCGAAATGTCCCTCGAAATGTCCCTCTAAAAATTGAAAATAAAATAAAAAATATAATTAAAAATGACATCAAAGTAAGCCGTAAAAATATCGCACTTATCTTAGGGGTTAGTGAGAAAACAATTACTAGGTATATAAAAGAAATTACTGATATTAAATATATTGGTAGAGGTAAAAACGGACATTGGGAACTAATTGACCAAACAAAAAATAATCACTAAACGCTGAAATTTAAATAAATATAGATATAAAAAGGCCTTTTTCGGCCTTTTTATAATTATTTAAAATTTTAATGATGTTGTATTTGCTTGAATAATAATTATTTGCGAACTTACACAATGTATTAAAAAAATACATTATTATGTAAAAGTGTTTCCGAGTTAAAAAATTTTTCTTAAAAAATAAAAGCTATAAAGGTAAAAATTTAAACGTATCGTGTGCCGAATAAAATGTCCCTCGTAATGTCCCTCGTAATGTCCCTTGAAAACATAAAACAAGATTTAGTTAAAAATACCAATAAAGTGCTGAAAAATATTGCTTGAGTTTTATGAGTTTAGATGTTTAAAAGTATCATCAACCTATCATTTTGTGCGGTAACAAATTAAGGCTATATTTTTGAGCACAGTTGCTTAATTTCAAATTGTTTCATTTTAGTGAGTTTCGGGTTGCTACTTACAACCCTTTTCAAAGACACCACATTTAGGGAATTTACTTAAACCTTTATGTGATTAGCACAACCTGAAAAGTTGCGAATCTCACTGCGTTTTTATTAGTTAAATAAAGTTTAACGCTAGATATTTTTAATTTTTTTTAAAATATTCAGCGTTAACTTGATTTTAACGCGTATATACAATAAAATTTACCTGAGAGGAAAATAGATTTTATGAAAATTTTTAAAAGAGAGAAGTATTTATCTAAAATCAGGGGCTTTTATTTTGCAAACGATTTGATAAAAGTAATCACTGGAATTAGACGCTCAGGCAAATCCACACTGATGGAAACAATTTCAAATGAACTAGCTCTAAAAGGCATCAACAGCGCTAATATCATTTACATCAATTTAGACAAAAGAGGATATAAAAATATCAAGACTGCCAAGGACCTTGAAAGTTTAATTGAGTCTAGCACTAAAAATATCAAAGGCAATAAATATTTATTTATAGACGAAATTCAAAATGTTAAAGATTTTGAACCAGTAATAAATTCATTTAGAGAAGAAGGCGACTATTCCATTTTTATTACGGGTTCAAACTCATATTTACTTTCTGGTGAACTTATAACTAAATTAACCGGTAGGTATATTGAGTTTGAAATTTTTCCCTTAACTTTTGATGAGTATTTAGAAATGAAGAAATTCTACTCAATTTCAACCAAATCAGACTTAACGCTTGAACTAAACGAATACATAGTAAGCGGTGGTTTCCCGCGTTCTTTGTTTTTTGAAAATGCTGAAGATAAAAAGAACTACATCGTAAGCTTAGTTAAAGAAATTTTTGAAAAAGACATAAAAAGAAGAGTAAAAATTAAAAACCAAGCGACATTTGAAATTGTTAAAAATTATATTATTAACAATTTTGGTGCAACCGTTAGTTTAAACAATATAACCAAAAATTTAAAAAAAGCAGGCTACTCAATTACGATAGAAACAGTTTCTAGATACATTCAAATTTTAATTGATGCAAAAATTCTCTATGAATGCAACAGATTTGACATGAAATCCAAACAATACTTAAAAGGCGAAAAGAAATATTATTTAGCGGACTTGAGTTTTTACTATGCTTTAAATACAGACAATAGAATAAACTTCGGTCCCAGTCTTGAAAATATCGTTTTTGTCTTTGCAAGGAGTAAAGGATACTCAGTAAGTGTTGGGAGAATTGGTCTGCTTGAGTGCGATTTCATATTAAGAGACTTAGAGAATAATTACGCCTACATTCAGGTTGCTTACACTATTTTGGCGAACTTGGAAACTGAAAATAGAGAGTATGCGCCACTTGAAAAAATCAAAGACAATTTCCCTAAATATGTAGCGACTTTAGATTATTTAGAACAAAAAAGAAACGGGATAAAACATATAAATTTAATTGAGTTTATAAAAAACAATTTAGATTTTTAATAAATCAGAGTAATATATTGAGAGAAAAACGCCAAATTGCCAAGTAGGAGTAAGCCAAATTATAAAGTGAAATAAAGCCAAATTATAAAATAACTTGATTAGATAAAGTTTTTATATTAAACTATATGCGTGGGTGTGCATATGGAAAAATATCTAAATCGTATAATTGAGAAAAAAATTCAAGATAAATTGGCAAGCTGTGGTGCCCTTTTAATCAAAGGACCTAAATGGTGTGGAAAGTCAACTACAGCCTTGAAGTTTGCCAATAGCGTTATCTATATGCAAACAAACAAAAACAAGGCTCAAAACATTGAACTGGCAAGAACCGAACCAGAGGCTTTTTTGGCAAAAAAACCACCGCTTCTAATAGATGAATGGCAAGAAATTCCTTTTATTTGGGATGAAATTAGAACAGAAGTAGACAAAAGAGGCAAATTTGGCCAATTCATATTAACAGGCTCTTCCACGCCTTTAATGCAAAAAGAAAAAGCACAAATAATGCATTCAGGTGTGGGTAGGATAACAACATTAGTTATGCGGCCTATGTCTTTATATGAGTCTCTAGACAGTACTGGCGGAGTTAGTCTAAATGAACTTTTTTTAGGCAAGAAAATCATAGCCCAAGAATCTAAACTAACGTTTCTAGACTACTGCTACTTAATTTGTCGTGGTGGCTGGCCACAAAGTGTAGGCGTTTCAAAAGAAATTGCCTTAGAGATCTCAAAAGACTACTTTGAACAACTAATTCAAAGTGACCTCTTAAAAGACAAAAATCTTTTTAGAGACAGACAAAAACTGACAAAAACATTAAAGTCATATGCTAGAAACATCTCAAGCCAATGTTCAATTAAAACTTTAATAGACGATATTAAAGAAAATGATAACCTTTCTATATCTAACGTTACTGTCCTTTCTTATTTAGAGTTATTTAAAGAAAACTTTATTATTGAAGACATTCAGGCCTGGAACCCAAACTTACGTAGCAAAACCGCAATTAGAACTGCACCTACCAGACACTTTATTTGCCCCTCAATTGCAGCCAGGGCCTTAGAACTAGGGCCAGGTTCTCTTTTAAATGACCTAAAAACTTTTGGTATGCTTTTTGAAGACCTTGCGGTTCGCGACCTTAAAATATATGCAGAGAGACTAAACGGAAAAGTTTATCACTACCGTGATAAAAACAGGCTTGAATGCGATGCAGTTGTGTGTCTAGACAACGGAGAGTTTGGCTTAATTGAAGTAAAAATAGGAAACAGCGTTAGAATTGAAGAGGGCGCTAAAAACTTACTTAAATTAAAATCATTGCTTTCGCCTAAAATGAAAGAACCAAGTTTCTTAATGGTAGTCACAACTACTAGCTTAGCATATACTCGTGAAGACGGAGTAATTGTCTGTCCGCTTGGCTGCCTAAAAGACTAACTTACAAATTTAAAAAATAATTGGCAAAAAAAATAAATGAGAAACAAAAACTAAGGCTTTATATCCCTTAGTCCAAACCTTTAAATAACTCTTTTTTCACTTCATCTAGGCTATATACTTTACCGTTTTTAAAATCATTTTCTGCCTTTTTTAGTTCCAAGTTAAATTCATCTTCATTTAAATTCAAAATAGAAATTGGTTTATTTAAAAGATTGACATCAAAGGGTAGTCTATTGTACGCAATAACTTGTTTAAGAAAATCAGAAATTGCGTCTGACATTGAAATTCCTAATCTATTTAACACACCCTCAGCCAATACTTTGACATCATCTTTAACTTTTACACAAATATTTGAAGTTTTGCCCATATCTATATCACTATCCTTTCGTGTCAATGATACCATTTACTTCAAACAACTCTCTATTCAAACAAAACACTTAAATTTATTCATAGAAAACATATGTAGAACTACTCCAAATAAATTAAATAATACGTGATAATTGCCAAAAATACTAAACTGTTGTATACTTACTAACTGTTAAAGCACGCATTTATTTGTTTTAAATATCTTTAACTTAGAATGTAGTAGTTTGTTTATTGCTTTACAAATGAGGCAATTTAAAGATTATAAAGTTAAATAAATACGTTTTGCTAACTTATTCTATAAGGAGGTAAAAATATATGTCACGTTTCTTAGGATCAACTTGGAAAAAATCTCGTCGTTTAGGCTACTCAGTTTCAGAAACTGCCAAAGAACTGAAAAAAAGAGCGTATGCTCCAGGTCAACACGGCAAAAGACGCGCCAAAGTATCTGACTATGGTTCTCAGTTAAATGAAAAACAAAAAGTTAGATTTACATACGGTGTATCTGAAAAACAATTTGTCAAAACTTTCCATGAGGCTAAAAAACTTGCTGGTAACTTAGGTGAAAACTTCATCAAATTACTTGAATCTAGACTAGATAACTTAGTTTATAGAGCAGGACTTGCTAGAACTCGCCAACAAGCCAGACAACTTGTAAATCATGGGCACATTTTGGTTGATGGCAAAAAAGCAGATATTCCGTCAATGCGACTAAAACCAGGTCAAGTGATTTCTTTAAAAGAACGTTCAAAAGATTTACTTGTTGTCAAAGAAAGTCTTGAGGCTAAATTCAGAAGTTTTGAATTTGTTGAACTAGACGAAAATAAAAAAACAGCAACTTTTGTACGTTTCCCTGAAAGAAAAGAAGTGTTGCAAGAAATTAACGAACAACTGATCGTTGAGTTCTACAACCGTTAATTAACTTAGTTTAAAAATACTTTTTAAAATTGAAAATACCCCATTTCCTATCATTCAGGAAATGGGGTATTTTTTTACTTTGTTTAAGTAATTACTTTCAGATTACTAGTCAAGCGTTGTTCCTTCTGAAAGAATATCAACATATTGTCTATATACATACTGTTTATATCGTTTTTTATCTTCAATAAGTTCAAGTATTTTCAATTCCATCAAAGTTTCTAGTAAATTATTGACAGTTGGTTTACTTAAATTTAAAAAATTACAAATATCTTTGGCCGCTAAAATAGGATGCTTTAACAGAAAATCGTATACTGAAAGTAAATTTGAGGTATTACCTTTTGCAGATTTTCTGATTTTTTCTATGTCTGTTTTTTTAAGTTTTATAATTTTTTCAATAGAAGAAATTGCGTCTGCAGATACTTCGCAAATTCCATTTATGAAAAACGAAATCCACTCTTCAAACTTGCCTTTTATACGCACATTATTTAAAAGTTCATAATATCTAACTCTGTTTTTTTTAAAAAAATAACTTAAATAAAGAACTGGATATTCAATCAAACCTTGTTCTTTTAAAAATAGTATAATCAGTAGTCTGCCTATTCTACCATTGCCGTCTAAAAACGGATGTATTGTTTCAAATTGATAGTGAATTAGTGCAATTTTAACTAAATTAGAAATAGGGGTATCTTCGTGTGTATATTTCTCTAAATTACTTAAAGCATTTTCCATTTCAGCAGGAGCAGGCGGTACAAAACTCGCTGTGTTTAATGTACAACCAGCAAAGCCGATCCAGTTTTGAGATCGCCTTAATTCACCAGGCATTTTTTCGCTACCACGAACATTTGACAGCAAAATAGAGTGAGTTTCTTTAATTAGTCGCATACATAACGGCAGTTCTTTTAATCTAGTAAAAGCGTAGTTGGTGGCTTTGATATAATTTACAATTTCGGCGGTTTCTTTAATTTTTTCGTTTTTTCTGTCTTTTTGCAAAACGTCAATTAGAGAGGCTTGTGTTCCCTCTATTTGCGAACTGATAACTGCTTCTTTTTGCACATACATAGAAACAAACAAATCAATGTCCGGTAGAACTGTAGCAATTCCATCTAATTTGCCTAAAAGCAGGTTAGCTTTATTGATTAAACTTTGAAGTTTAGCGTCTATGTTTAATTTTAAATGTTTTAAATCATGTGGAACAAAACATTCATAGCCACTTTTTATTTTCTTTAAAACACCAGCTCTCTCGTTTTCTAATTTCATAATATCACCTTTTTTAAGTTAAGTTTACTTTACTTAGAATAATTATACGGTTTTTAAGTAAAATTTTCAATTGTTTTTTTTACTTAAAATATCTTTTTCTAACCTAAGTAAAGTTTACACCAAATAAAACGCTTTTTTCTAGCTGGCTTTGATGTTAAAAGCAGTGTTTAAGATAAACTAAACCGCTTACCCTTTCGCCTTATTACATTGTTTTTTTGTACATACTTTGTATAAAATGTGCCTATTTTCTATGTTGTGAAAATGGGCACATTTCAAACTGAATATATTTCTAGGGGTAAAATTTTTTATTGACAAACTTTAGACAAAGATAAGTTTTTGTAAGAAGTAAAGCATTTTTTTAAAAACCGATTGTTTGCTGAATTGGATGTTTTGATAGTTTAAAAATTTGTATCTCTTGAAATAAGAAATTGCGGGATATTTAATTTGTTTATCTTCAAAATTTCCGTCAAGTGTATAAACAGAAGAACCAGAACCAGTAGTTTGCAGTTTAAAACACGCCTTTTTAAGTGCAAGATATACAGCCTGTTCCGCTGGGTTGGTTAGTTCATATACCATATCAAAGTCATTTTGGACACCAACCCAAAACTCATTTGTTTTGCCTTCATTAAATAATTTAATTAGTTCTTTTACTTTTTCTGTATCAATTTCAGAAGGTTTTATCTTTTGATACATACGCACAGTTTCAAAAGGCTCGCTGAAGTTTTTTAAATGCACATACTTAAAAGGACATTTACCTAGATACTCAACGGTAGAACCAGTTTTTAGCAACACGCCAGGTTGTGGATTTAAAAAGTAAACACAGTCTTGTCCGTATTTTTCAATAAAGTCTGATTTTTGCATTAGTGTTAAATCTAATTTATATAAAGTAGAGAGCGAATTTAAAAGAGTTGCAAGCACAGTGCTAATACCGCCTAGTCCAGCGCCAAGTGGAATATTTTTTTGAATTGAAAGTGCAACTTTTTTAGTAAGTTGAAACTCTGTTTGAAAATCAGTCAAAAACTGGCTAAGTTTATCTACTTTAAACCAAGGAGTTTTAGAAATTATTTGGTTTGTAGGTTTCTTTGTTAATTTAACCCAAATATTGTCATGTAAAGAAATTGGCGCAACAATAGAAACAATTTCGTGCAAACCGTTTTCCGTAACTTCGCCGACTCTTAAATCAAGATTGATTTTCGCATAAGCCTTTGCTTTCATATTTCCTCCTTAATTTGGATTAACCTTAAAAACAAGTTTTGAAACTCAATTGCAGACAATTTTTCTGCTCTGGTGTTTTGATTGATTTTAAGGTCTTTAAAAACAATTAAAATATCTTGTTTTTCAATTTTGGCTTTAAGTAAATTATTAAATAAAGTTTTTCGTTTAGAAAAGAAGCAAGTTTTTAAAAACTCAAAGTATTTTTGTTTATGGTTTTTTGAAACCAGCGTGGGTTTTGTTTGAAAACAAACAACTGCACTGTCTACTTTCGGAACCGGATAGAAGCAGTTTTTGGAAACTGTAAACACTTTTTTAACTTCAAAAAAACTTTTAACTGAAACACTTAACTTTGAGTAATCTGCAGAACCTACACAGGCAGTTAGCCTGTCTGCATATTCTTTTTGCACCATCAAAATAAACTCAGGAACTTGGCTGTTGATAATTTTAAAAATTATATCTGTAGATATATAGTATGGAATATTGCCGACCACGATATCGTAATTTTTCCCAGTAAGGCTATAGTCAAGAAAATCAGCAATGGCAAAATCAAAGTTTTCATGCAGGTTTTTAAAGTTGGTTAGTTTCCCTTCCAGCTCTTTGTCTATTTCTACAGAAAAGACGGATTTTGATTTTTTTAACAGTATTTTGGTAAGCGCGCCTTCTCCTGGTCCAACTTCTAAAATATTTAAGCCAGGTTTAACTAAGGCTCCTATTTTGTTTAAAATGTTTAAATCATTTAAGAAGTTCTGGCCAAAATGTTTCTTAAACTTATGCATTTAAAACCTCTTTTAACTGCTGTTTTGAGTAATTTGAGTTATTTAAGAAATTCAAAAGTTGTTTTGTGTTAAAGTGATAAATACCAAGTAGAGAGTGAAGTTTATTTTTGTTTTCTCTGCTTTCAGGACCAGTTAATTTTAGTTCTAATAAGTCTGATAAAGAAAAGTTATTACACTTTAAAACAGCCTTGTTAAGCAATTTACCAGTTTTAACTATTTCTAAAAAATCTGCTTTAGAAAGATTTTCAAGCCCAACTTTATGCTTTTTAATGCATTTGTCTTTAGGTAAATCTAAAAAACTTGCTGAAGGAATTTCTGTTAAAATAATGTTTCTAATCTTAGTGCCGGCGCTGTCGGGATCTGTAATTACGATTATTTCGTTGTCTTTTTCAAGACTTTTGATTTGGTCAATAGTTTCCTTGTTAATTCCGAGCCCGTTAGTTTTAATACAAATACTGTCTGGAAAAACACTTTTGACAACTTTAATGTCATTTTTCCCTTCAACTACAAATACTTGCATTATTTGCCCCAAGTATACTGTTTTACAACCTTTGCGCGTTTTGCTAGGTTTGCAACAAAATCAGAGTAGTCTTGTAGTTTAACAATGCATTTATTTTGAGTTAAGAGTAAAATCGGTTCTTTTTGGAAATCATAAATTTGTTTTTTAAGCTCCCATACTAAACAGGTTGGTTTTTGACCTGAAAACTCCATAGGTTGCCAGTTTTGACGATATATAAACTCGCGCGCTAACTTTGCAGCTGGTAAGTTACTTTCACTAAGTTGCTTAAAGTAAGTCATAAAATAAGCATCATCTAAATTTAAAAATATATTTAAATCTGGGTTATTAGGCGATTTTAGGACTTTTTTAAGTTGAGGGTCTACAATGCTTTCAAGATCTTTGAAAATCTCTATTAAATTAAAATCACGACCAATAACACTGGGATGTAAATAAACTTGCATGTACATGTGATAGCGAGAAATTAAATAATTTTCAATTGCGTATACTGCACTTTCTTTAAAGCATAATTTACCGTCGTGTACAGTGAGGCTGTTAATTAGTTTAGTTGAGTCTATATCGCCGGTTTTAACTGCGGCAAAATATGCGTCTCTTTTTAAGTAGTCAAGTCTGTCGATGTCTAGTTGACTAGATAGTATAGATTCAAGTAAAGGAAATCTTTTGTCTTTTGTTAAGACTGAACAAACGTCTTTTGTAAACTCTTTGTCAACTTCATTTAGGATCTCGCTGATCTCAGGATCGTTGGCGATAATGTAGGCACCCCTTACTTCGTGAACACCATTAACTAGACTATCATACAAATGAGAAAATGGTCCGTGTCCAATGTCGTGGAGTAAAGCAGACACCATTAAAATTAGCTGCTCTCTTTTGGAAATTGGTAGTTTTTGACAAATTTGTCTTGCGAGTTCGTAAACTCCAAGACAGTGTGAAAATCTAGTGTGAACAGCGGAAGGAAAAACAAAATAGGAGTTGCCCATTTGATAAATACGACGCAACCTTTGGAAAAACTTAGTATCAACTAAGCGTTTAATAATATCTTCTTTTAAAATAACGTAGCCGTAAATCGGGTCTACTATAACTCTGTCTTTCATTGCAACTCCTTTCTGAATTTAGTATAATTTTTAAAAAAGCGAGGTAATAATGGAAACAATTTTTAGTAAAATAATCAATAGAGAAATTCCCGCAAGCATAGTTTATGAAGATGATTTGTGTTTGGCTTTTTTAGATATCAATCCTCTAAGTAAGGGACACACTCTAGTAATACCAAAGAAATATGCATGTAACTTCTTAGATGTAGATTCAGAAACTTTGGTACACTTAACCAAAATTAGCCAAAAAATCGCTCAAACTATGCAAACTGCTTTAGGCGCAAAAGGTGTAAATATCTATACAAACGCAGGGAAGTTAGCCAATCAACAGGTGATGCATTTTCACATTCACGTAATTCCTAGATATACAGGGCTTGAGTTTAAAACACAGCGCTTTGAAATTGAGCCTATTGATTTTAAAGAAACTGAACATTTATTAAAAGAAAGTCTGAAATAGACTTTCTTTTTTTATTTTATAGGTTTGATTTCTTTAGCTCCTATATATTTTTGCAATACTTTAGGAATTAAAATCGTGCCATCTGCTTGTTGGTAGTTTTCAATTATAGCAATTGCACATCTACCAACTGCCACACCTGAACCGTTTAAAGTATGGACAAACTCAGTTTTTGCGTCTTTAGTGCGTTTAAAGCGAATGTTTGCGCGTCTTGCTTGATAGTCGCAAGCAGTTGAAACTGAAGAGATTTCTCTATATTTGTTTTGACCAGGTAACCAAACTTCAATGTCATAAGTTAAAGACATTGAGTGGCCTAAGTCACCTGAGCATAATCTAACAACACGGTAAGGCAACTCTAGTTTTTGCAAAACTAACTCGGCTTCTTTTAACATTTTCTTAAGTTCTTTTTTACTTTCTTCAGGTTTAGTGAAAGCAATTAGTTCAACTTTGTGAAATTGATGCTGGCGAATTAAACCTTTTGTGTCTTTACCAGCAGCTCCTGCTTCTGGTCTAAACGCAGTTGAGTAAGCACAGTACTTAAGCGGCAAAAGACTAAAATCCAGAATTTCGTTTCTATACATGTCAATCATTGGAATTTCTGCAGTTGGATTTAAGTAAAGCTCAGTACCTTCAAGATGATAAGCCTCAGACATAAACTTAGGAAACTTACCAGTTGCATACATTGAATCTTTTGATACTAAGTAAGGAGGAATGCATTCAATGTAGCCGCGTTTAGAATGCAGGTCTAACATAAACGAAATTAACGCGCGCTCTAGTCTTGCGCCAAGACCAATGTCGTAGACAAATCTAGCTCCTGCAACTTTACCTGCGCGTTCAAAGTCAAATAGACCTAGTTGGTCGTTTAAAGCCACGTGGTCTTTTGGAATAAAGTCAAACTTAGTAGGTTCTAAGTGAGTTTTAACCACAGTATTTTCGTTTTCATCTCTACCAAAGGTTACTTCGCTGTCAGGAATATTTGGCAAGTTTAAAATCAAGTCTTCAAGTTCTTTAGATACACCTTCAAAGTCTTTAGTAAGTACGGCGATTTTTTCGCCGCACTCTTTACTTTCAGCGAGCACTAAAGAAATGTCTTTGTTTTGTTTTTTAAGTTCAGGGATTTGAGCAGTTAGTGCATTTTTCTTGGCTCTTAAGTTGTCAATCTCTGCCTGAATTTGTCGCTTATTTAAAATTAGTTTAGGGAGATTTGCAAACTCTTCTTTGTTAAAGTTTGGCCTTAACGCCAACTTGGCTTGAACTTTTTTAAAGTTTTTTTGTAAATAATTTAAATCAAACATCTATGCTCTCGCTTTCTGTCTCGCTTTGAGGCGTATTATTGGTTTCTTGAAAAGACTCATCTAAAGTAATGGTTTGGACCTTTGAGCCTTCTGCTGGTTTGATAATTTTAACGCCTTGGGTGTTTCGAGAAGTTCTAGAAATCTCGGCAATCGGAGTTCTAATTACCACACCAAGGTTAGTAGACGCAATTAAGTCTTGTTGGTCAGTTGCCACAATTAACGCCACTAGACTTCCAGTTTTTTCTGTGATCTTCATAGTCTTAACGCCTTTTCCGACACGCGAAGTTGTGCGGTATTCTTTTGCCTGAGTTCGCTTACCAAGGCCAAGTTCCGAAATTACTAAAATATCGGTTTCATCGTCTTTAACGATAGAACAACCAATGATTTCATCATCATTTGCCAAGGTAATTGAACGCACACCTTGAGACGCGCGGCCAAGTGGACGAAGAGTGTCTGACTTAAATTTCAAGGCTTGTCCTTGTTTAGTGGCAATCATAATAAAAGGATTGCCTTCAAAGTGCACGGCTTGAAGTAGTTCGTCGCCTTCAACCAACTGAATGGCCTTTTTACCATTTGCATTTACTCGGCTAAACTCACTATCTGGAGTCTTTTTAATTTTTCCGCCTTTAGTTAAGAAAAATAAATAACCGTTTTCAAGATCTGGGGCTAAATTAGTGATACATTGAAAATGTTCGTTTTCTTGAAAATCAATTAAGTTAACCAAAGGTAGACCTTTTCCTTGTTTTGAGGCTTCAGGAATTTTAAAGGCTTTCAGTTGATATACACGCCCAAAGTTAGTAAAGATTAGAATTTGGTCATGTGAGTTGGTTTTTAAAATCACTTGGACTTTATCGTCTTCATTGACTTTAATGCCACTAGCTCCAACTCCACCTCTAGATTGCACTCTATACTGATCTGCGTCTATTCGCTTAACATAGCCATTTTCGGTAACTGTAATAATTACATCTCTGCGTGGAATTAAGTCTTCGTTTTCAATATCTAGTGAAGTTGAAAAGTTTAAAATGGACTTGCGTGGCTTGTTGTATTTAGCAATTAGTTCAGAAAGTTCTCCTTTAATGATTTCTTTTTGTTTATCTGAACTGCTTAAAATTAAGTTGTAGTACTCAATTTTCGCAAGCAATTCTTGGTGCTCTTCATGAATTTTTTCAATTTCAAGACCTGTTAGTCTTTGCAAGGTCAAGGCTAAAATTGCTTTTGCTTGAATTTCGTCAATGTCTAGATTTTCAATCAATTTAGTTTTAGCAATTTCTGGAGTTTTAGATTCTTTGATTAGTTTAACACAAAGGTCTATTGCAGAAAGCGCCTTAATTAGCCCTTTTAGAATGTGAATTCTGGCCTCTGCTTTTTTTAATTCAAACTTGGTTTTGCGAATTAACAGTTCAATTTGAAACTCAATAAAGTTGCGAATTATCGGAATTAAACCAAGCTGTTTTGGAACTCCGTTAACAAGGGCTATCATGTTAATCGCAAAACTAGACTGCAGTTGACTATATTTATATAAGTTATTTAAAACAACTTCTGGAATCACGTCTCTTCTTAAGTCCAAAACTATGCGAGTGCCTTTGCGGTTAGATTCATCGGCCATTCCAACAATTCCGTCAACTACTTTTTCTTTAACGAGTTCAGAAATTTTTTCAATTAGTAATTTACGGTTTACTAGATAAGGAATTTCTTTAATAATAATTTGAGATTTTCCGCTTTTAGTTGTGTTTATATCAACAATTGAACGAATAACCACACGACCTTGTCCAGTTAGATAACCGCGATGCAAGCCGTTTAAATCAAGGATTTCACCACCTGTTGGAAAATCCGGTCCTTTAATGATATTCATTAAATCAGTAAGTGGAAGGTCAGGGTTGTCAATCAAGGCTATAGTTCCCGCAAGTATCTCTTGCATGTTGTGCGGAGGAATAGATGTTGCCATACCAACGGCAATTCCTTTAACTCCGTTTACCAGTAAATTTGGAAAACGAGCAGGCAAGACTTTTGGTTCTTTTTCACTACCATCGTAGTTATCTGTAAAGTCAACCGTTTCTTTTTCAAGGTCTCTCACTAAGTCAAGGGCAACCTTAGACATTCTGGCCTCCGTGTATCGCATAGCAGCAGCGCCGTCACCATCAACTGAACCAAAGTTTCCGTGTCCGTCAACCAAAGGGTGTAGATACGAAAAGTCTTGAGCCATTCTAACCATCGCCTCGTATACAGATGAGTCTCCGTGAGGGTGGTACTTACCAATTACTTCACCAACGATACGCGCGGATTTTTTGTGAGCAGAACCAGGCAAAATGTTAAGTTCGTTCATAGCATAAAGTATTCTTCTCTGCACTGGTTTAAGCCCATCTCTAACATCTGGCAGTGCTCGGTCAACGATAACCGACATAGCGTAGTCTAAAAAAGAGTCTTTAATTTCACTTACTATTTCAACTGGTTCTTCTTTGGCATCTTTAAAATCAGCAAGGTTAGTGTCAAAGTCCTCTGTTTGCCCTTCGTCCTGGCTAAGTTCTTCTAGATTTTCGTCGTTAAGTTCTGTTTCTATTTTTTCTTCGTCTAAAAAATTAAACATGGTGTGCTCCTTTAGATGTCTAAGTTTTTGACAAACTTAGCGTTTTCTTGGATAAACTCACGTCTCGGCTCAACATTGTCGCCCATTAACATATCAAAAGTTTGATCTGCCAGTGCTGCGTCGTTAATTCCAACTTTAAGCAGAGTTCTGTTTTTTGGATTCATTGTGGTTTCCCAAAGTTGCTCAGGGTTCATTTCACCTAAACCTTTGTAGCGCTGTATAGTGTATTTACCTTCAATTTGCGCAAGTAGTGGTTCAAGTTCGTTTTCTTTGTAGATATAGTTAATTTTTTTGCCTTGTTGGACTTTAAAAAGTGGGGGTTGAGCAATGTAAACGTATCCTCTGTTAATAAGCTCTGGCATGTGTCTGAAAAAGAAAGTTAAAAGCAGGGTTCTAATATGCGCGCCGTCCACGTCGGCATCGGTCATAATAATGATTTTGTGGTATCTAGCGTTGTCTGCATTAAAATCACTAGACACCCCACAACCTATTGCTAAAAACAAAGATTTTAACTCGTTGTTCGCCAAAACTTTATCAAGTCGTTCTTTTTCTACATTTAAAACTTTACCGCGTAGCGGCAAAATAGCCTGAAACTCTGAGTTTCTGCCTTGTTTTGCAGAGCCTCCCGCAGAATCTCCTTCCACGATGTATAATTCTGTGTTTTCAGGTGACTTGTTGCGGCAGTCTGCTAGTTTTGAGGCAAAACCTAAATTGTCAAGCGGGCTTTTGCGGCGAGTTGCTTCCTTTGCACGGCGAGCCGCAAGTCTGGCTTTTGACGCCATTAAACACTTTTCAACAATTGCTTTTGCGGTTTGTGGGTTTTCCAGTAAAAATCGCTCAAGTCCTTCGCCAACTAAACGACTAACCAGTGGGCGAACATAAGGGTTTCCAAGTTTAGTTTTAGTTTGACCTTCAAATTGAGGCTCAGGCAGTTTAACCGATAAAACTGCAATTAGTCCTTCTCTGGTGTCTTCTCCTAAAATTTGGTCAGTTTTTTTAATTAAGTTATTGTCAGTTGCGTATTTTGAAATCACACGAGAAAGTGCTAGCTTGAGTCCGTCTTCGTGCATTCCGCCTTCTTTGGTTAAGATGTTGTTCGCAAAACTCAAAATATTTGGCGTGTAGGTATCGTTGTAAAGCATAGCGAGTTCCACAGTGGTGTTTTCAGCAGTGGTATCGATGTAAATAGTTTCTTTGTTAATTCTGGTTTTTTGTCCGTTTAAAAAGTCCACGTATTCATTTAGCCCGCCTTCATAGCGGTAAGTGTGCTCTGTGTGTTCCTCATGTCTTTTATCTGTAATAGAAATAGTTAAGCCTTTATTTAAGAAAGCAAGTTGTTGCACGCGGACACGTAGGGTTTCAAAGTCATAAGCTTCGCATTCTGCAAAGATTGAGCGGTCAAACTCAAAAGTAATTGTGGTTCCAGTGCCAGTGGTTGGAGTTTTGGTGTCAATTAAATCGCTAACTGCGTTGCCATAGGCAAACTCTTGGCGATAAAGCGTGTTGTTTCTGCTAACTTCTACAATCAAACTAGAAGAAAGAGCATTGACAACCGCAGCACCTACTCCGTGCAGACCTCCTGAAACTTTATATGAGTCGTTGTTGAACTTACCACCGGCGTGTAGCACAGTTAAAATAGTTTCAACCGTTGAAACTTTGGTTTTAGGGTGCACATCAACCGGAATTCCGCGTCCGTTGTCAGAGACGCGAATTAACTCACCTGGCAAAATTTCTACCTGAATGCGGTCAGCGAAACCAGCCAGCGCTTCGTCAATTGAATTGTCAACGATTTCCCAAACTAAGTGATGCAGTCCAGTTGGTCCGGTTGAACCTATATACATCCCTGGACGCTTGCGAACGGCTTGTAGACCTTCTAAGACTTGAATGTTTTCAGCACCATAATTATTTTTATTATCCATAAGTTAGTCTCCTTGTGTTTTAAATAAATTGCATATCTTTGTTGTCGTTTTGTTAAAGGTTTTTAAAAATTAAATAAAGGCGCCAAGAAAATGCACCTTTATTTAACTAAACTCTATATAAAACGCAAAAAATAAGTAATTTTTTAGTTTTCTTCTTCAATAATTTCGGTCAAGAAACCTTTTGCGATAGCCTTTCGGTCAAGTAGTGGGGTTTCTTTAAAAACTAATTGATATTCATCTCCAACTAAAGTAATTAAAGCGGTTTTGCCTTTTATGTTGACTTTAGATTTTGGAAACCAGACTGCATATTTGCTGTATTCAGATTCATGAGGGAATCCAACTAACACAGCCTTTGGGGTGCGTCTAATGATTTCAATGTTTTCAATTTTAATTTGTTTCATGGTGTATACTTCCTTTTTTTAAAAATTATTAAGTGGCGTAATTAAAGTAACTAATTCAGGTTCTTCAAGCGAAGTGATTCGAACAGCACGGTCGTTTGAATAAAACTCAAGTGCAAGTTCTTCAATACCCAGACTTTCATAGACCGAAATTGCCTCTTGTAGGTGTTTAAGCGAAAAAATCATTAAGAAGGTTTCTGCAAGTTGATTATAAATTTCGCCTGCTGGAATTAAAATAGCACGAGATGAACCTTTGCCATTTTCCGAAGTTGCAACTTCACAAGTTTTGTTTGGTTTTAAGGTGAAGTTGATTAAATAAGTTGACTTTGATTTGTCAGTAACTGCCGAAATTGTTTTAAGTGCGTTGCTAAACTCAACAGTTTTTAGAGGAATTGCGAGTTTAGTTTCAAATTGAGTTGCGCTGTTAAGGTTGCCGTATTTATCTGAAAGCACGGCGGTTTGGAAAAAAACATTTTTAATTACGAACAGTACTTTTGAACAAAGTGGATTAACCGAAATTTCAACGTCGCCTTTTGTCTGTTCAAGGATTTTAAGCAATTCTTTAATAGATTCAGCAGGAATTGTTAAATTCAGATTTTTCTTTGAGTTAACTTCTAGACGTTTTTGAGCAAGTCTGGCGTTGTCACTACCAGTTAGTGTTAATCTGCGTTCACTAAAAGCAAAGTTCACACCAGTTAGACAAACTATTCTTGGTTTAGCGTCAGGATCTGCTGTGCAGTAAACTACTTCTTTTAAAGAAATCGCTAAATCTTCACTTGAAATCACGATAGGTTTTTCATCTTCTTCAAAAATCAAATGTTCAAGGTCGTAGTTTAAAGCATTCAGCCTAAACTCAGAAGTTCCAGCAATTATCAAAACTTGATATTCAGAAATTTGCATGAACTGAACTTCTTCGTGTAAAGCAATGCCTGGTGACTTAATAATATTTAAAATTGTTTTACCATCCAATATTGCGTTGCCTTCCGCAAGCACTTCAATGTTGCTATCAACTATCGCCATAATCTCTAAGTTTTTGTGGTTAGCAAATATTTTAATTGAGTCTTTTTTAACCGAGAATTTAATACTTTCACTAAGAGGTCTTGGGCTTTTATTCGGCAAAGCTTTAGCAACTAAATTGATGTATTCAATTAAAGTTTCTGTTTTAATCTTAAAGTTCATAAAAATTCCTTTTTTCTTTTATTATTTATTTATTATTGTTAGGGCAAGTGGAAATGTGGATAACTTCAAAAACCGCTTTCTCAATCGCCTATAATATTATATTATAAGGGCTAAAAAAACGCAAATTTTGGTCAAAAATAGTCGGTTTTACTATCCACATTCTGTCCACATTTTTATTAGTTATCCACATTATAGTTAACTAAGAAATCCAATAAAAAAGACGGTCAGTCCGTCTTTTTTAATCAAATTTATTTCAAAATTCCGAGTTTCTTTTCAATATCTTCAATGGCCTTTTTTAACTCAACTTGTTCACTAATTTCTTTTTGAATTTTTTCAACAGCAGAAATTACGGTAGTGTGGTCTTTGCGGTTAAAAAGTTTTGCTATTTTTGTAAAAACTAAGTTATAGTGTTGACGAATTAAGTACATACAAATGTGTCTGGCAGTGACAACTTTGTAACTTTTCTTTAACGAAAGAATGTCAAAAGGCTGCAGTTCATAGTATTTAGCAACCACTGAAATTATGTTGTTAACTTCTTTTTCAACTGAAGCCTTTGGTACAAAAGTCTCAGTTTGTGCGTTGATCAACACACGAATGGCTTCTTTGACATTTTCTAGGTTAATAGGGATATTGGACATCGTGCAGTTCATGATAGATGAATACAAAGCACCCTCTAAGTCGCGGACATTAGTTTTAATAACTTTTGCGATATACATCAAAATGTCTTCGCTAATTTGGCTTGCGATTTCTGGTACAAACATTTCGTTGGCTTTTCTTTTTAAAATAGACACACGGTGTTCGTCGTTTGGAACTTCAATGCTGGCAGTTAAGCCCCACGCAAAGCGAGAAACTAGACGAGAGTGAATGTTTTGTAGTTCACTAGTTTTGCGGTCAGAGGCCAAAACTATTTGTTTATTTGAGTTATGAAGGTGTTCGTATAGTTTAAAAAACTCATTTTGAGTTTTCTCAGCACCACTAATCATTTGAATATCGTCAATCAGCAAACAGTCTAAGGACTTGAATTTCTTGTTGAACTGCTGCATTCGGTTAGTTTTATCAGTTCCATAAAAAACACTAGTGAACTCTTCAACAAAAGTGCTTGCTGGAATGTATAAAACCTTTAAATTTGGGTTGTTTTTAATCATTTCATTGCCAATTGCGTGCATAAGGTGGGTTTTTCCAACCCCAACCGCACCAGAAATGTAAAAAGGATTTCCAGTCGAAGCAGGCTGTTCTGCAACTGAAATCGCACAGCGATAGGCGAATGAGTTAGAAACACCGACTACAAAGTTAGAAAATGTGTATTTTGGGTTTAATTTGCTATCTAGATAACCGTCGGTTTCAAAAGCAGCAGGGTTTTCTTTTTCTTTTTCATATTCAAGGTCAGTTTCTGTAATAAATTTAAATGACAAAGGAGTCTCTTGAAACAAAGTAGCGGCAATTTCGTTAATCTTTTCACTGTGGTATACAGAAAGTCTAGTTTTGACAAAATCGTTGTCTACCAAAATATAGACAATGTTGTTATCCACCCGATAAATACTTGTTTTAGTACCAAAAAGCGAGTCAAAACTCTCTTCTTCGATTTCGTTTTTAAGTTGATTGATAATGTCTTCCCACAGTTTTTTTACGTCGCTATCCATAAGTTCTCCTTTTGTGTAAATATTTTAGCAACACAAGGTAAACAAAAACAATTCAGGTTATCCACAATTTCTGTGGATAACTTGTTTGAGTACACAGAAATGTGGATAAAAATGTGGACAACTAAGACAAAATAACCCTTTAAATAGCCGAATTTCACGAACTTATCCACATCTCCACATTCAGCTTTCCACACCAAAGTTATCCACATTGTGGTTAAAATCGTTTTTTGTGGATAAAAAATTATTTAAGCAAAGACGACGAAAACACACCAAAAAACTCTATTTGTGCATTAAAAAATTGCAAAAAAAGTTGCGGTGTGTTAAACTTTTAAGAGCATTGTTTGAAAGGACTAATATGAAAAGAACATATCAACCAAGTAAAATTAAAAGAGCACGCACCCATGGTTTCATGGAAAGAATGAGCACTGCAAATGGCCGCAGAGTTCTACAAAGAAGACGTGCAAAAGGACGTTTAGTTTTAACAGTTAGTGACACTAAACACCAAAAATAATTTAAATAAATATTTGAACCTAACCACCAGATAAATATTTTTAAATTAAATATTTTAAGGTGGTTTTTTTATACACATTATGGAAAAAAAATACAGAGTCAAAAAATATACAGAGTTTGACCAAATATTTAAAACCGGCAAGAAATTTGGCACCCCACATTTCAAGGTTGTGTTTAAATTAACACCAGAGCCCCACTCCAGGTTTGGCATTTCTATCGGTAAAAAATTTGGCAACGCTGTTCAACGCAACAAAATTAAAAGACAAATCAGAAATATTTTGAGAAACTATAAACAATGCAAATTAAGTTTTTTAACAATAGTTGTAGTTAAACCTGTAGCAGCAACACTAACTTTCATAGAAATTCAAAAAGAGCTGACAAGTTCTTTAAATAAAATCTATAAAGTGGAGGAACAATGAATAAAATCAAAACCCTGCTTTTGTTTTTTATTTCTGCAGTTTTAGTTTTTACTTTAGTATCTTGTAATAAAAAACAAAAAATCATTGGTTTATACCATCAATTTGGTACTTACTCAGAGCGCGTGCAACTAAACTCAGGCAAAGAAATTTCCTTGCAAGGCAATGACTTTAGAGCACTTGCTCCACTTACTGAAAATTTACCTTCTCTTTCTGTATATCGTTTGCTTGAAGACGGATCTGTTCAACAACTTGATCGTGGTAACTTCAAAGACGGCTATAGATTAACTCTTGGCGACAAAGTTGATGAAAACGGACTAATAGACGTTACTTTAACAGATGTGCAAGACAAAAACATCAGCCGCACTTTTAAAGTGGTTTACGACAAAGCACTTTTTAAAGCAAGCAAAACGAGCATGTATTTTCAAACTTATGAGTTAAATATTGGTAACACTAAAAACCCAGTTTTGACACCCTTTCCGTTCTTTAGACGAATTGGCGAACGCGTAAATTTTTCTGACTTAGTTAAGTTCAGCAATATTTATCGTTTTAATTTAGATAAAGCACCAGAACCCGAAGTTATTGAAAAAACACTGTATGCAAAAAATCTATTAGCACTTGAAGAAGGACACAATAAAAAAATCCAAACTCAAGACTTAATTGCTAAAAAAGTTATAGACAGCAATTTTGAACAGGCTAGATATTTAGTTAAAAACAAAGACAAAGAAGTAATTACTTACAACTACCAAATTAACTTTAACTCAGCGCTAAGTGAAAACTCTGAGTTTACAGCAAAATACCCCGACTTTAAACTAACAACCGACGTTTTTGTAGGTGGAGGCCAGTATCCTTTACACAAACAAACTTTTGGTTGGTTTGACTACTTAACTACAGCCTGGATGGGATGGCTACTTGGCAATACCTCTGTTGCAGGTAAGTTCGCAATTGGTATTATTTTTACAACAATAATCGTTCGTATTTTAGCTTGGCCAATCTACGCCCGCACCAACGTTATGTCTGCCAGAATGCAGAAAATGACTCCAGACTTAAATAAACTTGAACGTAAATATCAAGGCAGAACAGATAAAGCCTCTATTCAACAAAAACAAATGGAGACGATGCGAATTTATCGTAAACACAAAGTAGGCTTTTCGTCTTTCTTAATTCCTTTCTTGCAGATGCCGATTTTTATTGGAGTTTATAACACTATTAACCGAGTTTCTGTGGAAGGCGGATACTACGCATACCAAGTTTGGGACAAGTCTTTCATGGGTCTAAACTTAGGAGCTGGTAAAGACTTAACTAACTATCTGCTTGCATTTATCGTATTTTGCACCATGGTTTTAATTCAGTTAATTAGTTCATACAAAACCGCAAAAATGCGCGAAAAGGACGCTAGAACTGTGGTAATTGATCCAAAAAAAGACCCTAAACGCAACCAACGCATGATGCTGATTTTTGGAATTATCATGGCTGGTGTGATGACTTGGTGGTCAATTAACGACCGAGGACTAGCATTTTACTGGATAGTAGGTAACTTATTTTCAATCGGTCAAACTGCTTTTTATAAAATTGTTTCAATTAAAAAAGAAAACAAACCCCAAACAGAGGAGTTATTATAATTATGAATATTAAAGAACTTGATAACATTCAGGCAGAATCTGCAGAGGTCGCAATTCAAATTGCTGCCAAAGAACTTTTGTGTAGCCCAACTCAACTCAAAGCAATTCCAACTACTCCCGGCACTTTTAACGTTTTTGTCAAACAATCGCCCGCTTTAATTGCCAAAGAGTACTTGGAAAATATCTTTAAAACTCTTGGCATTGACCTTAAAATTGAGTTTAGAACTCTTGAGCAAGGCAAACTAATTGTCTTTAATTTAGAGACTTCTGAAAACGCTTTTTTAATTGGGAACCGTGGCAATACTTTGCACTCATTGGCTGTTTTGACAAAAATTGCAACTAAACAGTTTTGCGAAGAGCAAACTGAAGTTGTTTTAGACATTTCTGGCTACCTTGCCAAACGCAAAACCATTTTAGAGATTTTAGCTACCAAAGAAGCCAAAAAAGTCTTGGCAAGCAAGACGTCTGTAGAACTTAAAAACTTAAACTCATATGAGCGACACATAATTCACGAAAAACTAAGCGACTGGAAAAAAATTCAAACTCATTCACACGGTGAAGGCAAAGACCGAGTTTTGACAATCTCTTTTGTTGAAAACAAAAAACCTAGCCCAGAACAAGAAGATTAGTTTTTAAGTAATTTTTATATACTTTAAGAACTATATTGATACTATAAATAGAAAAAGGAGCGCCGATGTTAATAGATTCACAAATTTTAGCCGCTAACTTCAAAGATTATGCTGGCAAGCAAGTTACTTTAAATGGCTGGATTAAAACTAATCGCGACCAAAAAGAGTTTGGGTTTATTGCTTTAAACGATGGACTTAGACTTGAAAACATTCAAGTGATTTACGAGGCTAGTTTGAATAATTTTTCAGATGTCGCTAAGTTAAACTCAGGGGCTTCAGTTTCAGTCACTGGCTTGGTTGTCTTAACTCCAGACCGCGCACAAAGTTTTGAAATAAAGGCGACTGAAGTCAAAATTATTAAAAACACAGGTCCAGACTACCCAATTCAACCCAAAAGACATACCCGCGAATTTTTGCGAGAACACCTTGAGTTAAGAGCCCGCACTAACTTATTTAACGCAGTTTTTAGAACTCGCTCGGTGCTAGCGCATGCTATTCACACTTTCTTTCAAAATAAAGGCTTTATTTATCTAAACTCACCAATCATAACTTCAAATGACGGAGAAGGTGCTGGTGAGATGTTTGTAGTCTCTACACTAAAACCTGGTCAAACTGACTATAAAAAAGATTTTTTTGAAAAGAAGGCTAACTTAACTGTAACTGGGCAACTACACGCCGAGGCTTATGCTCAGGCTTTCCAAAGAGTCTATACATTTGGACCAACTTTTAGAGCAGAAAAGTCAAACACTCCTAAACACGCAGCGGAGTTTTGGATGGTAGAGCCCGAAATTGCTTTCTTTGACCTTGAAAAAGACATGGCTTTAGCCGAGGAAATGGTTAAGTTTTTAGTAAACGAAAGTTTTTTAAAATTAAAGCCAGAACTAGAACTTTTCAATAAGTTTGTAGAGCCTGGGTTAATTGACAGACTGACTGAAGTTAAAGTAAAACCTTTTGCAAGAGTTACACACGCCGAGGCGATAGATATTTTAAAGAAAGCCAAAGTTAAGTTTGAAAATGAACCAAAACATGGTCAAGATATATTTACTGAACACGAAAAATACCTAACAGATGTTCACTTTAAGTCGCCTGTATTTATCTACAATTGGCCAAAAGAAATCAAAGCCTTTTACATGAAACAAAATAATGATGGAAAAACCGTGGCAGCCTGCGATTTGCTTGTTTCAAAATCTGGGGAGCTAATTGGCGGATCTCAACGAGAAGATGACTACAACAAATTACTTTCTCGCATGCAAGAACTAAAAATGGACATAGAACCACTTAAATGGTATCTAGATTTAAGAAGACACGGTGGTACTCAGTCTGCTGGCTTTGGACTTGGATTTGAACGACTTGTGATGTTTATAACTGGTATTGAAAATATTCGCGATGTTGTGCCTTTCCCAAGAACATCTAAAAACCTAAACTACTAGTAAATTAAAATAATTTTTAAATGAACAACACCATTGAAATTGTTGACAAAAGGAGAAGAAGTCAATTTTTCAATGTAGCCGAAGCTACACTTTTGTTTATAACAATCTCTTTGGTTGTTGTTTTTTTATTGCTAAAAAGCGCAGAAAACAAAAGTAATCCAACCTCAGGACTTGCAATTGAACAAAGTTTTGAAAATGAAATTTTAACTAAAGTTTATTTGCCGAAACTCTATCTTGGCAAAACTGTAAAGTGGTATTCAAATAGTCAGTTAATTGATTTAAAAACAGGAAATGTTGCTCAACCATTTTTAGACACCAAAGTTAAGCTAACCGCTAAAATCACTGACTATAAAAAAGATTTTATGTTAGAAATCAAAGGCTATAAAAACGCTTTATTAAGCGAAAAAACAAAAATAATTACAGCAATCGAAAAACTGCAATATTATAATTTTGACTCTAGTTTCTTAAACACTTTTACTCAGTTTAAACAAAGCAAAACAACTGAATCTGACTATAAAAAAGAAGTTGAAAAGCTCATTCACGCGTTTTCAAAACAAGAGTATCCGGGTAAAGTTTCGGCTAATTTCCAGAACTTTGAAAGCATAAAGTTCTATCCAGAAAAAGGCAATTACATGGTAGGAGAACTCATATTTATAAAAACTAAATACATTTCTATCAACCAACAAAAGTACGCAACTTACCAGTATTTGCCGTATGTGTGTGAAGAAAATAACGTTAATAATGCTATTGAGCTTGAAAAAATAAATCCTAAAAGTAAAGCAGAGGTTGCCTCTTTAATCGCTTCATTAAAAGAAAATTTCGAGCCGCACACTTATCTTGCTTACAGTCAATGTCAAGGTGTGTTAATTAACTCAGACAAGTCAATTGACGACCTTACACAAATTACTGCAATTTATGACAACAAGCTATACCCTGCGGTATGGAACGGCAAGGAACTCAATAAAGAACACGTCTGGCCAAACTCTCGCCTTGGCTTAAAAAGAGTTCAGCAAAGCGATCGCGACATTAGAACAGATTTACACAACCTTAGACTATCCACCGCTAAAGTCAATCAGTTTAGGTCAAACTATTTTTTTGGCGAACACCCAAATTTAATAAATACTTTTAGATACAACTTAAAAAACCAACAATTTTGGCCGTCTAAAGTTTCAAGTGGAGAAGTTGCGCGAATTCTTTTCTACATGGCGTTGATTTACCCTGAACTAAAACTAATTGATTTTGAAAACCTAAACAACAGCCGAGTTTCTACCGTCATGGGTTCGCTTTCTGAAATAAAAAAATGGGGAGTTGAAACCCCCATTTCTGAATTTGAAAAAAGACGAAATAAAATAATTTTAAAATATCAAGGTAACTCAAATCCTTTCATTGAGTTTCCAGGTTTATTTCAGTTGTTAAAAGACAGCGATTATTTTAATAGTTATAATTATTATTTGCTACAACTAAAATATAGAAAAGCAACTTTATTGTGTGTCTTTTTAAGAAAGCAAAAAAACCAAAATTTTTAAGTCTTAGATTTGTTTTTTTAATTAATTTCATTCAGTAGGTATCCTTCATCGGCCACTTTTTTGATTAGCATCAAAATAAGTTCACCATATTCAGCCTTTGCTTTATTTTTAAATAGTTTCTCGTAGTTGATATTTTTACTTTTAACATATTTCTCAGCCTCAAAATATCTTGAAACATCTGAAATAACTTCGTTTAGGCAGTAGTCTTGATTGTAAAAATATTTGGCAATTTTTAAAGCAAGGTTTATAGTCTCTGTTTGAAAGCGAATTAAGTTTACACGCATATCTTTTTCAAAAAACTTGTTTTCAACAATCTTTTTGATAAATTTAATTTGGTTTTTAACTTTATTTGTATAGATAAAATATGGGTTTTCTTGTTTTTCAAAGAAAAACAAGAAAGTCAACATTTCATCTACATTTAAACAGGCAGTAAAACCATTTAGTAGACTGTTTGTAAACTTACGCCTAATAATTATATCAAACATCTTAGTTTCATGTAAATTATTGATAAACTCACGAAAATATCCATTTAAAAAAACCTTGGTAAACTCGCTTGTTATGCGTTCAGGGTGGATTTCCTTAACTAAATTACTTAAGTTATTTAAACTTGCTTTCGTGTTAGATTCAATTGAAAAACCCAGCTTTGTTTGAAAGTAAATAAGCCGAATTAGTCTAAGTGCGTCTTCTTTGAAACGGCAGTCGGGTGAACCGATTGTTTGAATTTGCTTGTTTTTGATATCCAAAAGTCCGCCGACATAATCCAAAACCGTGTAGTTTTTATCTAAGATTAACGCATTTATCGTAAAGTCTCTTCTGACCAAATCTTTTTTAATTTCTTTGGTAAAAGAAACGCTTTCAGGATGTCTGCTGTCATGGTAGTCTTTTTCACTTCTGAAAGTTGTCACGTCGTAGGCAACTTTGTCAATCAACACACCAACCGTGCCGTATTTAATACCTTTGTCAAAAGTGTGTTTAAATACTTTTTTAATTTCTTGTGGTTCAGCGCTTGTGGTGATGTCAATATCTGTACTTAAGTTTTTAAACCCGGAAACTAAGTCTCGGACAAATCCGCCAACTATGTATGCAGAATATCCCGCGTCTTCCAGTTTTCTTAAAATATAAAAAGCCCCCATAATTATGGGGTTTTTTAAGGCAATTTGATTTTTTACGTTAATTTTGAGTGCTTTCTGCATTACATCTTTTTTTGCAAAGACATTTGTTTTGCAAAAGACCAACTTTGACAACAAATACAAGCGCAAAAATTGGAATAAAAAAACCAATTAAGAAGCAAGCATAGTCAAACTTTTTAGTTATTTGGTTGTTTTTTATATAAATAAGTACATAAAAAATCAAATAAGCAAAAGCCGAAACAACTGCAACAATTAACATAATTGTCGCTGTGGTTAAAATCAAAGAAAGTTGAGCAGATGACTGAATTTCTGGTTTTAAGTCAGCAGCATTTGCCTTAATTAAGTTAAATGCACTTAGTAGCACCGCACTTGCGATAGCAGCAAGCACTGTTGTAAGATATAAATAAAGAGCAGTTAGAGAAATTTGTTTTTCTTTCATTTAAAAAACCTCTTTAGGTAATTTTAGCACAGTGTATACGGAGAGATTAGTGTATTTATTAAAAAACAATATAGAGTTTGCAACAGAAATTAAAAAATCAGTCTTTCACACTTTAGTAATAAAGACAGATTCTACTGCTGACTTTGAACATAAGTTAGCAGAAATTAAAAAGCAGTATCCTAATGCTACTCACTATGTATATGCATATAAAATTAAACAAAACTTTAAGTTTAGCGATGACAAAGAACCAGGAGGTAGCGCTGGTTTTCAAATTTATACAACTATTAAAAATCTAGATATCACTGATTTTGCTGTTGTTATTATTCGTTTCTACGGTGGAATTAAGTTAGGATTAGCTGCTTTAACCAGAACCTACAGAAGTCTTTCAGTTGAAGCCATTAAAAAAATTAAGAGAGTAAAAGAAGAGAACTATATACTTGCAAGTTTTAGATTTAACTACAGCGCAAAAGAAAGAGTAATTAACCTTGTTTCTGCTTTAAAACAAATTGACAGTAAGTATTTATATAAAGACCAAATTTACGCAGAAATTAAACTAGATTCGTCTGAAAGTTTAAACACACTTAAAGATTGTAGCTATATTGAAGTACTTGAAGTTAAAACGCTTACATTTTTGACTGATATTGATTGAATTTTTGAAATTTATAGTCTATACTAGTAAGTGAAGTTTTTTAAAAAAAGGAGAAAAAATGGGAATTTTTAAAAAAATCACACTAGCACTTGTATTAGTGTTATCAGCCGGATTTATGTTTGCGTGCAAAAACACACCACAACCAGAAGAAGATGGATTTCAAAAAATGAGCATCAAGGAAGCAGCGTCTAAAGCAAAAGGTACAAAAATCCACGTTGAAGGATATTATGTTAACGTTGGGGGTTACAACAAACTAATTGACGGAGAAGGCAACGCTTTAAACTTAACTTTCGTTTTTGCAAAAGGTATTAAAACTGGCGAAAAAGTAAGCATGAAAGCGGTAGTAAACGAAAGTCAATATAGCAAGGAAATTGCAAAAGATCCTAAGCCTGTATTCACTAAATTGGATGACACTTTTCGTGTGGTAGATATTTCTAACCGCCCCGCTAGCGAGGTTAACACACACGAAAACAAAATCGTTAAGTTTGATGCTCAAATCAAAGAATATAAAGAAGAAACAAGAACAAATAAAGGCAAAGAATACACATATATAACTATTAGAGTTTCAATCGCTGATACTATGTATGAAATTAAATACGATGGAAGATCTGAAGCAAAATCAAAAAAGAAACCAATTTATAACGAACTTAAAAAACTTGAAGGTAAAAAAGATATCAACAAAACCTTTGAAGGCTTATTTTTAGTAAGAGTTAAAGGTCAGTTAAGATTCACACCTACCACAAGTTTTGTAATTTCTTAACAAACACAAGCAAAATGGGGCCAAGTCTGGTCCCATTTTTAATTTCCTTAATGTAAGCGTTTACATTTTTGAAATTTTGTTGTATAATTTTTGTGTATTTGAAAGACATTTAGTCTTTGGGGGAAGTATTTATGAAAGCACTTAAAACCAGTTTCTTTTTCATCTTAGCAGCGCTAATCTTTGGCTTTGCTTTTGCATGTAAGAAAGCAGATCCACATAAAAGTATTAAAGGTGTGGAATTGCAATTTGCACAAGGTGAAACTAAGGACACTGTAAAGTCAGATTTTACAGTTCCAACCAAGATTGATAAATTTAAAATCAAATGGCAATCTTCAAATGACAAGGTTGTGCAAATTGATGAAGACGGAAAAGTTTTGGTTGCCCGTCAAGATAAAGACGAAGTTGTAAACTTAACTGCGCAAATTGAAGACGCGAAAAAAACTTTTACAATCACAGTTCTCAAAAAAGACGGAACTCAACCTACTCCAGACCCTGAAGGAAATAAAGTAGATAAAGCAGAGTTTGACAAAACTATTGCTGACGGCGAAAAATTAGCAGCACTAGATTTTATCAACAAAGCACCTGAAATGGTTGAAAAGGACAAAGAGTATGTTCGTGCATCTACTAAAAAAGATAAATTTGTTGAACGCTTAAACAGGCTAAAATCTGCTGACTCTCAAAATCTATCTAAAAATGAACTTAAAGAATATAAAATTCTTAAAGAGCAAGTCACTCAACTTTTAGGAAAAATCACAAAAGGTACTCGCCAAGACGGATACATTAGCAATAGCCAAGCCCAAAAAGTTTTAGCATCAGCAAAAAGTTATCTTGCTATGACTTGGTCTGACAAAGACGCAAGTGAGTTTGATGAAGGAACCAAATACATCAAAGCAGCAGATTCAAAAAAACAAGAATTAGACACACTTTACCAAACAGTTTCTAAATACACTTTTGATCGCGTGCCTACAAATGAAGAAAAAGCAAAATACGAAGAGTTAAAAAATAAACTAGATGAAGTTAAAAAACTTGTAACAGAAGGAACTAAAAAACTAGAAGATGGTAAAAACATTACAGCAGATGTTAACACTACTGTTCAAAACGCCATCCAACTTACTCAACTTGAATGGATTAGTCGTATTCCTAGCGAAGTTAAAAAAGACAAACAATATGTTCATGCATCTCAAAAACAATTAAATGAACTAAAGGCTCAAATTGAAGATATTCAAGAAAAACTAAACGAACACAAATTTCATATGGCAAGCAAGGAACTGCAAGCAGAGTTTAACAATTTTAAAGCGCTTGTCCAAAAATACCAAAATTTAGTTAAAACTGGTGAGCAAATCTCATTAAAAGATGAGGCTGAAAGAGTTTTAGATAAAGCAAAAGAGATTAAAGATCTACCTTTCGAAAACAAAGAACCTGATCAAGTTTCCGGCAAATACATCAAAGCAGACCAAGCCAAAAGAACTGAGTTTAATGATGCCTATAACCCAGTTGCAAAAGTAAAATTAGAAAAATGGGAAGAAGGTTACACTAAACAACAGGCTGAACAACTTGAGGCTCTTAAAAAACTTGTTGAAGAATTAGTGCCACTAATTACTCAAGGTACAAAACCAGAAGATCCAAACAGCATGAAATTGACTAAACACTACGATTTTACTAAGTCACCAGCAGGTAGTGGTTATAAGGCGCGACCTCAAAAAGTTAAAAACCAAATAACCGGTGCTGATGATATACTTAAATTTAAAGGTGTTAGTGCTTCTTCTGGAAAAACTGGGTTTACAGTGGCAAAAGATGATAATGAAACCTTCAGTTATATTGAAATGGAATTAGGAAGAACAGCTTCTAAATCAAAAATTGAATTTTTTATGGAAAAATGGACTAACAAATCAGGTATCAATAAATTCCAAAAATTAGAAATTCAATATAGAGTCAATGGAGAGTGGAAAACTGCTAAAGAAATCACTGATATTAATGAATTTGATGGAAAAACATATTCGCTTGAAATTGGCGAATCAACAGATGCTCTTCGTCTAAAACTTTCTGCCACAGAAAAACCTAAAGATAATTCTCACCACCGCTTTAATATTAAGGAAATTAAAGTTTATTACTAATATAAAATTGTTTTCACAAAATAACCCGATGTTTACTCATCGGGTTATACTTTCATATAAAACACTAGTTTCAACACAAAGGAACAACTTATGTCTAAAAAACACACAATCTACGACATTGCCAAAAAAGCCAATGTATCTATTGCAACAGTTTCCAGAGTTTTAGCCAAATCAAGCAAGGTTAGTCCGAAAACACACGAAAAAGTCTGGAAGATTATTAAAGAAATGCAATATTTCCCAAATAGGGTAGCAGCTTCTTTGGCATCGCAAAATTCGCGCAACATCGCACTAATCTTATCTGAAGTTTCAAGACCTTCAATTTCTAGATTAATTTCTGGAATTTTAGCTGCTGCTGCTAACCAAAAATACACAATCCGCATTTTTTCATATAAGTCTAAAAACAACTACGAAGCCTTTATTTTATCCGTACTGGCTGAAAAAATAGACGGAATTATTTTTTTAGATGAACACATCACAAATGAACAAATTGAAGCGTTTACTAAACCTTTGTTAAATGCTAATTTTCCGTTTACTTTTATTAACACAGCAGTTAAGTTGCCAGGCGTAACTTTTACAGCACTAGACTTTAAAAAAGCGGTTGCAACTGCAACTAAACACTTAATTGATAAAAACATGAAAAGAATTTTATTTTTAACTTCTAAAATAACTTACTTCTCTAACTTAGAAAAAGAAAGCGGATATTTAGAAACTATTCACGCAAGCAACTTAAAACCCTATATTTTTAGAATGGATCCTGAAGACATTGAAGAGCACGAGTTTTTGTCGTTTTTTGAAGAAAACAAAATAGAAGCAATTGTTGCAACCAGAGACATTGCTGCACTTAAAGCCGTTAACTTACTTAGACAAAAAAACTTAAAATGTGGTGTTGACTATCGTGTAGTTTGTATGCAAAACACCAACTTTTGCAAACTTTTTACCCCTCAACTAACTTCAATTTCTTATTCTAATTACCGTTTAGGAGAACAGGCCTTAATTTACTTAACTCAGTTAATTGAAAATGTTAAAATAGATAAGACACAAACTTTCGTAGAATATGAACTGATTGAAAGAGAAAGTAGTAGGTAATTTATGAATTTACTTGAAGAACTTAAATGGAGGGGGATGGTCAAAGACTGCTCTTCTTTAGAACTTGCTGAAAAAAACTTAGTGCCAGGCACTAGGTTCTACATTGGGTTTGACCCAACTGGAAGTTCCTTAACTTGTGGTCATTTAGTCCAAATTATTAGAATCAAATTACTTGAAGAAAGAGGCTTGATTCCGATTTGCTTAATTGGCGGGACAACTGGAGCAATTGGTGACCCTAAACCCAACGGTGAACGTCACATTCTTTCAAATGATGAAGTTAAAAAGAATGTTGACTCAATTGAAAAGCAAGTTAAAAAAATTTTAAAGTCAGACAAGGTAATTTTTGTCAATAACTCAACTTGGCTATCTAAACTCTCTATTATTGAGTTTTTAAGAGATTTTGGCAAAAACTTCGGAATTAACTATATGCTTGAAAAAGACGTTATCAAAAGACGCCTGGAAACTGGAATTTCTTACACCGAATTTTCATATCTACTTCTGCAGTCTATTGACTTTCACTATCTTTACAAAAACTATGACTGCAAAATACAGTTCGGAGGTTCTGAGCAATGGGGAAACATCACTGCTGGCCTTGAACTTATTCGCAAACTGGAAGGTGAAAACGACGCGCTTGGTCTGTCTTCTCCCCTACTTTTAAAAGCAGATGGTACTAAGTTTGGTAAATCTGAAAGTGGCGCACTTTGGTTAGACGAAAACCTAACTTCACCATACACCTTGTATCAATACTTTTTAAATGTTGAAGATAAAATGATAGTTGATTATTTAAAACTACTTACCCTACTTTCTGTAAAAGAAATTGAACAACTCGCACTTTCTGTTAAACAAGAACCAGAAAAAAGACTTGCACAAACTAAACTGGCTGAGTTTGTTTGTGAGTTTGTACACGGCAAAGATGCGCTTGTTTCTGCCAAAAAAATCACAGACGCTTTATTTAAAGGAGCACTTACAAATCTTGACGAAAACGAATATAAAATGCTTTACTCAGCGTTTGGTAAACAAAAGTTTGAAAAAGACGCAAGCATTTTAGATATTTTAGTTTCACTTAACTTAGCGAAATCTAAACGTGAGGCTCGTGAGTTTATGCAAGCCGGCTCTATTTCTGTAAATTCAGAGAAAATCGCTAACCTTGAACTTAAACTAAGTGATTTAAAACCTGCTTTTAAAAAATATTTTGTAATTAAACGAGGCAAAAAACAATTTAGTGCTTTTGCAATTTAATTAACGCTTAAATGTATAGAATTATTTACAATCCACTTTCTAAAAACTACAAAAAAGCCCATAAGTTTTATTTAGAAAATCAAGATAACGCAACTTTAAACTCAATACTTGCGCTTTCTGATATTGAAAAGTATTTTAGGTCTTTTTCCAAAAGAGACGTGATTTTGATATTTGGCGGAGATGGTACCTTAAATAAAATTGTAAACTCAGTTAATTTAACTCAGGTTAAAGCCACTGTATTAGTTGCACGTGGTGGAACTGGCAACGACTTTCTTCGCGGTTTTAAAGACAAAACCAAGGCAGTTGATTTTAAGGCTAATTTAAAGTATTTTGGGCAAGCCAAGATAGGAAACGAATTCTTCTTGTTTTTAAACGGTGTTGGGATTGGCATAGACGGAGAAATTTGCAGACGTCTCGATAATATGCGAGCATATAAAATCAAAAGCACTTTTGCCAAAGTTACCATTGCTACTTTTTTTAGATATAAACCATTTTCAGCAAAAGTATTGGTAGATGGTGTGGCAAGCGAACATAAAAATTGTTTCCTTGCTTCTGTAATGCATGGCCCTTATTTTGGTGGTGGCATGAAAATTGCCCCAATGGCCAAAAGAGAAGATTTTCTTTATTTAATTTTAGTAGCAATTCGCTCAAGATTACTTTTAATTTTACTGTTTCCGTTTATTTATTTGGGTTGGCACACAGTCTTTAAAAGATTTGTTAAAATTTTTAAAGGCAAAGAAATCACAATAGAAACTGAAAATACTAAAACTGTACAAGTTGACGGCGAAGTTTTTAGAGGAGTTTCTAAAATAGAGACAAAAGTTGTCAAAGGATATTCATATGGACAAAAATAGAAAAATAATATTAACTGCAATCAAACCAACAGGAAGTCTAACTCTTGGCAATTATTTAGGTGCTTTAAAAAATCTAAAAGCGGTTGTTAAGGCGAATCCAGACTCAGAACTTTTGATTTTTATTGCAGACTTACACGCCACTACTTTGCCAATTGACCCAAAAGAACTGAGAGAAAATATTTTAAGAATTGCAGCATGTTACTCTGCACTAGGTTTTGACAAAAACCGTACTCATATTTTTGTGCAATCTGAAATTAATGAACACGCAGCACTTGGATTTTTAATGGAGTCCACTGCTTATTTTGGAGAGCTTAGTAGAATGATTCAATTTAAAGAAAAGTCTGCTAACTCTAAAAATATTAGAAGTTCATTGTTTACCTATCCTGCTCTAATGGCGGCAGACATCTTGCTTTACAACGCAGACATTGTACCAATTGGTGAAGACCAAAAACAGCACATGGAGTTAACTGAGACTCTTGCTCATCGTTTTAATAAACTATACGGCGAAACTTTTAAAATACCTAAATATGAAATCAATAAACACACACGCCGTATAATGTCCTTACAAGACCCTTTTACAAAAATGTCTAAGAGCTCTGAAAACCCTAAATCCTACATTTTACTCTCAGACACAAAAGAAGTTATTATCAAAAAAATTAAGTCTGCTGTAACAGACTCAGAAGCGAAAATTTACTTTGATTTAGATAAAAAACCCGCAATTTCTAATTTATTAAACATTTATGCTGGAGTTACTGGCCAGTCTATTAAAGATATTGAAGAGAAATATAAAGACTCTTTAAATTATGCTCAATTTAAACTGGATTTAGCTGATGTTTTAGTCCAGGAAATCGTTCCGTTGGGCGAAAAAATAGTAAAACTAGTTAACTCAAAAGAGTTAATTGAAACTCTAGAAAGTGGCAAAAAATTCGCTGAAAAACTTGCAAAAGAAAACTACACTAAGGCTAAAAAAGCAGTCGGTTTAGGATATTAAAAAAGAGACACTTAATGTCTCTTTTTTTTATTGCACACTAAAAATCATTTTTAATAATTTTAGTGAGTTCTAAATAAGCATCCTCTGGTCTTATTTTTTTAAAGACTTTGCCTTTCTTAAAAATTAAAACACTGTCTTTGTTTCCGCATATCCCGATATCTGAATCCCTTGCTTCACCAGGACCATTAACAGTACAACCCATAACAGCAACTTTTATCTTTTTATCTAAAGTATCGCAAAAACTTTCAACTCGTTTAGCAATGTCTTCCATATCGTATTCTAAACGCCCACATGTTGGGCAGCTGACAAAATCAACACCATCTTTTTTTAGACCCAAGCATTTAAGAATTTCTTTTGCAACTTTAATTTCTAAAACAGGATTTTCAGTCAAAGACACACGTATAGTGTTGCCAATTCCTTTCAGTAAAAGTACAGAAAGCGCAGAACTACTTTTAACAGTTCCGCCGATTAGTGTACCTGCTTCAGTGACTCCGATGTGCAGTGGATATTTAAATGTTTTTGCAGCAAGTTCATAACATTTAATAGTAGTTAAAACAGAAGTAGCTTTCAAAGATAGACAAATATCGCTAAAACCGAATTCTTCAAGCATTTCAACTTCTTTTTTCATTACTTTAATAAAGTTTTCAGCAGTTGCAGGCAAAGCATTTGGCAAGGAGCCTGAGTTTAGTCCAATTCTAATACCAATTCCTTTTGCTTTGCAAGCATCCACAATTTCTTTGATGTGCTTTTTATTTACAATGTTTCCAGGGTTAATTCTAATTTTATCAACACCGTTTTCAATTGCAATTAAAGCCAGACGATAGTCAAAATGAATATCTGCAACTAATGGAATATTGATTAGTTTCTTAATTTCTTTAATAGATTTTGCGTCTGCTTCGTCTAAAACTGCCACTCTAATGATTTGGCAACCTGCCTGTTCTAATTCTTTTATCTGTTTAACAGTGTTTTCCACATCTTTAGTTTTGGTAGTAGTCATAGATTGGATGTAGACATTGTTATTTCCACCCATTAGTAAACTACCACACTTAAACTGAGTAGTTTTATTTCTTTTTGTAATCATTTATTTTCTTTATGCAAAGTATGAGAGTTGCATTTAGGACAGTATTTTTTGATTTCAATTCTTTTATTGCCAATTGCAACTTGATAGTTTCTCTGAAGGCATTGACTGCACATTAAATTTGTCTTTTTCATTCATTACCTCTGAAGTATATCTACATAATAAGGATATCACGCTAACATTAAATTAGATAAGCCTTTGCACAGTATTGACAAAGTTTCAATTATTGACTAAAATAAGATTGTATCGTATTTTGGTCAATAATTGTATAGGGGGTTGTGTATGTTTTATATCAAAAGAGATATAGAAGAAAAAATTATTAGTATTAGCAAGCAATACGCATGTTTATTGGTGACGGGTCCAAGACAAGTAGGAAAAACTACTATGTTAGAGAAACTAGATCCTGGGCGAAAAAAGGTCACTCTTGACAATCTGCAAGACAGGGAACTTGCTTTAAAAGACCCAGCTTTATTTTTACAAATTTATAGCCCGCCTATTTTAATTGATGAAGTTCAATATGCGCCTATACTTTTTAGTTATATAAAAATTGCGATTGACAACGGTGCAAAACCTGGCAGTTTTTGGCTAACTGGATCGCAATCTTTCGCACTAATGAAGCTTGCGCAAGAGTCTCTTGCGGGTAGGGTTGCCATACTTAAAATGACTGGATTGACACAAAACGAAGCGTTTAATAATGCAAAATTGAACAAGTTTGAATTAGATTTTTCAAAACTTAATAACAAGTCTATTTTGCTTAAAAAGGCTGATATAAATGAAACGTTTACACGTATTTTCTATGGTGGTTTACCAGCGATCGTTAGCAAAAAAATAACAGACAGAAAAATATTTTTTGAAAGTTATATTGAAACTTATTTGTATAGAGATATAAAAGATGAAATGAGCATAAAGGATAATTTTAAATTCAGAAATTTCATCAAAGCGGTTGCGTGTCGAATTGGACAAGAGATAAATATCCACTCAGTTGCGCAGGACGTAGATATTTCTGATGATACAGCAAAAAGATGGTTATTCCTACTTGAAAAGTCACAAATTATTTATTTACTACACCCATATTCAAATAAATTATTAAAAAGAACCATCAAAGCCCCAAAACTTTATTTTTTTGATACTGGCGTGGTTTCTTATCTTACCAGTCACCATTCACCCGAAATTTTAAGAGATAGTTCTATAAGCGGTGCAATATTAGAAAACTATGTTATTAATCAAATCAGGTGTTCATATTTTAATTTAGCTGAACCTTTTAATCTTTACTATTATCGCGATAAAGAACAAAAAGAAGTCGATTTGATTTTAGATTGTGATAATTCTATATACGCTATCGAAATTAAAAAAACTAGCCACCCCAACACACATATGTTAAAAGGTATTTTTCATCTTAGAAAACAAAAAATCGAAATTAAAAAAGCTGCAATAATTTGTGTAAGTGACAAAGTGTCAATGTTGGATGAAAACACCTTAATTGTTCCAATATGGTCTGTTTAAAGATTCAGCAAATAAATTTGTATTCTGAGAAGGTCACTACTATTTGACAATTTTAGTTTTTAAAAACTTACCATATTTAAAAAATTTTATTTCATCTACTTCGCTTATATTATCGTTTAACTAGGCTCTTTAGTAAGATAAAAAAGGTGATTAAATTTTAATCACCTTTTTTATTTTTCAAAAAGAATTCTATTTCTTCTGCTAATTTTATTTTTTTAAGGACAGTATTTTTGCATATCGGAATAGATATAACAGTGTCGTCTAAAAACGTAATTTCGCTTTCTTTTACACAATCTTTTATTTCTTTGATTGCTTTGATGTTTATCAACTGGCAATCATATTTATTGATTTGCTTTGTTTGAATAAAACAAGCTTTTGAATTTAAATAAACAGGTGTCAGCCTGCTAAGTTTAAACTTTCTATCAACTGCTTTTTTATATCCTGAATAATTTGTTAAATTATTTTGAAGTAAACTATCTATAAACTTTTTATTTGTGATAAAAAGTTGTTCAGGAACTTGGCCTAGTTTATATACATAAAGCGAATTTTTAACATTTTTAGTATATTTATACATCAACCAATAGAACCCTTCATTTCTAGTTTAATTAGCTTGTTTAACTCAACGCTGTACTCCATCGGCAATTCTTTGGAAAATGGGTCAATAAAGCCCATAATGATAAGTTCAGTTGCTTTCTTTTCATCAATTCCACGAGACATTAAATAAAACAATTGTTCTTCGCTAATTTTAGAAACCTTTGCTTCGTGTTCTAAAAAAGAGTCTGAGTTATTAACAATGTTAATTGGAGTAGTGTCTGATTTTGAAACTTCGTCCATTAAAATAGTGTCACATTCAATGTGAGAAAAAGCAGAGTGTGCTTTTTTAGAAAAGTAAACTTTCCCACGATAATCAACAATCCCACCGTTTTTTGCAACACTTTTAGAAACTATAGTTGAAGAAGTGTTTGGCGCTAAGTGTATCATTTTTGCACCAGTGTCCTGGTCTTGACCTTCACTGGCAATAGCGATAGATAAAGCCTTTCCTTTAGCATAAGGTCCCGCTAAAATAGTTGATGGGTATTTCATGTTGATACGTGAACCCATATTGCCATCAATCCATTCCATTTCACCGAAACTTTCAACATACGCTCTTTGAGTAACTAAGTTTAAGATGTTTTTTGACCAGTTTTGAATTGTTGTATATCTACATTTGGCGTTTAGTTTTACAAAAATTTCAACAACCGCAGCGTGCAGCGAATCTTTTGAGTAAAGCGGTGCCGTACAACCTTCTACGTAGTTTAAGTAGCTATAGTCTTCACAAATTATCAAAGTACGTTCAAATTGTCCAAACCCGCTCTCATTCATACGAAAATAAGATTGCAGCGGTTCCTTGATTTCAACGTTTTTTGGAACATAAATAAAAGAACCTCCACTCCAAACTGCAGTGTTTAAAGCAGCATATTTGTTGTCGTCATATTTAATAATTTTGCCAAAATACTCTTTAAAGATTTCTGGAAACAAACGTAAGCCTGTATCTGTATCTAAATAAATCACACCTTTTGCTTCAAGTTCTTTTTTAATTTTAAGGTAAACCGCTTCTGACTCAAATTGAGTAGTTACACCTGCTAAATAACTACGTTCAGCCTCAGGTATACCAATTTTTTCAAACACAGTTTTAATTTCAAGTGGCACTTCATCCCAGGAATTAGTCAACTTACTTGATTTAATATAGTATTTAAAATCTTGGAAATCAATAAAATTTAAGTCAGGACCCCACTTAGGATTGGTTAGTTCTAAAAACTTTTCAAACGCCTTTAGTCTGAGTTCAAGCATCCAACTAGGTTCATTTTTAGATTTAGATATTTTTTTGATTATCTCTTTATTAAGCCCTTTTCCAAGATTGATTTCAGGTTTTGTCTCTACATGAAAACCAAGTTCATAGTCTTGATTTATTGCTGTATCTTTTAAGTTATTAAGAACTTCTTTATTTTTAATTTCTCTTTTTTTCATAAGGTATTTAAGATTTCTTCAAGTGCTTTCCAAGCAAGCGTTGCACATCTTACTCTTGCTGGAAACGCTTTGACTCCAGAAAAAGCAATCAGCTCACTGTTTGCAAAACCCGGTGAAATCTCTTCTCCTTTAACGATTTTAAAATAAGTAGAAATTATTTCTTTAGCGTCTTTAACTTCAATATTTTCAATAGTTTTGCAAAGCACAGATGCCGCAGCACAAGAAATTGAGCAACCTTTTGAAAGATGTCTAACAGAAGTTATTTTGCTGTCTTTTATCATAACTTCAATTTCTGCAACATCGCCACAACTTGAGTTTACCAATTTTAAGTATTTTGCCTCCGAGTTTTTTTCAAGCCCTTTATTGTAAGGATTGCTTGAGTGAAACATTATAACTTCTCTGTATAAATTATTTAGTTGGACGCTCATTTTGAACTCCTTTGAAAAATTCAATTAGTTTCTTAGTCACAGAAATAAAACTGCGCACATCTTTTTTATTATTATAAATTCCAAAAGATACTCGAAGCGCACTTTCTACATCTAAATTTGTAAATGCTAAACCTGAGCAATGTTGTCCTGCTCTTAGACAAATTTTTTCTTGATCGTAAAAAGTTAAAGCATCGTGTGGATGCACACCCACGATATTAAAAGAAATAATTCCACTTTCAGGCACTTTGGTGTACAATTTAACTTCGTTAATTTTACTAAGTTCATTGTAAGTAAGGATTGCAAGTTCTTTTTCGTGCTTTTCTACATTTTGCATACCAATTTCCATTAAAAACTTTAAACTTTCTTTAAAAGAAATTGCTTGGCTGATTGCTGGGGTTCCTGCTTCCAAATTAGCAGGAGCGGGATTGTAAATGATTTCTTTTTCATCAATACTTTCCACCATTTGTCCACCATACTCAAAAGCATTTAGTTTTTTTAAGCTATTTAATTTACCAGCAAGTATGCCAAGACCATTTGGCCCGTAAGTTTTGTGGGCTGAAAATACCAAAAAATCACAATTTAGTGCTTGCATATCTATCTTAATTCTTGAAGCAGCCTGTGCGGCGTCTACAATTAAAATAATACCTTTTTCACTGCAAATCTTTGCAATTTCTCTAATTGGAGTGACATAACCAAAAACATTTGAAATATAGGTAAGTGAAACTACTTTGGTTTTTTCAGTTAGTGCTTTTTTAAAGTTATCAACTGTAATTTGGTTATTTTCGTTAAGTTCTATGTATTTAATTTTAAAACCGACTTTTTTGCTTTGTTCAAAAAAAGGCAAAAAATTAGCATTGTGTTCCAAAGTAGATGTTAGAAAATCATCATTTTTTTTAATAAAATTTGCTATAGAGTTTGCAATTAAATTAAGCCCATTTGTACTACCTTTTGTGTAGATGATTTCTTTATCTGAACAATTCAAAAATTCAGCAACTGTTTTTTTGCTTTCAAGATAAAGTTCAGTCGCAGTAAAACCATGCAAGTATGCACCTCTAAACACATTAGTACCGTTCTTTTTTAAAAATTCATTTTCTGCCTTAATTTGTTTGTTTAGTTTAAGTGCAGTTGCGGCTGTGTCAAGATAAACATAGCCAGGATTGTTTTTAAAAAACGGAAAATATTTTCTTACCGATCTCATAATTTATCACTCAACCCATTTAGATAATTTTTTTGTATTTTTTCATCTGGTATAATATTGAAAAAAGGCTCAACAAACCCATTTAAGATAATTCTTTCAGCAGTGCTTTTATCAATTCCTCTAGAGTTTAAGTAAAATAAAGTATCGGCGTTAATGTTACCGCTCGCCGCAGAATGCCCAGCTTCTACATCAAACTCTTTAATTTCAAGAATGGGATTTAATTCCATTTTTGCGCTGTCTTTAATAAAGCCTTTTAGTTTCTCAAAGTGTTTAGATTTAGACATTTTGTTTTCAATCTGGCCAACGTAATTTAGCCTAACATACGATTCTTGAGTTGCAACTGCTAAACCAGATGTGTAAATTTCTGAGTTTTTTGCTCGGTTAGTTGCAGTTAAATCAACATCCACAGATTGTGTTTTATTTGTAACAGTTAGCAAATTAAACTGTAGTTTTGATTTTATGCCAGCAGTATTTAGATTGATTTTTGTTTTTAGGCTATCTGAAACTAAAAACAAATGAATTAAAATATCTGCTTTTTCAGCTAAATTAACAACAAAATCTAGATTTCCTGTGCTTTTTAATTCAATAAACACAGTTCCAGTTAAATTAGCACCAAATTCTAGTTCAACAAAAGAAACGTCTTTAATTTCAAGATGTTTAAATCTAAATGGACTGTTAAAAACAGTTTTAACTTTTTTTAAATTATCTATGCTTTTCATTTAACCAAGCGTAGCCTTCTTTGTTAATTTTTTCAATTAAGGTAGCGTCACCTGTCTTAACAATTTTGCCATTAAGTAAAACGTGAACAAAGTCTGGTTTAATGTGTTTTAAAATACGCTCGTAGTGAGTAACGATAATCACACCCAAATTGTTAGTTTTAACTTCTTCTAAAACCGCCTTACCGACACATTCTAAAGCATCTACATCAAGACCTGAATCTATTTCATCAAGCAGTGCAAACTTAGGTTTTAAGACTTTTAGCTGAATAATTTCATTACGTTTTTTCTCACCACCTGAAAACCCAACATTTGCTTCTCTAAACACAAACTCTTTTCCTAGTCCTAGTTCTTCTGTGGCTTTCTCAACTTCAGTGATGAAGTCAAATAGTTTAAAGTCTTTTTTAGTTTTTTGTAGAACAACTTCTCTTAAAATATCTACATTTTTAACACCAGGTATTTCGGTAGGAGTTTGAAACGCCAAAAAAAGCCCAGAACGACTGCGCTCGTCTGTGGGCATTTCAAGTATGTTTTGTTGATTTAAATAAACTTCTCCGCTTTCAATGGTATATAAAGGATGCCCCATTAAGGAAGTTAAAAGTGTAGATTTTCCAGTTCCGTTTGGTCCCATAATTACATGCACTTCTCCGCTTTTAACTTCTAGAGAAATGTTTTTAAGAATTTGTTTATCTTCAATCGAAACTGAATAATTTTTTATTTTGAGTATGTTCATTTCATAACCTCACGATTTTTTGTTTTAAAACTCTTGTACCTGAATTTTTAATTCCTTGGCGAATTCTAGCCAGCAAATTATAAACTCTTTTAATTAAAAAACCCGTTTGTTTAGCGATTTCGCTTGGTTTAAGACCTTTTAAAGTAAGCGAGTAAACTAGCGATAAATCTTTATTTTTAAACTGAATTTCGGCAACTTCAGGTTTTTCTTTTTCGTATGAATACTGTTCCATATTATCGCTTACCAAAAGCACATTATCGATTATTTCGTGGTCTATATTGGTAATATGTTGTGCCTTTTTGTAAGCGCTTTTAAGTTCTCTTGAAAGTCGTCTTAAGTAAATTAGTTCAAAAAAACGCATAAAGGTTTTGTTAAAAAGTTCTGAGTAACTTTCAATGGCGGTTTTAAGTGAAACTAAGCCAAGATGCACCAAGTCCTCTAAAGACAGGCTGTAGATGCGTTTGCTTAAGGCTACTTTGTAGATAAAGGCTTTGTATTTGTCAAAAATGATTTTTAAACTGGTTTGGTCATAATGACACTGAACTAAATAAATGAGTTCGTAGTCATTATAGTTAATCATTTTAATCCTTTCTAGTCATTTCGTTCATCACTATCGCACCAGCAACAGATACGTTTAGTGAGTTGATTTTACCAATCATTGGAATGGTCACTGTATCGTCAGAAAGCAAAATTAGGTTTTTTCTGACACCTAGCCCTTCATTTCCAAGAATTACTGCAATTTTGTCTTCTGCTTTTAAACATGCAACAGACTTATTTGTATTTAAAGCGGTAGCATATACTTTAAAGCCGTTTTCTTTTAAAATTTCAATGGTTTTTGAAATACTTCTGACCATTGAAATTTGAACTTTAATCGCAGCACCCGCCGACACCTTTAAGACGGTTGGATTTACTTTAACTTGCTCTCTGCTTGAAATTACAACTGTGTCAATTCCGAAGGCCTCAGCGCTTCTAAGTAAAGCGCCGAGGTTATGTGGATCTTGAATTGAATCTAAGATAATTATTTTTTTAATATCTTTTCCAAGCAGTTCTGCTAACTCAAAATATTTATAGTCACTTGCATTAACAGCAATACCTTGGTGGTCTTTGGTGTTAGTTAATTTAAATAAGCGTTCTTTTGTAACTCTTTCAATTTTTGAATTATTTTGATTCAAAAACTCAAAAAACTTTTGGTCTGCAAACTTTTCATCTAAGTAAACGTTGAAGATAGGGAAATGATTTAAAATCATTTCTTTAACAACATTTTTCCCAAAGTAAATCATTTTTTGCTGTCTTCCGGTAAGTTATTGGAATCCCTAAAGAACACAATTGCGTTGTGGATTCCTTTTTTAGTCCAAGCAACAATGTTGGTAAACAGATACATTAGTGGCCATCCGGCTTGTAGCAATATAACAAGCAGCAGCAACTCTTGGACATTTAATGCGTTTCCACTGTAGTAGCCAACTTTAAAGATTGGAGCGATTGCAAAGAATTCAGACATAAAAGTAACTAGCACGATGAAAATAGAAATCATCGTTGTCACCAGCATGCCACGCTTGAAGTTCATTGGCAGACAAATTTTGTGCAGAGTAATTAAACAAATTGTAGTTGCACTGTAAACAATCAAGGTTGGAATAACTCGTTCGTGTCCTTGCACGGTTAATTTTAAAGTTTTGCTTAAACTATAAATCAAGACGCATTCAAGAATTATCGTCAAAGCGCTTGGCATTGATTTTTTAATAATACTCCACAAGAAGTTATCCTTTTTAATTTCACTGTTGTTGTATTCAAGTGCCAAGAAAAATGAAGGAATACCTATTGCTAAACTTTCAATTGGAACTAGCTGAATTGGTTCAAGTGGATACGCACCTCTTTTGGCAGCCGCTAAGTAAATTGCAATTAAAGAAAGTACCACTGAAAAAATAGTTTTGGTGATAAACAAGGTAGTTACTTTTTCAATGTTGTTAATAACTCTGCGACCTTCTGCCACAATTTTTGGCATTGATGAGAAGTTTGAATCCATCAAAACCACTTCAGCGACGTTTCTGGCAGCCTCAGAACCTTCGGCCATAGCAATAGAAGTATCCGCTTCGCGCAGTGCTAAAATGTCGTTGACACCATCTCCAGTCATTGCCACAGTTTTACCTTTTTTCTTAAGTGCTTGAACTAGCAGACGTTTTTGAGTTGGATTAACTCGGCCAAAAATAGTGTATTCTGTACAAATATTTTCAATTTCTTCGTCTTTGACGTTTTCAAGTGAGATGTATTTGTTGTAGTTTTTAATTTCAACGCGTTCAGCAATTCTAGAAACCGTAAGCGGGTTGTCACCAGAAATTACCTTAATGTCGACACCCATAGTTTTGAAGAACTTAATAGTGTCAAGTGCGTCTGTTCTAATTGTATCTTCAATTACGATTAAAGAAAGTGGAGTAACATCTTGTGGGATTTTGTCGCCAAGTGGTGCTTTTGTGTAGCCAAATACGAGCACTCTGAAACCTTCTAAGATATATCTTTCTACGCTGTCGTTAATTTGTTTGAACTTAGATTTAATGATGTATTCAGGTGCGCCTAAATAAAAGGTACCAACTTGTTCAAACTCAATCGCTGAGTATTTGCGACTACTTGAAAAAGGAATGTAGGTGTTGTGTTTTAAAGCAAAGTTATTGCCAAAACGCTCAATTAAAGCAGAGTTAGTTGGGTTGTCTGAGTTGTCAATATTTAAAAAAGCCTGGAGAAGTTGTTCATTTGAATACATTGACTCAGTTTGATTGAAGTCCATTGACATTTTTACAGTCATAGAACCATCGGTAATTGTTCCTGTTTTATCTAAACAAAGCACGTTAATGCGAGCAAGAGTCTCGATGCAGTATAAGTTGTGAACCAATGTGTTGTGTTTTGCAAGACGAAGAACACCAACAGACAAGGCTACAGATGTTAGCAAAAATAAACCAGTTGGCACCATTCCAACCATCGCACCTGCTGTTTTTTCAACTGCACTTTTATAAACTGCTGAATTGCTAAAGTCTAAATGATTTGTAGAAAAGTAAAATAAAGTAAAGCCGATTGGAATAATTAAGACAGTTAAGATAGTAATTAGCAGTTTAAGTGATTTAAGTAGTTCGGATTTGTTTTTCTTAACTTTTCTAACTTGACTAGTTAGTTTTTCAATATATACGTTTTTACCAACTGCGACAACTTGGGCAACCCCAGTTCCAGAAACTACGAAGCTTCCGGCGTAAAGCGCTGCTTTTTTGTCTTTAACGATAGCATCAGACTCACCAGTCAACAGTGCTTCGTTAACTTCAAGGCCACCGTCTGAAACTAGCACGCAGTCACAAGGAATCTGTCTACCTGGTTTCAAAATAATTAAATCATCTAAAACAATTTCTTTTGATTTAATTTCTTTTTGATTACCTTCTCTTAAAACAGTAATTGTGGGTTGTTGCAAGATAGTTAATTTTTCAATAGTCAATTTTGCTTTAATTTCTTGCACAATACCAATTACAACGTTAATGGTAGTCACGACTAGGAACACTAAGTTTTGCGGTTTTGCGCCGACTGTAATTAACCAAACAGCAAGTGGGTACATGATTAAGTTAAATAGCGTAAAGATGTTGGTAAAGAAAATCGCGAAATAACTTTTTGAGGTTTTAGTTTTGGAGTTGTTAGCCATCCCGAGGATTCGCCTGTTTTCCGCTTCTTGGTCGGTTAAACCAGTTTCAACATTTGGGTTGTAGCGAACGACTTTAATTTCTTTTTTACGAGGTTTTTTTGTTTTCTTTTCTTTGGGTTTAATTTCTGCGTAGCGTTGTTTTAATTCATCGGGAATTTCTAGTAGTTCAGCACTTTCTTCAACAATGGTCACAGTTTTTTTAATCAAACCTTTTTTACCTTGTTTTGGTTTATTTAAGTCTTTTGTTTTATTATCAAAACCAGTTTTTTTGATTTCAATAACTTCTTTAGCAGTGTTTTCTTTTACATCCAAAGTAGGTTCTTTTTTAATTTCAGTTTCTACTTGAGTATTTTCAACTTTTTTGTTTTTTTCCATAGTGTCCTCTCAGTTAGTTAAATAAGTTCTTTTTCAGTTAGACTAACTCTAAGTTCATCTGCTTTTTTAAAGTCTTTGTCTAAACGGGCTTGTTGCCAGGTTTTATATAATTCAAACTCAGAGTCAGTAAAATCAGGTAGTTTTATTTCAAAACCTAAAATTTCTAAAACCTTGTAAATAGAGCAAATTACTGAAGCATTAGTTGAACTAGTTTCATTAATACTTAGTTTCTTTATAACTTGTTGTAAATCACTTAAAGCAAGCGGCGTTAAGAAACCATCTTCCATGCACTTTATGAAGTTATCTAAAACTTCGTTGTTTAATTCTTTAAACTCAAAACCAGCAACACGATGATTAAAGGCAAGTATTCTTAATTTACGCTGTATTTTGGTAAATACTGCTTGGTTTTCTTGAAGCAGTTCTTTTGAAAAGTTAATTGGACTTTCGAAGTTATGTGAAAGTATTAAAAGTCTAAATCCGTTTGTTTGGCCGTTTTCTATAATTTCATTTACATTGATTACATTGCCAAGAGACTTAGACATTTTTTGATTGTCAACATTAACTCTGCCAACATGCATATAGTATTTACTAAGTTCGCGTCCAGTTTCTCCAAGAAACTGAGCACGTTCATTTTCGTGATGTGGGAACTTTAAGTCAGAACCACCACCGTGAATTAAAAGAGTGTCTTTAAATAACTCTTTGTTCATCACAGCACACTCTGTGTGCCAACCTGGTCTGCCAGCGCTAAAAGGTGATTTGAATTTGATGCCTTCTTCTGTCTTTTTCCAAAGCAAGAAGTCAAGTGGGTTTTTTTTATCTTGGTTAACAGAAACTCTGGCACCAACTTCTAACTCTGCTGTATTTTGGTGAGAAATTGCACCATAACTTTGAATTGAGTTAACTCTAAAGTAGACATTTCCGTTTTTTTCGTAGGCTAGATTTTTTGAAATTAAGGATTGAATAAATTCAATTATGTGGTCAATGTATTTAGTGGCGTAAGGAATTGAGTCAGGAAACTCACAGTTTAAATCTGCTAGATTTTTTAAATACTCTTTACTATATCTGTAGGCAATTTCTCGTTCAGACACATTCTTTGAAATCGCCTTACTAATGATTTTATCGTCAATATCTGTAATATTAGAAACATAGAAAACTTCATGTCCACGATATCTTAAATAGCGAACAACTGCATCAAAAAAAATAGCAGGACGAGCATTCCCAACATGAATGTATGAGTAAACTGTAGGACCGCACACATAAATGCCGATTTTTTTGTCTGCTTCTGGGTTAAAATTATCTATTTTTTTAGTTAAAAAATTATATAATTTCAAATATTTTCTCCGTCGCTCGTTATATATATTATATAACAAGAACTTAGAATTATTCGGCTTGTGGCACGATTTTAGTTAGTTTACTGTTTAGTTTAATTAGTTTTAAAATTATGTTTCCACCCTTGATATTTTTATAGAAATTACTGGCAAGCAAAATAAAGAAAGATTTGTAAACTCCGCTGATTTCTGTGTCTAAAAATTCTAAAAAATACTTAATAAAAATATCGGGTGCATCTTGATATAAAAGTAGTTTTTGGGCTAGTTGCATCAGTTTGGATATTAAGAAGTTATCTGGAATTTTATGTTTTAAAAACTCATTTGTGTTGTGAGATATTGCTTCCATTTTACGTTCATGAATATAATACAAAGTTTCAAAAAATAGCCTTACTAGTCTATTTTCAAACTTTGTGCAACTTTTGAAAAACAGGTCTGGTATGAAGATACTGTGGTAAATTTGTGCGTATAAGGCAAAAAAAGCACCTACTATTTTGTTGTTACTAAACTTGCATTTTAAAATGTTTTTTACATTGTTTTCAAAAGTTGTTTCATCTTGAAATTTCAGATTTTTAATTAGTCTAACTGATTCTAAAATTCCACTTAAAATTGGTGAGTTTAGTGTAGAAAAATAAATTTCTAAGTCGTCGATTTCGCTTGCGTGAATATGCTTTTTCTCACAAAACTTAGTTAAAACTTTTAAAAGCATAAACATCGCTTCAATTCTTTTATCTTCAGCACTTGCTACCCTGTTTTCGAGAACCATTGTGCAGCCTTTAATGTTTCCAGAGATAAACATAGTCAGTGCTGAAATCAGTTGATAAACCATGTAGTATTTTGGTGAAAAGTCAGGTTTAGTGTAGTCACCATTGCATAAAATTAAAAGCGCATCTGTCAGGTTTAAATTGCATAAATAATAAAAACTATTAAAAATAGTGTTGTTTAAAATGTCGTGGTCTTTGGGGTCTGCTAAACTTTTTTCTAATTTTTTGACTTTAACTAAAGCATTGATTAACTCTTCTATTTTATTTTCAAACACACTAAAGTTATAGATAGATATTTTGTCTGAGACAAAAAGTGTCTCAATTTTTTCAATGCTTTTTTTAGTCAATGGCGACTTGTTTCTCTCGTAGCAAGAAATTGTTGAAATTGGTAAATTAGTAACTTCACTAAACTCACCCAAAGTTTTTGAGCAAAGCATTCTGCAATAGTAAAGTTGTCTTTTGTAAAAGACGGCTTTTTCATTTTCTAGTTTAGTCTTTAATTTTAATTTTCTATTGTTTAAAAACATGTCTTTATTTTACTTTATTTAATTTAGTTAAAAAATCAGTTTTTCAAAAAAAATGTGTAAATTACACATAAATATTATAAAAAAACATCAGTTTTTTGAAAATTATATTTTATGTATTAAAAATGTTAAACGAAAAAATAGTTGTTTGCTTGGGCGTTCAGTCTTTCCAAGTTAAACAAATTTTAAAAATAATCATTTAAATACACTGCTATAAATGTTATAATTGATTTGTTTAGAGAGGTTTTAATAAATGAACAAAAAAACAATTTTAGATGTTGATTTTCAAAACAAAAAAACAATTTTAAGAGTTGATTTCAACGTACCGCTAAAAAACGGAATAATCACTGATGATAACCGCATCGTTCAGGCACTTCCGACAATTTCTTATTTGCTTGAACATGGTGCTAAGTTAATTTTACTTTCACACCTTGGTCGTGTTAAAGAAGAAAAAGACAAGCAAGGTAAATCTTTAGAGCCTGTTGCTCGCAGATTATCTGAATTACTTGGCAAACCAGTTAAGTTTATTGCAGATTTTCGTGGTAAGGCTGTAGAAGAAGCAGTTAGTCAACTAAAATCTGGCGAAGTTATCGTGCTGGAAAACACTCGTTTTGCAGATCTTGACAACAAAGCAGAGTCAAAAAATTCACCAGAACTTGGTAAATACTGGGCTAGTCTTGGCGAAATTTTTGTAAACGATGCTTTTGGTGTTTGTCACCGTGCACAAGCGTCAAATGTAGGAATTGCAAATCACTTGCCTTGTGTTTGTGGTTTCTTAATGGAAAAAGAAATTAAATATCTTTCTGCTGCAATTCAAAACCCAAAAAGACCACTTGTGGCAATTATTGGTGGAGCTAAAGTTTCTGACAAAATTGAAGTTATTAACAATTTACTTAAGATTTGTGACTATGTATTAGTTGCTGGTGGTATGGTTTATACTTTCGCGAAGGCTCAAGGCGGAAAAATTGGTAAAAGCATTTGTGAACCTGACAAAACAGATTTAGCTTTAGGTCTACTTAAACGAGGTGAAGGTAAACTAATAGTTGGCCGCGATGTCTATACAGGTAAAGAATTTTCAAACGATACAGAAGTAAATCTGCGTTCAGTTATGGATATACCAGAAGACGAAGAAGGTTTAGATTGCGGTGTTGAAACTCTTAAATTATTTAAACAATATATAGATAAAGCAAACACTGTGATTTGGAACGGTCCACTTGGCGTTTTTGAACTTCCTGTTTTTTCAAATGGTACTTACAAAATCGCTGAGTATATCGCTGCCAGAGAAGGTGCGATGACTGTAGTTGGTGGTGGTGATTCTGCTGCTGCTATTGCGAAGGCTAACATGATTGAAAAATTCACGCACGTTTCTACTGGTGGTGGTGCTTCTCTTGAATTTTTTGAAGGTAAAACTCTACCTGGAATTGAGTGTATTTTAGATAAATAAAACCGTGATAGACATAGGACAAAAAATTCATTATTTAAGAGTCAAGGCTAATTTGACTACCAAAGAACTTGCAAATGATATTGGATTTACAAAAGGTTATATTTCACAAATTGAAAATAACCGCACTTCTCCGTCTTTAGATTCTTTGGAAAAAATCCTTGAACGGCTTGGCACTAACTTCCAAGATTTCTTTGGAGCAGCAGAACAAATAAAAGAAGAAAGTTTAGTAGAAGTTTTTTCAACTGCTAAGTTAGCAGAAGCCGAAGTGGTTGACGAAGAACTACTTTCTGCTAAGTTTCCCCTGCTGCCAACTAATTCTAGTTTTAAGGTAGAAATTGTTGAAATTCAGCCAAACGGACAAACTGAAATTCAAAAGGCTCAAGTTGGCGAAACTTTTGGCTATGTGTTGGATGGCCGTGTGGAGATTTTTCAAAATGAAGAAGTTACTTTGGTTGAACGTTTTGAAACTTTCTACTTTCCAAACATTAAGGAAAATTATTTGAGAAACAAGTATTCAAGACCATGCAGAGTTTTACTTGTTAAAACTCCAAGATAATAAAGGAATTGCTATGCGAAGAAAAATAATTGCTGGAAACTGGAAAATGTATAAAACTAGAGCAGAAGCGCTTGACTTTATTTATGCAGTTCAGGAAAAAACGCCAGAAAGAAGTGATGTCGAAACTGTGATTTTTGCACCAAGTTTATATGCGCGTTGTTTAGTTAAAAGACAAGGTAATTTAAGAATTGGTGTGCAAAATATCCACTATTTAGATGAAGGCGCGTATACTGGCGAACTTTCTTTAAAGATGGCGGAACCACTTGGTTTTGAGTATGTTTTAATTGGGCACAGCGAACGCAGACAATACTTTAACGAAACTGACCAAGACGTTAACTTAAAGTTAAAAAAAGTTTTAACCAGTAGCTTAACTCCTGTCGTTTGTGTTGGTGAAAACCTTTTAGTAAGGCAAAAAAACGAAGTTTACAACTACTTAGAAAACCAAATTAAATCAGCATTTTTAGAAGTTAGCACAGATGACGCAAAAAAGGTAGTTATTGCATACGAGCCTATTTGGGCAATTGGAACTGGTGAAACCGCTACCCCTGAAGTTGCTAACGAAACAATTAAAGGAATTCGCGAGGTTATTGAAAAACTTTACGGAAAAGCTGTGTCTGCTGAGATAAGAATTCTTTATGGTGGTTCTGTTAAGCCAGAAAACATTAAAGAAATACTTGCAACTACAGACATTGATGGTGCACTAATCGGTGGTGCTTCTCTTGACTCTGCTAAGTTTATTCAAATGGTCGCTGCTGCAAAATAACTTTTATAAAATTAAAAATATAACTAAAAAAGGTCAAACTGTGTATCAGTTTGACCTTTTTAAATTCCTTGTAAAAAGGCTTAACTAAGCAAAAATACAAGATTGTTAACTAATTTATTTTTAACGTTTAAATTAGAGATTTAGTTATAAAAAAAGACTTGATTAAATCAAGTCTTTTTATTTGCTTTAAATTAACTAAGCAATAATTTTAGTTACAGAACCAGCACCAACTGTGTGTCCACCTTCGCGGATTGAGAACTTAGTTCCTTGTTCAAGTGCGATTGGGTGAATTAACTCAACAGTAATAGTGGTGTTGTCGCCAGGCATTACAAGCTCAACACCTTCGGCAAGTGAAATAATACCAGTAACGTCAGTTGTACGGAAGTAAAATTGAGGACGGTAGTTAGTCATGAAAGGAGTGTGGCGTCCACCTTCTTCTTTTGAAAGTACGTAAACTTGTGCTTCAAATTTAGTGTGAGGTTTAACAGAGCCTGGTTTTGCCAGAACTTGACCACGTACGATTTCTTTGCGGTCAATACCACGAAGAAGAGCACCAATGTTGTCGCCGGCTTGTGCTGAGTCAAGTAGCTTTCTAAACATTTCAATACCAGTTACAACTGCTTTTTTAGTTTCACGGATTCCTACGATTTCAACTTCTTCACCAAGTTTTAAAGTACCACGTTCCACGCGGCCTGTTGCCACAGTACCACGACCAGTGATTGTAAGTACATCTTCAACTGGCATTAAAAATGGAAGGTCAGTTTGTCGAACAGGTTCTTGGATGTAGGTGTCAATGTTGTCCATAAGTTCCATGATTTTATCCATGT